>JARXKP010000277.1 GCA_030271615.1 Pseudomonadota bacterium
CGGCGACATGCACGCCTACGGCGAAGAGGGCGTGCGCTTCTACACCAAGCAGAAGAGCGTGATGCAGCGCTGGCCCGCGAGCATCGCCAAGGGGGCGGAGTTCGTGATGCCGACGGCTAAGTAGGGCCCCCCAGTCGCTGCGCTCCTGCCCCCAGGGGGCGCCACCGTCGGCCCGGGAGACCCGGGCTTCGGCGTTGCTTGATTTGCGTGCGTCGCTAACGCGACTTGCGCAACCGCTGGGTCGATGCCAGCGCGAATCGCGCTTTGCGGTTCGCCTTCGGTTCAGGGCAGCGCGGCCTCGCGGGTGACGACGCTGTCGACCGGGGCGGGTGCGCTGCGGCGCCAGGAGCCGGTGCGGATCACCTCGTGCGTCAAACGCTCGACCTCCACCATCGCCACGCCGCCCAGCAGCCCCAGCTTCAGCGCGGCGGTGTAGCTCAGGTCGATGAGCCGGCTGCTGTGAAACGGACCGCGGTCGTTGACGCGCACGACCACCTCGCGGCCATTGGCCGGGTTGCGCACCCGCGCATAGCTCGGGATCGGCAGCGTCGGGTGCGCGGCGGTCATCGCGTACATGTCGTAGGGCTCGCCGCTGGCGGTCGGCCGTCCGTGGAACTTGCGCCCGTACCACGAGGCCAGCCCGCGCTGCGTGTAGGGTGCGTCGGCCGACAGCGGCGCGTAGCGCTGTCCTGCCACCTCGTAAGGCTTGTTGGCGCCGATGGCCTTGATCGGCTCGACGCGCGGTTCGGCATCGGGCACGGCGGACAGGTTCGGCGGCGGTGTGGCGGGCGGGCCGTCGCGGTCGGGCGGCGGCGGGGTCACCGCAGCTGGCCGATCGGGGCTCGGCGCGGGCGCAGTCCCCGACGGGGTGCTTGCACAACCCGCCAGCCACAACGCGGCGCTGATGACGGCTGCGTGGGTGGCCCGGGTCCGGGCGGTGCGCAGCGTCGTCACCGTCGCATCAGGGCGCGAGTGTCACGACCGCATCGGCGGCCGCACCAAGCATCGCCTTCAAGGTCGGCTGCAAGCGGGCGGCCACCTCGGGCCGGAACTCGAACGGCGCGCTTTCGTTCATGTACAGGCACTGGCACAGCTCGAGCTGGATCGCGTGCACGCCCTGCGACGGCTGGCCGTAATGCCGCGTGATGTGGCCGCCCTTGAAGCGGCCATTGATCACCGAGCTGCAGCCGCTGCCGCTTACCAGGGCGGTCACCCGATCGAGGAGGGCGTCGGCGCAGCTCGCCCCGTCGGCGGTGCCGAAGTTCAGGTCGGGCAGCTGGCCGTCGAACAGGCGGGGCAGGCGGCTCGCGATCGAGTGCGCGTCCCACAGCAGCACACGGCCGTGCAGCGTCTTCAATCGATCGAGCTCGGCGGCCAGCGCGTCGTGATACGGCCGCCAGTGCATGTCCAGCCGGCGCGCGGTTTCGGCTGCATCGGGCTCGCGCCCGGGGCGATAGAGCGGCTCGCCGCGAAAGGTCTCGGTCGGGCACAGCCCGGTGGTGACCTGGCCCGGATACAGGCTCTGGTCGTCGGGCGGGCGGTTCAGGTCGATCACGCTGCGCGAGTGCGTGGCCTGCAGCACCGACGCGCCCATCGCGTGCGCGAATTCGTACAGCCGGTCCAGGTGCCAGTCGGTGTCGGCGAACTGCAGCGCGATGTCGGTGTAGTCGCCGCGCAAGTCCTCGGGGATGTGCGTGCCGACGTGCGGGATCGACAGCAGCAGCGGCCGCGTGCCGCGCACGAGGCGGAAGGGGGGAAGGGCGTCGGTGGGGGTCATGCTGAGCAGGTGCCAGAAGGTGGGGCGGACGATCGGTCCGTGCGAAGACTGGTTCGGTTTGCGCGCGCCGTCAAGCCGGGCCGGATCGCCCTGTGGCCGACACCTGCAAGGCCTCGGGCGGCAGCGTCGGCATCAGCCGCGCCACGTCGGCCCGGGTGTGCTGCGCAATCACCTGCTGCGTCAGCCGCACGATCTCGTCGTCGAGCCCCTGCCACTCGCCCTCTCGGCACAGCAGGAAGAATTCGCGGCGCCCCAGCGCGGTGGCCGGCAGCGGCAGCACCCGCACATCGCCCAGGTGATGGCGTGACTGCAGCAGGCACAACGGCGTCGTGATCGCCCAGCCGAGGCCGGCAGCGACCAGGCTCATCAGCGGATCGGTCGCGTCGAACTCGAAGCGGCGCGGCGCCTGCACGCCGAAATGTCGCAGGCAGCGCTCGACCTGCTGCCCCATCACCGAGCGCAGGCTGTAGCGGATCAGCGGCCAGCGCGCCTGGGCCGCGTGCAGGTCCATCGGCGGATCGACATCGCCGCCGTCCGTGCTGTTCGCGGCGATGCGTGGCAGCACCAGCACGAAGGCCTCCGAGAACAATGGCTGCACGGCGATGCGCGGGTCGGCCACCACCGCGTCGGTGACGATGGCCATGTCGATGTCGCGGCGCATCAGCTGCTCGGTCAGCGCAGGCGTCAGGCCCGACCACATCAACAGGTCGCGGGCGCGGCCCGACAGCGCGCGGATCAGCGACGGCCCGACCGTCGCCGCGAACGAATCGACACAGCCGAGCAGCAGCCGCGTGCCTTCGGTCGGCGCGCCCGAGCGTGCCTGGTCGGAGACCGACCGCGCGTGAGCCAGCAGCCCGGTCGCCTGCTCGCGCAGCGCACGGCCGGCGGCGGTGGGCTTGGGCGGGCGCTGGTCGCGGTCGAGCAGCAGTGTGCCGGTGTCGCGTTCGAGGTTCTTCACCAGCTGGCTGACCGCACTCTGCGTGATGCCCAATCGGGCCCCCGCCTGCGTCATCGACTGGCAATCGCAGCACATCACGAAAGCCTCGAGCGCATGCAGGTCGAGCGGGCGCGCCAGCGTCATCGGGCGCTGCCTCCGGGGCAGTCGGCGCGCAAGGCGGCATCAGAAATGCTGGGGATGGGCATGAGCTTCGCTTCTGTCGTCAGCCGATGGCAGGCGCGCTCCTAAGCTGAGCCCCTTTGGCTCGAACCGGAAGCGCTCCCGCATGCAAACCTACGACGTGATTGTGATCGGCGCCGGCGTCATCGGCGCCTCGGTGGCGTACCACCTGGCGCGGCTCGGCGCCAAGCGCGTGCTGGTGCTCGACCGCACGCAGATCGGCGCCGGCACCACCTCGCAGTCGTCGGGCATCCTGCGCACGCACTATTCGGTGCGCGAGAACGTCGCGATGGCGCAGGACTCGTGGAAGGTCTTCACCGACTTCAGCAACTACCTCGGTGACGAGGACGCCGCCAGCGGCCTCGTCAAGTGCGGCTACCTGATCGCCGCGCCCGACGGCCCGAAGCTCAAGCCGCTGGCCGCCGCGTTGGATGGCCAGCGCCAGCAGGGCATCGAGGTGCGGCTGCTCGACCGCCAGCAGGCCGAGACGCTGCTGCCGATCGCCGACCTGCACGACGCCGCGCTGATCGGCTACGAGCCCGAGGCGGGTTTCGCCGACGCCTACCTGGTCGCGACCAGCTTCGCGCGCGCGGCGCGGCGTGGCGGCGTCAGGATCATCGAAGGCGTCGAGGTGCAGCAGCTGCTGATTGAGCAGGGCCAGGTCATCGGCGTCGCCACCGACCAGGGCCGCTTCCTCGCCGGCACCGTGATCAGCACGCAGAACATCTGGGCCACGCAGATCGAGCAGTGGACCGGCATCACCACGCCGGTCGTCTCCGAACGCCACACCGTGCTCGCGCTCGAAGGCCCGCAGCCGTACACGTTCGCGATGCCGGTCTTCAAGGACCTGGGCTCCGAGGGCATGCTGTACTTCCGCAGCTACGGCGGCACGCAGATGCTGGTGAGCGAAGGCACCGCGGGCGAGGTGCTGGCCGGCCCCGACAACGAGCAGGGCGACGTGTCGCTCGACACCGTGGCCTCGGTCGGCGCACAGGCGGCCGAGCGCTTCCCGAGCTTCGAGACGGCCGGCCTCGCCTCGTCGTGGACCGGCGTCTACGACGTGACGCCCGACTGGAATCCGGTGCTCGGCCGATTGCCCGGCATCAGCGGACTGGTCGTCGGCTACGGCTTCTCGGGCCACGGCTTCAAGCTGTCGCCGGCGGTCGGTCGCGTGTTGGCGCAGGAGGCGCTGGGCATCACCCCCGACATCTCGCTGGCGCCGTATGCACTCGAACGCTTTGCGGCGGGCCGGCCGCTGATCGGCCAGTACGGGGTCGGCGCGGTGTCGTGATGGCGATGCGCGCATTTGCGCTGAGCGCGTTGCCCGACGAGCCGTGGCGCAACGGCGGCGGGCGCACCCGCACCATCGCGACGCAGATGCGCGACTCGACCACGCTCGCTGCCTACACCGACCACGAGCCACCGTGGGACTGGCGCATCAGCGTCTCGACCCTCGAGCGCAGCGGGCCGTTCTCGGCGTTTCCGGGTGTCGATCGCAGTAGCCTGCTGCTCGGCGCGGGGCAGATCGAACTGAGTGCGATCGGTGAGACCACCTTGCGCATGCAGCACCCCGGCGACGCGGTGGCGTACCGAGGCGACCCGGTCTGGACCGCCACGGTGAATCGCGACGGACCGCCGTTGTCACTGTTCAATGTGATGACGCGGCGTGGTGCGGCGCAGGCGCGGATGAAAGCGTGGCGGGACGACTTTTCATTGACGGCGCCATTGATGACCGTGCTGGTCATC
>JARXKP010000278.1 GCA_030271615.1 Pseudomonadota bacterium
CCGAGCGACACCTGGCCGGTGTAGCCGACCACGATGTCGAGCCCGAACAGCACGATCGCGTAGATCATGATGGTCTCGAGCAGGTGGATGTAATACGAGTTCTCGACCGCCAGCGGGAAGGCGATCAGCGCGGCGATGACCGCCGCGTAAAACGCGAGGTGACTGCGCTTCATGCTCAGACCTTCTTGATGGCGGACTTGCCGAACAGCCCGGCCGGCTTGACGGCCAGCACCAGCAGCAGCAGCACCAGGCCCGGCACGTCCTTGTAGCCGGTCGACAGGTAGAAGCCTGTGGTGGTCTCGGCGATGCCGAGGATCAGCCCGCCCACCACGATGCCCATGCCGCTGTTCAGCCCGCCGATGATCGCGACCGCGAAGGCCTTCAGCCCCAGCACCGCACCCATCGTGGCGCCGGTCAGCGTCAGCGGCGCGATCAACACGCCGGCGAAGGCGGCTGTCATCGACGACAGCGCATACGAGAAGGTGATGACCAGGCCGGTGTTGATGCCCATCAGCTTGGCGGCATCGCGGTCGTTGAAGGTCGCGACCACCGCCTTGCCGTAGATCGAGCGGCGGTTGAACACCTCGACCGCGAGCATCATCGCCAGCGCACCACCGACCACCAGGATCTCCATCGGCAGCACGTTGGCGCCGAGGAACTTCAGCGGCGACTCGGGCAGCGGTGAAGGAAATTTCAGGTCGTCACGGCCCCAGACGTTCTCGGCCACGTTCTTGAAGATGATGCCGAGTGCGATGGTCGACATGATCCAGCCGAATTCGGACTTGATCTTGATCGCCGGCCGCACGCCGATGCGTTCGACAACGGCGCCCTGCAAGGCGCCGAACACGCACACGATCGGGATCATCAGCCAGTAGTTGACGCCCATCCCGACGAGGGTCAGGCCGACCAGCGCGCCCAGCATCAACGCGTCACCCTGGCCGAAATTCAGCGTGTCGGAGGTGGCGAAGGTGAGCTGGTAGCCAAACGCGATGACCGCGTAGATCATGCCCAGCGCGATGCCGCTGAACACGAGTTGGGTGAGGATTTGCATGGGGGGCCCCGATGAACGTTGCTGAAAGATGCCGGACCGGTAGACGGGTCAGGGTGCAGCAGGAATGAACACGCCGCCGCAAGCGCGGGGCCTGCGGCGGCGTGGCATCGGCCGCGCTTACTTCTTCAAGGCGCCTTTGGCGTTGGTGTCCTTGATGCGCACTTCAGACGCCTTCTTGAAGTCCGCCTCGTAGGCGTACACCACGCGCTGGCCCTTGACCTCGCCGAACACCGGGATGTTGGCGGTGATCGCCTCGTGATCGTCCTTGGTGAACGGATGGTTGTAGGTGGTCACCACGCCTTCGACCGGCGTCTTCAGGTCTTCCAGTGCGGCCTTGATCTTCGGCCCGTCGGTCGATGCGGCCTGCTTGATGGCCGCCGCCAGCAGGTAGATCGAGTCATAGCCCTGAGCGGCCGACACCGGTGAATCCATCCGGTTGGCCTTCGGCTTGAAGGTCTTCAGGTAGGCAATGATGAAGGACTGACGCTTTGGCGTCGTCGGCTCCTGGATGAAGGTCTGCGGCATGCGCGCGCCTTCGCCGCCGGGGCCGGCGTTGTCGATGAAGTTGGCCATCGACAGCGTCCAGCTGCCGATCATCGGCACCTTCCAGCCCAGCTTCGTCATGCCGTTGGCGATCTGCGCCAGCTCGGGCCCGATGGCGTAGGTCAGGATCGCTTCGGCGCCGGCTTCCTTGGCCTTGAGCAACTGGGCCGTCATGTCGACGTCCTTGACGTTGAACTTCTCGACCGCCACCGGCTTGACGCCCTTCAGGTCGAGCGCCTTCTCCAGGTCGGCGCGGCCCAGCTGGCCGTAGTTGGTCGAGTCGGCAAGGATCGCGACCTTCTTGAAGCCGCGCCGCACGACCGCCTCTTCCACGATCATCGGCGCCTGAATGCTGTCGTTCGCCGAGTTGCGGAAGATGTAGTTCTCGGGCTGGTCCTTGAACTGCTGCGTCACCAGCGAACCGGTGGCCACGTTGTTCATCACCGGAATCTTGGCTTCCTGATAGAAGCGTTGTGCGGCCAGTGCCACGCCGGTGTTGATGAAGCCGACGGTCGCGACGACTTTCTCCTTGTTGATCAGCTCCTGCGCGATCTGCACACCGCGTTCATTCTTGGCTTCGTCATCGCGTTCGACGAGCTCGATCTTGCGGCCCATCACGCCACCGGCGGTGTTGATCTCTTCCACCGCGAGCTTCACGCCGTCGCGCATGCTGACACCCATCGACGACGACCCGCCGGTGAACGGGCCGGAAAGCCCGATCTTGATCGGCTCGGCCGCCGTCACGGCGCCAGAGGTCATGCAGGCAAGTGCGATGGCGGCCAGTTTCAGTTTCACGCTCATGTTGTCTCCAGGATATGCAGCCGGTGAATGAATTCGCCGGGGATTGTGTGCGGCTCGATGGCCGATTCGGGGCGCCGAAACCTGTTGGCGAGTCGCCGCTCCGTCCGTCGCGCGAACACACTCTAGTGGCTTTGACGCGCTCGCGCAGGCTAGGGTCGGCGGTAGATACCCGGGGTCAATCCCGGGAGGGAGAGTGTCGGGGTGGTTTTCTACAGGGTTTCGAGTCCGCGGCTCGGACGGCGGGACGGGTGCGGACCCGTGAACTGACTCGGTTGACCCAAGGGCGGCGAAGGCCTCGACCGTGTCGCTGCCCGGTGCGGCTGTCGACTGGGCCTCTCTGTGGCAGCCGCCAGGTGCCTCGCCATGGACCTGCTGACCGATGTCTCGCCCGCCCGGGAAGGGTCGGTGTCGGTTTGAACCCAGGGTTCGAGAAGCCCCGCGTTTCCCCTGCTTCTCTCGCTCAAGTTGGCGGGCCGGCTGGGAACAATCGTCAGGCGCGGTCCCTCTGCGCGCACCCTGACCCATGGCCGACCAAGACGCTCAAGACCGCAATCTGCCCGCTTCAGCCCGCAAGCTGAAGAAGGCACGCGAAGACGGCAATGTCCCGAGATCCCGCGATCTCGGACACTTTGCGTCGCTCACCGCGGGTGGCGTCGGCCTGGTCCTGATGACGCCCACGCTGATCGGCTGGACCCGCCAGGGCCTGTCCCGCAGCCTGACCTTCGACGTTCGCAGCGTGGTCACACCCTCGGCCATGCTCGACCTGCTGGGTGACATGACGGTCCTGCTGTTGTGGGTCATCGTGCCGATGGGCCTGTGGATGAGCCTCGTGGGCGTCGCCAGCAGCCTGGCGATCGGCGGCTGGAACTGGACGCTGAAGCCGTTGATGCCGAAGGCCACGCCCTTCAACGTGCTGGCGGGGCTCGGGCGCATCTTCGCCAAGCAGCAACTGATCGACGCGCTGAAGGCCTCGTTGCTGGCGCTGATTCTCGGCACGGTCGGCAGCGTCTACCTGTACCGCCACGTCGACGAGTTTCGCGGGCTGATGGCGATGCCGCTGTCCTCGGGGCTTGCCCAGGTGGGTTCCTCGATCCAGGGCGGCCTGTGGCTGCTGCTGGGCGTGCTGGCGGTGTTTGCCACGGTCGACGCACCGTTGCAGAAGTACCTGAACGCCTCGAAGCTGAAGATGAGTGCGCAGGAAGTCAAGCAGGAGCACAAGGAATCCGAGGGCAGCCAGGAGGTCAAGGGCAAGCAGAAGCAGCGGATGCGCGAGATGTCGCGTCGCCGCATGCTGGCCGCGGTGCCGACCGCCGACCTGGTCGTGATGAACCCGACTCACTATGCCGTGGCGCTGAAGTACGACGAGGCCGAGATGGGCGCGCCGCGCGTCGTTGCCAAGGGCGCCGACCTGCTGGCGATGTCGATCCGCGACAGCGCGCGTGCGGCGCAGGTGCCGGTGCTGCAGGCGCCGATGCTGGCGCGGGCGCTGTACGCCCACGCCGAGATCGACCGCGAGATCCCGGCCGCGCTGTTTGCCGCTGTCGCACAGGTGCTGGCCTACGTCTATCAGCTGCGCTCGGCGATGAAGGGCCGCGGCGCCATGCCGGGCGAGCTGCCCGAACTGACGGTGCCGCCCGAGCTCGATCCGCACAACGTCACCCCGTCGATGCCGCCGAACCCGGAGCCCGCTGAATGAACCCGTTGCAGCAACTCAAGGCGTGGCTGGGCCCGAACGCGACCGCCATCAAGGCGCTGATGGCGCCGCTGTTCATCGTGATGGTGCTCGCGATGATGGTGCTGCCGCTGCCGCCGTTCGCGCTCGACCTGCTGTTCACCTTCAACATCGCGATGGCGCTGATGGTGATGATGGTCGCCGCCTACATGGTGCGGCCGCTCGACTTCGCGGCCTTCCCGTCGATCATCCTGCTGACCACCTTGCTGCGCCTGTCGCTCAACGTGGCCTCGACGCGCGTGGTGCTGATGGAAGGCCACACCGGTCCGGGCGCCGCCGGCGCGGTGATCGAGTCGTTCGGGCATTTCCTGATCGGCGGCAATTTCGCGGTCGGCCTGATCGTCTTCGCGATCCTGGTCGTCATCAACTTCGTCGTGGTGACCAAGGGCGCAGAGCGCATTGCAGAAGTTGGTGCACGCTTCACGTTGGACGCCATGCCAGGCAAACAGATGGCGATCGACGCCGACCTGAACGCCGGTCTGATCGACGAGAAGGAGGCCA
>JARXKP010000019.1:0-18057 GCA_030271615.1 Pseudomonadota bacterium
GAGTACTTGGCTACGAACCAAGGGGTCGTGGGTTCAATTCCTGCCAGCCGCACCATAAAAATCAAAGGGTTAGCTCTCACAAGGAGCTGACCCTTTTCGCTTTCTGGTATCAATTCGTCCGCTGGTGACTACTTCTCGCTTGCTGTGCGCGGGAATGGTGAACCATTCCCGCCGCGAGCAACAGCAGCGCCTGAGCGCCCCTCCAACAACCAGCCGACACCGCACAGCCCGGCGATCAGCACGGCCGTCCACAAGGCTCGGTGCGCGCCGTCCAGGGTCTCGGCATCCCACAGAAAGAAGCCGCATCCGACTGCGATCGTCAGGAACAGAAGGATCGCTGCAGCGCGTGCGATGCCGCTGGCCGGCGGGTCGTATCGCTCGCGCTCCAGATCGAAAGGCGGCTCAGGAAAACGCAGCGCGACGTCATCCGGACGCCAGCCGGGTGGCATGAACCAGATCCGCAGCTTGTCCTGCCAGCGCTCGGCATGCCATGCGTCGCGCGCCAGGGCCCCATAGACCTGAAAGATCGCGCGCACCGGATTGAAAGTGCGCACCGGGGTGCGCGTGCCGAACACGCAGCGTTCGGTCTCGGCGGTGTAAGTTCCGAACAACCGGTCCCACAGAATGAGCACGCCGCCATAGTTGCGGTCGAGGTAGGCGTCGTTCACGGCATGATGAACCCGGTGGTTCGACGGCGTGGTCAGCACGCGGTCCAGCCAGCCCAGCTTGCCCACCTGGTCGGTGTGAGCCCAGATCTGGTAGTACTGGACGCCGAGGAACACGAACCCGAACAGATCCGGAGGCACGCCGGCCAAGGCCATGGGCAGGTAGAACGGCCAGCCCAGCACGGCGTTCTGGCTTTCCTGCCGCAGCGCGGTGCACAGGTTCATCTCCTCGCCCTGATGGTGAACGACGTGGGCCGCCCAGAAGATGGCTATCTCATGGCCGGCCCGGTGCAGCCAGTATTCGCAGAAATCGAACATCAGCACCGCGAGGCCGATGCCGTACCAGGTGCGCCAGAACGGCGCGTCAACCTGATAGCCGATGGCCGTGAAGACCATGGCGTAGATACCGATCTGAAGCAGCGGCGTGCACGCAAAGACGAGCTGGCTGATCAGCCCCTGACTCAGGTTGGCCAGCGTGTCGTTGGTGCGATAGGAATTGCGTCCACGCGCCATGCCCACCGCTATTTCGAGCCCGACGGCCAGCGCCAGGAAGGGGATCGACCAGATGATTGCCTGTTCCATGGAGTGAGTGCGGGTTGACAGTGGCGATTGGAAGGGGGCCGATCAAGGGAGCGTCATTCGCATGGGCGAATGGCACTCCCCCCGGTTCTCAGGCTGTCGCCTGGGGCATCAGGTGATCCAGCGCCTGATTCAGGCTCTGGACGGTACGAGCCGGGTTGTGAAGCTTGTCCAGACCAAACAGCCCGATGCGGAAGGACTGGTAGTCGGCCCCTTCGTCGCACTGCAACGGCACGCCGGCGGCAATCTGCAAGCCCTGGCCGAGCCACTTCTTGCCGGACTGCATGTCGGCGTCTTCGGTGTAGCTGACCACCACGCCAGGGGCCTCGAAGCCCGGCGCCGCAACGCTCTTGAAACCGCGCCGCGTCATCAGTTCGCGCACTGCATCGCCGAGTTTCTGCTGCTCGTCACGCACCTTGTCGAAGCCATAGGCTCGGGTCTCGAGCATCACGTCGCGCACGCGGGCCAGTGAGTCGGTGGGCATGGTGGCGTGGTACGCGTGACCGCCGCCTTCATAGGCTTCCATGATCTGCAGCCACTTGCGCAGGTCGCAGGCGTAACTGGTGCTCTGCGTGCTGTCGATGCGCGTGCGAGCCAGTTCGCTCAGCATCACCAGCGCGCAGCAGGGCGAGCCGCTCCAGCCCTTTTGCGGCGCGCTGACGAGCACGTCGACACCGGTCGCCACCATGTCGACCCAGAGGGTGCCCGAGGCGATGCAGTCCAGCACGAATAGACCGCCGACCTCATGCACCGCATCCGCGACGGCGCGCAGGTAGTCGTCTGGCAGGATCATGCCGGCCGAGGTCTCGACGTGCGGCGCGAAGACGACATCGGGACGCAGTTCCTTGATGGTCGCGACGACTTCGTCGATCGGCGCAGGCGCGAACGGCGCCTGCTTGCCGGGGCCGATGCGGCGCGCTTTCAGCACGGTCGATTGCGACGGAATGCTGCCCATCTCGAAGATCTGCGTCCAGCGATAGCTGAACCAGCCATTGCGGATCACCAGCGCCTTGCGGCCGGTCACGAACTGGCGTGCCACCGCCTCCATGCCGAACGTACCGCTACCCGGCACGATGACCGCCGACTTCGCGTGGTAGACCTCTTTCAACGTCGCGGAGATGTCCTTCATCACCTGCTGAAAGCGCTTCGACATGTGATTGATCGCGCGGTCGGTGTAGACCACGGAGTATTCGAGCAGGCCGTCGGGATCGACGTCGGGTAACAAGCCAGGCATGGTGAGCTCCGGTGAAATGAAAGCGCCTCGAGAGAGGTCCGGCGATCACACGGCGGCCGGCGCGTGCCTCGAATCGGGGCATGTGCCGCAGGCATAGCGTGGGGCTTGACAGCCATCCAACGCGCCCGTGTGGGCACTCTATTTTGACCGCTTGCGTTGCCCCGCGCCAGCGAACGGGTTCAGTGGCCGCGACGCAGCGCACGAGCCAGCGGAATTCAGTGGAAGTCCACCAGTTCCATCTTCACCCGGCCGCCGCTGATGAAGGTGGACTGACCCGGCTCGTCACGCTCCAGGCGAACCAGGCCGACGCCGGGGCAGTACCACTCCAGTGTCGTCAGCGGCACGTCGCGCCAGCCCACCACCGGATCGGCATACAGCTTGAGCAACGCCAGACCCTTGACGCGCAGGCAGCCGTCGAACTTGCCCGCTGCGGTTTCCAGCTTCTGGTTCACCGCTTCGATGACGTAATTCATCGGGATGCTCGGGTGCTTGTGGCGGACTTCGTGGGGGAAATCCTGCTTGTACTCCAGCAGGTACGCGGTGGTCGGGGTCTGCCACTGTGTGCCGACTGCATACGGGCGCTTCAACACGTAGCGCCGCGTCGCATCGAGCTTCGGTTCGTCTTCGATGTCGCTCTTGCTGGCGACCCGATAGATGCCGCTGTCGTCGCTGCGCAACCAGTAGTTGGCACCGTCGTCGCTGCGGCGTTGCCAGGTGGCCTGGCCGTCGAGATCGGCGCGACCGAGGGTGATCAGCTGCCGCTCCTCGCGCTCGATGGTGCTGTTTTCCAGTTCGGTGGTCAGCTGGTAGGTCCAGCGGTGGCCCGCGTCCAGCGGGAACAGCGAGGTGTCACCACCGGGTCCGCCACAACCGGTCAATCCCGCAGCGGCCAACGCCAGCAGCATCACGGTTGATCTCATGGACGAGAACATCGGTTTCATTTTTCCGGCAACTGAGGAACGGGCAGGTCACGGATCTTCACCACCTGCTCATCGTTGCCCGGGCGCAACCATGACACGCCGCCCTTGCCGACCTTCGGCTCGCTGGTACCCATCTGACTGACGCCCTGACGGACCTTCTTCATGCCTTCGTTGAGCATCGAATGAACGTCCTTGGTGTAGGGCAGGCGAAAGGCACGCGGCTGCGCGACCGGCTTGCCGTTCTCGATCGCATTGACCCACACGTACAGAGCGCCGGCCGTCTTGGCATTGGGTTCTTCGATCACCGAGGCAAGCAGAACGAAGCGCTCGGGCAGCGTGTCGTTGCTCGGCCAACCCGAAAGCTGGTGCACCAGGTTCTCGCCGAAAAAGTAGAAGACCGTCACGCCCACCACCAGCAGGCCCTTGAGCCAGCTCGGCCAGCGCGACCACAGCAGCGCCAGCGCGCACAGCAGTGCCAGCGCAGTAAAACTCAGGATCAGCGCAAGGTTCATTGGGGGCTCACCAGTTTCTTCGGCAGGGTGTTGATGTTGGTGACTTGCCCGTCGGGCAGCACCGTGAAACGCACGGCGGTGACCTCATCGCCCTTGCGGGCCAGCGCGACCTGGCCGTAGTAGACGACTTCGGCCCGTGGATTGACCTTGATCACGCTGACGGTGGCTTCGACCGGCTCGCCGTTCTTGGTGTCGTAGTACTGCAGGTTGACGGTGAATTCGCCCGGCTCGATGCCCCGGATGGTCACGACCTCCTGGTTCAACGGGTTCACGATTTCCTTGCCGTTGATCACGATGACATCGTTGGCCAGGCCGCGGTCGTCCCGGTCGAGGTGCATCAGCCCGGCCTCGCGGGCGCGGTACCAGACCATGTTGCCGCCCGGGTCCTGCACCCAGGTGTCGATGTCGTTCGGGTTGCCATCGGGCCAGCCGACATTGATGATGTACTCGGCCTTCGACGGGATGTCCCCCGCCTTCAGCGCCTTCGGGTTCATCGCCAGCAGCGCGATGATGAAACAGAAGACGAAGGCGATCAGCATGTTGAACAACATGTCGTAGAACGGATCGACCTCCGCTTCACGCGAGAGCCGCGACGACGGGGGCTTGCGCATCGCTCAGCGAGTGGCTGTGACGCGCGTGATGGCAGGCCCTGCCAGCGCATCGAGGCCGATACGCTGGCAGTCCGCCACCAGCGCGTCGGCATAGCGGTCGAGCCGGGTCAGTTGCAGGCCCAGCACGATGTTGCCGACCAGGCCGACCATCGTGGTCAGCAGCGCGACGCCGAGGCCGGTGGTCAGGCTGCGCAGCAGCTCCTGCGACTGGTTCGGATCGAAGCTGGTGGTCTGCCCGATCTGCAGCGCCAGGATCGAAAAGCCGATCACCTTGCCCAGCAGCCCGAGCTTCAACTGGATGCCGTTGACCCACCACGCGGTGCTGTGCGGCCCGTGGGTCTTGTCGAGCAGCACATCGAGCGGTGCGCCGCTGTCGCGTGCAGGACCTGCGAAGGCGGCCCAGTAGGCCGCTGCCCAGCAACTGTCAGCCGGCGCCCAGCCCGGCCCGACAAGCTGGGCCGAATGCATCGCCTGACGCTGTTGCTGAAGCAGTCGGCTGCGCGCACCGCACCACAGCGTGGACCCGGCAAACAGCAGCATGATGACCAGCGTGATGCCGGTCGGATCGGCGTGCAGCAGCATCGCGAACACACCGCGCACACCGAGCAGCCAGCTCGCAAACAGGAGCAGCCCGGCCAGCGCCAGCCACTCGAACCACAGCGGTTCGGGCATCGCTTCCCGGTGTGCGGCGACAGACCCGTTGTCGGCCCGTCGGCGCCCTGTCACCACAACCAGCAGGCCTTGCAGACGCGCCAGTGTCGGACTCATGCCGACCGCCTCGAGAAGGCCGAAGCAGTTCCACGAAACGAGTCGAAGGCGAGGCCCTGCGATGGCGAACGGTGGCGATGGGGCGGTCTGGAGATCAAGATGTGTCGGCAGGAAGCCTGCGGGTTGGGGACAACGAGAATACGGCGAGCGCTCGGACAGGCGCTGTTCAACTGACTCAAGGCTGGTTCCAGCGCAACTTTCGATAGATGGTGTTGCGGCTGATGCCCAGTCGTTTGGCCGCCTCCGAGATATTCCCCCGCGCGGCATCGAGCGCGTTGCGGATCATCTCGACCTCGCCTTCTTCCAGCGTCTTGGCGGGCTGCATCAGCGCCGTCGGCAAGCCCACCGCGGGCGCGGTTGACGCATCGGCTTCGCCGTCGAACCGGGCATCGAACGCGGGAGGGGTGGCACGTTCAGCAGCGGCCACGAGGGCGCGGACGGGCTGCGGCACCGCGGTCTCGTGCTCCGCCGCCGCCCTGGCGCCGACCGGTGCCGCCGAGGCGTGCGGACGCACCGGCGCGGCGCGCTGCACGTCTTCGAGAAAGTCCTCGGAAAGATGGCCTTCGTTGATCTGCAGTTCGCTGCCGGCCATCACGGCCGCCGTGCGCAGCACGTTGACCAACTGACGCACATTGCCCGGCCACGAATAACGTCGAAACAGGGCCATCACCGACGGACTGATCTGCAGCGGTCGGTTCGGCGCTTCGGTCGTGAGGATGCGCTTGACCAGCGCCGCGAGATCGCTGCGCTCGCACAGCGCGGGCAGCCGCACGACCAGCCCGTTGAGCCGGTAGTACAGGTCCTCCCGGAACTGGTTCTGATCGATCATGCCGCGCAGATCGCGGTGCGTGGCCGCGACCACGGCGATATCGACTGCGACTGACTTCTGCCCCCCCAGCGGGGTGACGCAGCGCTCCTGCAGCACACGCAGCAGGCGCGCCTGCAAAGCCATCGGCATGTCGCCGATCTCGTCGAGGAACAACGTGCCGCCATCGGCCTGCACGATCAAACCGGTGGAGCCCTTGCGGCGCGCCCCGGTGAAAGCACCTTCCTCGTGACCGAACAGTTCGGCCTCGATCAATGACTCGGGGATCGAGGCGCAGTTGACCGCGACGAAGGACTGTCGGGCGCGACTCGAATCGTGGTGCGCCGCGCGGGCCAGCACCTCCTTGCCGGTGCCGGTCTGCCCGAGGATCAGCAATGGAATGTCGCGGTTCAACACGCGCCGCACCTTGTCGACGGTGGCGGCGACGCGCGCATCACCCGTCTCCAGCTGTGCCAGCCCCAGGCCCGCCGGCTTGCGCAGTGCCGGACTGGCGCCGGCAACACGCCCGGTCAGCGACTCCGGCCGTCCATCCAGGACCCGTGGCGCGTCCGTCGGCTCGACGACTTCGCTCGCGCCTTCCGCGCAGGTCGCGTCGACCCAGGTGACCGCTCCGCTGACCACCGAGCGAGGCGGCCAGACAAAGCGCGCACTGACGAAGAACGGCGACCCGCACGGCGCATTCAGTTGCATCGGCGCGGCCAGCGGCGAGCGGAAATGATCGAACACCGAGGCCGATGTCGCGCCGAACAGGCTGGTCAGGCTGTGCATGCGCAGGGAGGCTCCACCGATGCCGAGCAGCTCGAGCGCACTGCGGTTCGCACCGAGGATCTTGCCGTCGGCGCCGACCACCACCACGCCCTCGACGAGGGTGCCGAGGTAGGCCACGCGATGGTGGAAGTGCAGGCGAAGTCGATTGCTGTAGTCGTCGTTCAACCACTGGTTCTCGATCATCCGCGCCGACATGCGCACCAGCCCCATCGTGTGACGGTGATACGTGCGGTGATCGCCGCTCACGTCGAGCACGCCCAGCATGTTGCCGCGCGGGTCGAAGATCGGCGTGGCTGAACAGGTCAGGAAACTGTGCGCATGCATGAAGTGCTCGCCGGCGTGCACGACGGTCGGTGCTTCGGCAAACAGCGCGGTGCCGATCGCGTTGGTGCCCTTCGAATGCTCGGCCCAGTTGGCGCCCGGCGCCAGCGCGATCTTGTCGGCGCGCTCGAGGAAATCGTTGTCGCCCACCGAGTGCAGGATGGTGCCCTGCGCATCGGTCAGGACGATCATGCTGTGGCTGTCGACGATCTGCTCGAACAGCATTTCCATCACCGGCGCCGCATGCGTGGACAGGCGCTGGTTTCGTTCACGGGCCACACTCAGGTCGCCGCGCATCAGCGGCTCGTAGTCGAGCCGCTCGATCCGCGTCAAGCCGAGGGCCGCACAACGCTGATGCGACTCTTCAATCTGCGCCACATGTGCGCGCAATCCGGGCGACGGGGTTCCGGCCGTGGCCGGCGCCATCGTGGTCGCAGAAGGCTTGATGCCTCGATGGGAAGCTGCCATGGATGCCTCCTGAAAGACCCGTGATCATGAAGCGGCCGGCCGGGGCTGTCAATCGGCGCATGCCCGAGGTGGCGCCTGGCAACAGATGCTCATTGCGCCCCTCGCAAACACCTGCAAAATCCTTCGCTGTGAATGCAACAAACGGCTCGCGCCGGGTGTCGAAGCGTCGCCACAGCCACCGCACGTCGTCCTTGGCACATCGTTTGCGCGCCATGCGGTCTTTTGTTCCCTGAGGAGATTTGATGATGCTGGACCTTAGAAACCCCGATACACAGACTGTTGCGAAACGGATCAAGCCTGAGTCGATGTGTCATACCGCCACACTCGGCGCCGGACGAATCGCCCGTCGAGTCGGGGTCGCGCTGGCGGCGGCTTGCCTGCTGAGCAGCCACCTCGCGTGGTCGCACGGTGACGTGACACCGCAGGCGGTGGACACCCACACGCTGCCCGAGCTGGGCGACGAATGGCGCGCAGAAAATCCGTTTCGGGGCAACGCCGAGGCCATCCGGATCGGCACTTCGGCCTACAACCAGAACTGCGCGCGCTGCCACGGCCTGGAAGCCATTTCTGGCGGCATCGCGCCCGACCTGCGCAAGATCGACGCGGATTGCAGTTCGTTGAAGGACGCCGTCAAGAAGGCCCAGTGCGTCAACGACACCGACATGTATTTCGTGACCACGGTGCGCAACGGCCGCGTGCGCAACGGCGCGGTCTACATGCCGAAATTCGAAGGTGTGATGAGCCAGGAAGCCATGTGGTCGATCAAGGCCTACCTCGAAACGCGACGCGAGCGTCCCCTGTGAGTCAGCGCTCAGTGCCTGTGACTTCGTCGGGCTGGACCCGCAGGCGCTGCCTGCAGGGCCTGGCGGGCACCGTCGCCGCAGCCCTGTCGCCGGCGCACGCGCAGCCCGAACCCGACCCGCTGGAAAAAATCCGCAAGCGTGGATCGCTGGTGGTCGGCCTCTACAAGGACATGCCGCCGTTCCATGTCGGGGGCGCTGGCATCGACGTCGATCTGGCGCAGGCCCTGGCTGACGAGCTGGGCCTCAAGTTGAAGATGCTGCCCTTCGATGCCGGCGAGAACATGCAGGACGACCTGCGCAGCATGGTCTGGAAAGGCCATTACATGGGCTTCGGACCGGCCGACGTGCTGCTGCACGTGCCGGTCAACAAGTCGTTGATGGACAGCACCCCGCAAGTCGAGATCTTCGCGCCGTACTACCGCGAGCGGCTGGCGATTGCGCGCAACCTCGAGAAGGTCCCGGAGCTCGACACGATGTCGCGCATCGCCGGGTTGCCGCTGGCCGTGCCGGGGCAGTCGCTGTCCGGCTGGCTGCTGCTCGGGGCCGACAACGGTGCGTATCGGGAACAGATCCAGACGAAATGGGCCGATGGTGCCGAAGCCGCACAGGCCTTGCTGCGCGGCGACGTGCCGCTCGCCGCCGGCATGGTCTCCGAGCTCGAATCGGTCGTCCGTGGCGACCCCCGCTTCGCGATCACGCCGCTGCCGCTGCCGCGCGCCCCGCGCGACGGCTGGGCGGTCGGCATGGCGGTCAAGAAAGACTCGACGAGCCTCGCACAGGCGCTGCAGGGTGCGGTGAACAACCTGGTCGCCAACGGCAAGATGGCAGACATATTCAAGCGGCACGCTGTGTCGTGGAAGCCCGTCTGACGTCTGTTTTCCCGGGTTCAGCAGTGCAGTTCGATGCGCCGATTCACTGGCGCAGGTTCACGGCTTGGCCGGCGCGGGTGGCAGGCGGTCCATCATCATCTGCATCATCGACTGCATCATGTCCATGCGCTTTTCCATCGACTCGTGTTGCCGAGCCGTGTCGCCGCCCATGTGACCTTTGTCCTTCATGCCGCCCCGGCCCATCATGCAGCCCGAGCGCGCGCCGCCCATCAGGGCCATGCCGTCCTGCATCAGCTTCATGTGCTCCGACATCAGCGCGTTGCGCTCGTCCGGCGTCTTGGCACGCATCATCTTGTCGTGCATGTCCTGCATGAGCTTCATGTGCTCGTCCATGTGCGCCGCAGAAGCGTCCCTGCCGGCCATCGCCATGCATGCAGGTGGGGCCGCCGAAGCCGCGGCGTCGGGGTGGTGCGCCGCATGATCGACAGGCGTTTGTGCGTATCCGGTCAGACTGAACGCGCCGACGGCTGCGGCGAAGGTGAGATGGCGAATTGAAATCATGGTGAGCTCCAGGGGTGAGTGAATATTCATGCCGATGCGCTGCGCATCAGAGGGCCACGGGCGTGAACCCTGCCTCCTCGAGGGCGTGACTCAATGTCGCGACATCCGCCTGGCCCGGGACGATGTCCACCCGGTGTGTCGCAAGGTCGATCCGGACCGTGGCCTGCGGGTCCGCCGCCTGCACCGCCCGGGTGATGGTGCTGACGCAGTGGCCGCAGGTCATGTCCTTGACTTCAAAGGCAATCATTGGCATCTCCTCGAAAAAGGGAAACAGGAAACCTGTTCAGCTCGCACAGTCTCGAGCTTCCTACTGCTGGAAGGTCAAGCGGTCATTTCTCAAAACCTTGTTCCATATCAAGGGATCGCATCATGCGGCTTGACCCTCCCACCGAGGGAACCTCGAAGATGCACCTCATCGTTCCACACCGAGAGGCCGCAAGGTGCTCATGAAAACCACGCCCCAGGCTGCGGACACCGCGGTCGGCATCGAACTTCAGGTCGGCGGCATGACCTGCGCGTCGTGTGTCGCCCGTGTCGAGAAGGCGCTGCTCAAGGTGCCCGGCGTGTCGGCAGCGTCGGTGAACCTGGCGACCGAGCGAGCCACGGTCGACGCGACGCCCTCCATCCAGAAAGCGGCGATGACGGCGGCACTGCTCGCGGCGGTCGAGAAGGCCGGCTACACGGCCACCGCCGTCACAACGGCGACGCCGGGCACCGAATCGCCACCGCCTCCGTGGTGGCCGGTGGCACTGAGCGCCGCGTTCACGCTGCCGCTGGTCGCGCCGATGCTGCTGGCCGGGCTCGGCATCGCCTGGATGCCCGGCGGATGGGTGCAGCTCGCGCTGGCCGCACCGGTCCAGTTCGGGCTCGGCTGGCGCTTCTATCGGGAAGGCTGGAAGGCGGTGCGCGCCGGCACCGGCAACATGGACCTGCTGGTGGCGCTCGGCACATCGGCCGCCTTCGGGTTGTCGGTCTACCTGCTGCTGCGGCATGCGGATCACGGCATGCCGCACCTGTATTTCGAAGCCTCGGCGGCGGTCATCACGCTGGTGCTGCTGGGCAAATGGCTGGAAGGCCGCGCCAAGCGGCAGACCACCGACGCGATACGCGCGCTGAATGCGCTGCGCCCGGCCACGGCCCGGGTGCTGCGCAGCGAAGCCGGCGTCGACACCGAGGTCGAGGTGCCGGTCGGCCAGGTGCGTGTCGGCGACCGGGTCGTGGTGCGCCCGGGCGAGCGCATCGCCGTCGACGGGCAGATCCTCGACGGACGCAGCCACGTCGACGAGTCACTGATCACCGGCGAGAGCATGCCGGTGGCCAAGGCTGTCGGCGACCGGGTCACCGGCGGCGCCATCAACGCGGAAGGCCTGCTGACGCTGAAGACCGTGGCCATCGGTGCGGAAACCACGCTGGCCCGGATCATCCGCATGGTCGAGTCGGCGCAGGCCGCGAAGGCGCCAATCCAGCGCATCGTCGACCGTGTCAGCGCGGTGTTCGTGCCGGTGGTGCTGGGCGTTGCGCTGATCACGCTCGTGGGCTGGGTGCTGGCGACCGGCCACTGGGAGCAGGCGGTCATCAACGCCGTCTCGGTGCTGGTGATCGCGTGCCCGTGTGCCCTCGGTCTGGCCACGCCGACGGCCATCATGGTCGGCACCGGCGTGGCCGCCAGGCAAGGCATCCTGATCAAGGATGCGCAGGCGCTGGAGGTGGCCCACGCGGTGACCACGGTCGCCTTCGACAAGACCGGCACGCTGACCGAAGGCCGCCCGTCGCTGGTGGCGATCCACCCCGCGCCCGGCCAGACCCGCGATGACGTGCTGCGCCTGGCCGCGGCGCTGCAGCAGACCAGCGACCATCCGCTCGCGCACGCGGTGCTCGACCAGGCCCGGGCCAACGGACTGGCCGTCCCCGAAGCGAGGGACGCCAGCGCCCTGCCCGGACGCGGCCTCGAAGCCACCGTGGCCGGACAGGTGCTGGCACTGGGCAGCAGCCGGCTGCTGCACGAACTGGGCGTCGATGCCGGCGCACTGGCCATCGAGGCCGACCGATTGCAGACCCAGGGTCGCACGGTGTCGTGGCTCATACGCAAGACATCCACCGACAGCGGCCACGCCGACCTGCTGGGCCTGCTGGCCTTCGGCGATGCGGTGAAGCCTTCGGCGCGCGCAGCGGTGGCGCGGCTGCATGAGCTCGGCGTCAAGACGGTGATGCTCACCGGCGACAACCGCGGCAGCGCCGAAGCGGTGGCCCGCGAACTGGGCATGCAGGACTTCCGCGCCGAGGTACTGCCCGCCGACAAGGCCGCCGTGGTGCAGGCCCTGCGCGCCAGCGGCGAAGTCGTCGCGATGATCGGCGACGGCATCAACGACGCACCGGCGCTGGCGGCTGCCGATGTAGGCATCGCGATGTCCACCGGCACCGACGTGGCGATGGAAACCGCCGGCATCACGCTGATGCGCGGCGACCCGCGGCTCGTGGCCGATGCGATCGACGTCTCGCGGCGCACCTACGCGACGATCCAGCGCGGCCTGTTCTGGGCCTTTGCCTACAACGTGGTCGGCATCCCGCTGGCGGCCTTCGGTCTGTTGAACCCGGTGATCGCCGGTGGCGCGATGGCGCTGAGCAGCGTCAGCGTGGTTGGCAACGCACTGCTGCTGCGACGCTGGCGGGCTTCGGCCGAGCGTCAGGCCGCTTCGGCCATCGCCGAGTCGCCGCCAACCGCGGCCGCATGAAGAGAGCGCACCGCATGGACATCATGAACATCGGCCAGGCCGCGAAGGCCTCGGGCGTGTCGGCCAAGACGATCCGCCACTACGAAGAGGTCGGGCTGATCCCTGCAGCGGCACGCACCAACGCGGGATACCGGCAGTACGGCGAGCGTGAGGTGCACACGCTGCGCTTCGTGCGGCATGCGCGCGACCTCGGCTTCTCGCTTGCAGAGATCGCCGAACTGGTCGGCCTGTGGAACGACCGCAAACGCCCGAGCCGCCATGTCAAGGCGCTGGCGCAGGCCCACATCCAGGACCTCGAACAGAAGGCTCAGGAACTGCTGGCGATGAAAGCCGCGCTCGAGCATCTGGTGAGTTGCTGCCACGGCGACGACCGACCCGAGTGCCCGATCCTGGATTCACTCGCCAACAATACCGGGGCCGCCGCCCCGGCAAGCGTTGTCCGCAAACAGGCCACGTAGAAAACTGAAGTTGACCCGCTGTCGCAGACACCTTGTTCCAGTGAGATCTGAACCCTGACGTCAGTCCTGCGGCCCATACACTGCCGTGATGCGCACTGTCCTCCTGCTCGCCGCTCTGGCTTCCGCGATTCCGGCTCTGGCACAGACTGCGCCGCCAGAGCCCACGCGAATCGACTTCTCGTCCGTCGCTGCCGCGCTCAAGGAACTGGAGGCACGCGACGGGAATGGAACGGTGGTCGCCCATGCGGACGGTTGGACCCTCATCAACGAGCCGCTCGCTTCCGCGCAGTGGTCTTTCACCCCGAGCAGTCACTACGCTTACCCGGCACTCGTTCGCCGCATCATCAAGCGCTCGCCCACCGGGGCGGTGTCGGTCGAAACAGCAAGCCTGTGTGAGGCGCCCCAAGCCGAATGCAGCAAGCTGCTGTCGGAGTTCGCGGCCCTGAATGACCGCATCACCCAAGCGGTCACGGCCCGCGGTCGGCAAGGGTCCACGCAGCCTCCGCCATGAGCGGCCGGACTGTAACCGGGCACTCGAGCCGCAGGTCAGCTTCACTGTGAGGCAGCGCAAGCCTCTTCAACCCCCCGACGCAGCGTGATTCTCGGCTCTGGCGACCCTACCCCGTTCGACGGCTACGCGACGTTTGTGCTGGGTCTGCTGGCGGCCCTGCTGCTGGCCGGTTCCGTTCTCGGCTCGAGATGGGAATCAACCCCGGCCAGCGTGCTCAGATGGGGGGCCCTGGGCATCGCCGCGCTCGTACTCGGAGCCGTGCTGATCGTGACGCCCACGACGTCGGGGGCCGTCGGCGCCGGGCGCCTGCTCACGGTGTTTCCGGCAGCCATGGCGGTGGCTGTCTTCTTTCTCATCTGGAGTTGGCGCCTCGGCCACTTCTAGAGCGCGTGAGCGCCGCCGGCTCACTTCACCGCGTCGATCTGCGTGATGACGAGCTTGCCGCCCTCGTCGACGGCCTTGAACTTCACCTTGTCGCCGGCTTTCAGCGCGTCGAGCATCGACTTGTCCTTGACGGTGAAGACCATCGTCATGCCGGGCATGTCCAGGTTCCTGATGTCGCCGTGCTTCAGCGTGACCTTGCCGGCCTCCCTGTCGATCTTGCGAACCTCGCCGTCGGTCAGGTCGGCGGCATCGGCCTGAGCCACGACGATGTCGCTGGACCGGCTGCTGGCCTTCGACGGCGCAGCCACACCGTCGACCACCACCTGCCCCTTCATGCCGGCGTCGTAGTGACCGGCCTGCAGGCAGGCGAAATCGAAGGTCCCGGGCTTCGTGAATTGCCAGATCAGTTCGCCGGACTGGCCGGGCTCGACGCTGACCTGGTTGGGATCGACGTGCTCCATCGCCGGAAACCTGCGCATCAGCGCCGCGTGCTCATTCAGCTCGGCGATCGTGCCGAGCACCATCTCGTGCTTGAGCTTTCCTTCGTTCTTCAGCGCGAAGCGGATCGTCTCGTTGCGCCGGACCGCGATGCTCTCCGGACTGAAACGCATGCTGT
This sequence comes from Pseudomonadota bacterium, assembly GCA_030271615.1. Lineage (GTDB taxonomy): Bacteria > Pseudomonadota > Gammaproteobacteria > Burkholderiales > Burkholderiaceae_C > PBB1. Next base: position 14,568 of record JARXKP010000019.1, read on the forward strand.
CGCTCATCGTGATGTCGATGGTGCGCGTGACCTTCTTCGGGTCGCCCGGAACGCCCAGCGCTGACGCGTGATCGCCCGGGTGTGCAGCACCAGCTGGCTTGTCGTGGGGTTCGTCGCCATGCGCGAACGCCAGGCTGCCAATGGCGATGAAGCTGAGCGCGAGAAATCGGTTCAGGTGTGACATGTAATTCCTCTCAGTGTCCTGCATGCCCGACGGGCTTGCGGACCTGCACCTCGACTTCCTGCGCGGGCATGTTCTTGGCGGGCATCGACTGACCGCCTTGCGCCTCGAAACGTTCGGGCTCCGGCATCGCGCCGGTCCATTCATAAGCCACGGTGCCTTTCGGGTGCGTGTACCAGCCCGGGTCCTGGTAGTCGCCCGGCTTCTGGTCGCGGCGCACCTTCAGCATGCTGAACATGCCGCCCATCTCGACCGAGCCGACCGGGCCGTCGCCGGTCATCATCGGCGCGGTGTTGTCGGGCAGCGGCATCTCCATCTCGGCCATGTCGGCCATGCCGCGCTCGCTCATCACCATGTAGTCGGGGATCAGCTTGGTGATCTGCTTGGCGATGCCCTGGTGGTCCACGCCGATCATGGTCGGCACGTCGTGGCCCATCGCGTTCATCGTGTGGTGGCTCTTGTGGCAGTGGAAGGCCCAGTCGCCCTCTTCGTCGGCAATGAACTCGATCTGGCGCATCTGGCCCACGGCCACATCGGTCGTCACTTCGGGCCAGCGCGCGGTCTTCGGCACCGCGCCGCCATCGGTGCCGGTCACGCGGAACTCGTGGCCGTGCAGGTGGATCGGGTGATTCGTCATCGTCAGGTTGCCGATGCGGATGCGCACCTTGTCGTGCTGCCGCACCACCAGCGGATCGATGCCGGGAAAGACGCGGCTGTTCCAGCTCCAGAGGTTGAAGTCGAGCATCGTCATGATCTTCGGCGTGTAGGCGCCGGGGTCGATGTCGTAGGCGTTGAGCAGGAACACGAAGTCGCGGTCGACCTCGTCGATCAGCGGATGCCGGGCCTTCGGATGCGTGATCCAGGTGCCCATCATCCCCATCGCCATCTGCGTCATCTCGTCGGCGTGCGGGTGATACATGAAGGTGCCCGGACGGCGCGCGACGAACTCGTAGACGAAGGTCTTGCCCGGCTGGATGGCCGGCTGGTTCAACCCCGCGACGCCGTCCATGCCGTTGGGCAGCCGCTGGCCGTGCCAGTGCACCGTCGTGTGCTCGGGCAGCTTGTTGGTGACGAAGACCCGCACGCGGTCGCCCTCGACCACTTCGATCGTCGGGCCCGGCGACTGACCGTTGTAGCCCCACAGGTGGGCCTTGAAGCCGGGCGACATCTCGCGCACCACCGGCTCGGCGACCAGATGGAATTCCTTGACGCCGTGGTTCATGCGCCAGGGCAAGGTCCAGCCATTCAGCGTGACGACCGGGTTGTAGGGCCGGCCCGTGGTCGGCACCAGCGGAGGCATCGTGTCGGGTCGCGTCTGCATCACCGGCTCGGGCAGCGCGGACATCGCCACCTTGCTGACCGAAGCGGCGGCGACCGCGGTGGTGACGGCACCGGCGCCCTGGAAGAACTTGCGTCTTGAAATCATGGGGGTGCTCATGTCAGGGACTCCAGGGAGCGTGGGGTCGGTTGCATGTCAATGCCCGGCCGAGCCGCTGTCGAAGCTCGGCAGCGTGGACGGCGGCATCGGGGTGGCGTTGGCAGGGCCGATCAGCGCCATGTCGAGATCGGCCTGCGCGAGCCAGAAGTCGCGCAACGCCTCGATGTAGCCGTTGACGCTGGTGATCTGCGATCGCGCATCGGCCAGCAACTCGAACACGCCGATCAGCATGCCGTTGTAGAGCAGCTGGTTCTCTTCGGAGATGCGCTTCTTCAGCGGCACGATCTCGTCGCGGAAATGGCGCGCGATGTCGTAGCTCGTGCGGTAGCCCGCATACGCGCCGCGAACCTCGCTGCGCGCGTTGACGGCAGTCTCGGCCGCCCGATGGACGGACTGCATGTAGATCGACTCGGCCCGCGCCACCCGTGCCTCGCCCCAGTCGAACAGCGGCAGTTCGAAGCTGACTTCGAAGCCATGCTCGGTGGGCGCATCGTTGAACGAATTGCGATGACCGGAGACCTCGAGCACGTCGAGGAAGCGGGTCGTGCGCGTCAGGCCGAGGCTTTGCGCGACCTGTTCGCTGCCGCGTCTGGCGGCCTGCACGTCGAGGCGCTGGGCCATCGCGGTCTGCTCGATGTCGGGCAACTCGTTCGGCGCCTGGGGCAGGTCGGGCAGACGATCGGGAAGCACGAACTGCGTCTGCGGCCCCCACAGTCCCAGCAGGCGCGTGAGGCGCTCGCGCGCGGCACCGCGCGCCTGTTCGGCACGCGCCAGATTCAATGCCGCATCGGCGTAGAAGCTCTGCTCGCGCGCCAGTTGCAGCTTGTTCCAGTTGCCCACCCGCGCCTGCCGGCGAGCCAGCTCGGCGCCGGCTTCGGCAGCGGTCTGCACCTGGTGCATGTAGCGCAGCGTTTCGTCTGCGGCGACGGCCAAGAGGTAGGCCTTGCGGGTGTCGGCCGCGAGCGACAGCATGCGCAGCGTGACGGCACCCCGCGTCTGCTCGAAGCGCTGCGTTTCGATCCGATGCGCCATCGGCTGCGTCAACAGCCGCGCGAAATTGAACGTGACGCTGCGATCGATCTCGGTGCCCGATCCCTGCCGAAGACGCCCGAAACTGAACCCGGGATTCGGCAGTCGACCGGCCTGCACGACGTCGGCTTCGGAGATGCCGAGTTCGTCGAACGACGCCTGCAGGCCCTTGTTGTTGAGCAGCGCGACCTGCACCGCCGCGTCGGCCGACAGCGGTTGCAGCAGCAGCTCGGCGACACGCTGGTCGATGGCATCGCGGTCGGCATCGGTGCGGGCCCACGTCAGGTCCTTGCCGAGCCGGTCCCGGGCCGCCTGTTCCACGGGGCCAAAGCCGCCATCGGCGCTGAGCGTGGCGCAGCCGCCCGACAGGATCGAGGCCAGAACCGCTGCGGCAATGCACGCGCGCCGATGAGAAGTGGCAAATGAAATCATCGAGCCCGCCTCACTTCATCTCGTGGCCGGAATGGCCGGGAGCCGCAGTCGTCGGCGCCGATGCGGGGACATCCGCCAACGGCGCCCCCGCCGCCGCAGGTCCCCGAGCTTCGCGGGCGTAGGCACGCCAGCCGCCGCGCTGCCGGACGACGTCGTTGCTGTCGCGCCAGGGCGCGACCTGCGGCTCTGCGTGAGCCTGGTAGCCGGTCAACGGTGATCGATAGATCGCCGACGGAACCGGCGCGCTGGCATCAGCGGGATCGGGACGTGCCGTGACGACAGCTGCGCCTGCGGCGGGTGCTGTGGTCTGCGCCGCTGCGGCCAGGCACTGAAAGCCCGCAACGGCCCACGCCGACAGCCACGCTGCCCTGGATTTGGAAACCATGAAGAACCTCGCCTCGAATGCCGGT
>JARXKP010000019.1:18157-23890 GCA_030271615.1 Pseudomonadota bacterium
CAGCCACGCTGCCCTGGATTTGGAAACCATGAAGAACCTCGCCTCGAATGCCGGTGGCGCGAAGCCACCGACAACGGTCCATGAAGTGCACGCGCTGCCGTGCGAGAAACACGGCGTCGGCGCATGCAGCGCCCGTCAAGCGAGGGAGATTCGGGGAGGTCGTTCGGGCCCGTCGGTCAGGAAACCGACCGGGCCGATCGAGAACGACGCGCTCGGCGCATCGTTCGGCGCCGCGGATGCGAACACGAACGCAGCCGAAGGCAGCGCAGCGCCCACGCAGCACGCAGCACAGGCGCTGCACTTGAACTTGGACACCTTGTCGAGGTGGTGAACGGAAGAGGTTCCATCGGCTGCGTCGCCAGAGGACGCATCGGCAACTGCGTCGGCCGCGGCCGTTTGATGTTCATGCGGGTGGTGATGCCCTGCCGCTGGCGAGTGCTCGTGCTGACCGCGGTGCTCGGCCACGACCTCGACCGACATCCGGTGGTGATTCGGACCGCAGCCGAGCATCGTGACTGCCGCGTATCCCTGCATGGGAAGCGCGAACAGCAGCAGCCACATCAGTGCGACTCGAAGGTGGGGAAGCATCGTCAAAGTTTAGAGCGAATGGTCGTCATCCAGGCCGGACCGTGCGCTGTTCTCTGCGGTGCGGGTCGGATTCGTCGAGAACCTCGTGGTCCAGCACTTCGGGCGTGAGTTCGGCTATGGCCTGGTAGTGGGTCAGGAAGACGCGGCCTTCCAGCCGATCCATGAACTCGGTCGTCTTCAGCCGGTCCATCACCGGGCCCTTGACCTCGGAAAGATGCAGCTGAATGCCCGCGTCGCGCAGCCGGTGCTCGATGGCCTCCAGGCTTTCGAGCGCGCTGGCATCGATGTCGTTGACCGCCGAGCACTGGAGCACCAGATGCCGCAGCTCGGGATGTGCGGCCACCGCATCGTTGACCCGGTCCTCGAGGCTGCGCGCGTTGGCGAAGTACAGGCTGCCATCGACGCGCAGGCTGACCAGTCGCGGGCTCACCCGCACGTCATGCCGCAGCACGTTGCGGAAATGCTCGGTGCCGGGCACCAGACCGACCACCGCGATGTGCGGTCGGCTGGTGCGAAACAGGTACAGCGCCAGCGACACGATGACGCCGACCACCAGCCCGCGCTCGACCCCGAACGTCAGCGTGGCGAGCAGCGTCGCCGCGACCGCGATGAAGTCCGGCCGCGAATAGGCCCACACCCGCTTCAGGATGCCGAAGTCGACCAGCGACAGCACGGCGACGACGATGGTCGCGGCCAGCGTGGCCTGCGGCAGGAAGTACAGCGCCGGCGTCAGCAGCAGCGATGCCAGCGTGATGCCGATCGCGGTGAACACGCCGGCCGCCGGCGTCTGCGCGCCCGCGTCGAAATTGACCACCGAGCGGGCGAAGCCGCCGGTGACCGGGAACCCACCGGTGAACGCCGCCGACAGGTTGCTGGCGCCGAGGGCCACCAGTTCCTGATCGGGCTCGATGCGCTGCCGGCGCTTGGCGGCCAGCGTCTGCCCGACCGATACCGACTCGACGAAGCCGACCACGCTGATCAGCAGCGCCGGCACCGCCAGCTCGCGCCACAGAGCCAGGTCCCACACCGGCAGCGTCAATGGCGGCAGGCCCTGCGGGATCGTGCCGACGATCTTCACGCCCTGCGACTGCCAGTCGAGCGCCCAGGTCAGCACCGTGGTCAGCGCGATGGCCGCCACCGGGCCGGCCCTCGCGATCACATCGGCCGTCCGCGCCGCGGCGCCCCGGCGCATCAGCATCGGCTTCAGGCCGTGGCGTGCCCAGAACAGGAACGCCACGGTCGAGACGCCAATCGACAGGGTCAGTGCGTGGGTGGCCGGCACCTGTCGCGCCAGCGACTGCAGCAACTCGAACAGGTTGTGACCTTCGGCCTTCACACCCATCAGCGTCTTCAGCTGGCTGGCCGCGATCAGCAGGCCCGAGGCCGAAATGAAACCGGAGATCACCGGATGGCTGAGAAAGCTGGCGAGGAAACCGAGCCGCAGCAGGCCCATCGCGAGCAGCATCGCGCCGGACATGAAGGCCAGCGTGATGGCCGCCGCCCAATAAGCCGGCGACCCCGCCGCCGCGTGCTCGCCGATGGCGGCCGCGGTCATCAGAGACACCACCGCGACCGGCCCCACCGCCAGCACCCGGCTGCTGCCGAACACCGCATACAGCAGCAGCGGCGCCACGCTGGCGTACAGGCCGACCTCGGGCGGCAATCCGGCCAGCATCGCGTACGCCAGGCTCTGCGGGATCAGCATGATGGTGACGATCAGCGCCGCCACCGAGTCGCCGATCAGCGTGTCGCGGTCGTAGCGGCGGCCCCAGTCGAGCAGCGGGATCGACGGCAGCCAGGAGCGGCGTGCAACAGGAAACGGCATCAGCCCACCATCTCGGGCTGGGCCAGCCATTCACGGCCCTTCAGCATCGCGTCCCAGTACAGCGGCGGCAGGATGCGCTCCTTCAGGTACCAGGCCAGCGTCGACGGTTTCGTGCCGTCGATCAGCCACTTCGGAAAGCTCGGCGCGACCTTGCCGCCGTAGGTGAACTCGGCCAGCACGATCTTGCCGCGCTCGACCGTCAGCGGACACGATCCGTAGCCGTCGTATTGCGCCTCGCCCTTGACCGCACCGCGCGTCGCGAGCACGTTGTGGGCGACCACCGGCGCCTGCTTGCGTGCAGCAGCGGCGGTCTTGGCGTTTGGCGTGTTGCCCACATCGCCGAGCGCAAAGACGTTGGCGAATTGCTTGTGCCGCATCGTGGCCGGGTCGATGTCGACCCAGCCGGCCGCATCGGCCAGCGGGCTGACCCGGATGAAGTCCGGAGCCTTCTGCGGCGGCACGACGTGAATCATGTCGAATTCGCGGGTGATCAACTCCCGGGTGCCGTCCGCGTTGGCCTGGCTGAACGTGGCCTGCCGGGCCGGGCCGTCGATGGACACGAGCGTCTGACCGAAATTCAGTCCGATGCCATAGGCCTTCACGTACTCCATCAGCGCCGGCACATAGTCGGCCACGCCGAACAGCACCGCGCCGGCATTGCAGAACTGGATGTCGACGTCCTTCAACACCCCGCCGCGTTTCCACTGGTCGGCCGACAGGTACATCGCCTTCTGCGGCGCGCCGGCGCACTTGATCGGCATCGGCGGCTGCGTGAACACGGCTCGGCCGCCACCCGCCTTCTGCAGCTGCTGCACCAGTTGCCAGGTGTAGGGCGCGAGGTCGTAGCGGTAGTTGGAGGTGACACCGTGGCGGCCCAGCGTCTCGGACAGCCCGTCGACGCCGTGCCAGTCGAGCTTCAGACCGGGGCACACCACCAGCTGCTGGTACTTGACCACCCGGCAGCCATCGAGGATGACGGCATCGCGCTCGGGCTCGAAGGCCGCCGCCGCCGACTTGATCCAGTGCACGCCGCGCGGCAGCACCGAGGCCATCGTGCGGGCCGTGAAGGCGGCTTCGAAGACGCCGCCGCCGACCAGCGTCCAGCCCGGCTGGTAGTAGTGGATGTCGGCCGGATCGATGATCGCGATGTCGAGCCCCGGGCTGCGCGCGAGCAGGCTGGCCGCCACCGAGATGCCGGCCGCACCCCCGCCGACGATGACCACGTCGTGCGTCGCATCGGCCACCTCGACCGGCGTCTTGCCGCCGTTGACGATGCGCCGCACGACACCCTTCAGGTCGAAGCCGGCCCGCGCCGCCGTCTCGATGATCTGCGGCAGCGGCAACTGGCCCGATTGCGACAGCGCCCACATCGTGGTCGAGCGCATGCCGGTGCGGCAGAACGCCAGCACCGGCTTGGGCAGCTCGGCCATCAGCGCGCCGAAGTCGCGACCCTGTTCATCGGTGACCTTGCCCGACTCGGCCGGCAGGTAGCGCATCTGCAGGCCCTGCTGCGCAGCGCTCTGCTCGATTTCGCTGTAACCCGGCTGGTCGGAGCCCTCGCCGTCGGGGCGGTTGCAGATGATCGATCGGAAGCCGGCGGCGGCCACCGAACCCATGTCGGCCGCGAAGACCTGGGGCGAGACCGACAGTTCGCCGGTGAGGGGTCTGATGTCCAAGATTTGTCTCCTGAAGAATGAACCCCGGCACGCCGGTGGCGCCGCGGCCTCTCGAAAAGGCTCTGGGGGTTGGGGCCGCGGCCTGAGCCGCGAAAGGCTTCAGACCGCGTTGATCGGTATCTTGATGTAGCGGGTGCCGTTGTCCTCGGGTGCGGGCATCTGTCCGGCGCGCATGTTGACCTGCACCGACGGCAGGATCAGCGTGGGCAGGTCGAGCGTGGCGTCGCGGGCGTGGCGCATGGTCACGAAGGCTTCCTCGCTGATGCCGTTGCGCACATGGATGTTCGCCTCGCGTTCTTCGGCGACCGTGCTCTCGAAGCGAACCTCGCGCCCGCCGGGCTGGTAGTCGTGACACATGTACAGCCGCGTCTGCGGCGGCAGGCTCAGCACCTTGTTGATCGATCGATAGAGGGTGCGCGCATCGCCGCCGGGGAAATCGCAGCGGGCCGTGCCGTAGTCGGGCATGAACAGCGTGTCGCCGACGAACGCGGCCACCTCCTGTCCATCGGCCACCACGTAGGTCATGCAGGCCGGCGTGTGCCCGGGCGTGTGCATCGCGCGCGCCTGCAGGCCACCGATCGCGAAGGTCTCGCCGTCGGCGAACAGGTGGTCGAACTGGCGTCCGTCGCGGGCGAAATCACCCCCGGCGTTGAACAGTTTTCCGAACACGTTCTGCACTGTCCGGATGTGCTCGCCGATGCCGAGCTGGCCGCCGAGTTCCTTCTTCAGGTAAGGCGCGGCCGACAGGTGATCGGCATGCACATGGGTCTCGAGGATCCATTGCACCTGCGCGCCGAGTTCACGCACACGGGCGATCAGCCTGTCCGCGCTGACGTTCGACGTGCGGCCCGACTTCGGGTCGTAGTCGAGCACGCTGTCGATCAACGCGCACTGCCGGGTCACTGTGTCGAGCACGATGTAGCTGACGGTCCAGGTGGCAGCGTCGAACAGGCCTTCGACCTGCAGCCGGGTGCTTGCAATGGGACTCATGGGTGTCTCCTTGCCCTGCATCGGGTGCGCAGGGATTTTCCAGCCGGGGTTCAGCGACGTGAAAGCGGGCAGGTGTCGATGCCGAGCATCGTGTAGAGCGGGCACATGCCGAGCGCGCCGGTGAGCAGCGGCACGACGCCGATGTAGCCCCAGACGCCGATGGTGTGGGTGAATGCCCCTGCGATGAGCAGCAAGCCGACCAGCACGCGCAGCGCGCGATCGATGGTGCCTTCGTTCTTTTTCATGGCGGATCCTTTCGAGTGGGTGAGCCGAAGCGCTGACAAGGATAAAAACGGCTGCGGCACGAGACTCTTCATTACAAGAGGCGTGCCACCCCGCGGCAAAAACCAGAAATGACTGCAACCGCTTGATTTCAAACAAGTTCTTGTTCCCATCGGCAAGGAGTCAGCGATCGAATCACCGGCACGCAGCGCCGGTGGCAGCCAGGGTGGCAGAATCTTCTGCCGTCGTTGGCAGAACTGGCAGTCCCGGACAGACTCCGGAAAACCCACACATCGCCATGTCAGAAACCCCGCTCGATTCCGACACCGGCCCGCAGCCGTCCACTCGGCCCCCGTCGCTTTCGCCGCTCGATCAGGCGGACTCGCTGCGCTCGGTGCCGCAGGTGCAGGCGCTGATCTCGTTTCTTGAGCA
>JARXKP010000279.1 GCA_030271615.1 Pseudomonadota bacterium
CATCCGCGCGCGGATCAACGACCCGAAGGTCGCCGACAAGCTCGTGCCCACGGGTTACGGTTTCGGTACCCGTCGGGTGCCGCTGGAGACCCGCTATTACGAGGCGTTCAACCGCGACAACGTGCTGCTGGTCGACACCAATGAAACGCCGATCGAATGCATCACCGAGAAGGGCATCAGGACGTCAGCCGGCGAGCACGAACTCGACGTCCTGATCTTTGCCACCGGCTTCGATGCCGGCACCGGTGCGCTAACCAAAACCGACATCCGCGGGCGCAACGGTCTGCTGCTGCGTGACGCCTGGGAGGCGGACGGCATCCGTACGGCGATGGGTCTGCAGGTCCACGGCTACCCGAACCTGTTCATGACGATGGCGCCGTTCTCGCCGGCGGCCGCCTTCTGCAACGTGCCGACCTGTGTCCAGCAGCAAGTGGACTGGATCACCGACTGCATCCAGTTCGTGCGCGACCAGGGCCGTCAATCGATCGAGCCGAGCGCCGAAGTAGAGGCCGAGTGGGCAGCCCATCACGACGAGCTGGCCAACATGATGCTGGTCTCCAAGACCAACTCCTGGTACATGGGGTCCAACGTTGCGGGCAAGCCGAGGCGACTGCTGGCCTATGCCGGTGGGGTGGGCACGTACCGCAACAAGTGCGATGCGGTCAAGGCGAGCGGTTACGAGGGATTCGTCACCGCCTGATCCCTGTCGTTCGGTCGATCGCCGACGCATCGTCGTTGAAGACGATGCGCCGGCAATCGGGCTTCGACAGTGATAGTCGACAGCGCCTACTTGGTGAAGCTCGCCTTCACTGACAGGTTCTTGCTCATCGTCACGGTGCAGGTCGGCTGCGTACCGGCACAGGCACCACTCCAGCTGGAGAACGCCAATCCCGGAGGCGGCGTGGCGGACAGCGTCACGGCGCTGCCCGACGCGAAGTTGGCCGCGCAGGACGAGGTGCAATTGATGCCTGCCGGTGTGCTCGTGACCGTGCCGGCGTTGGCCAAGCTGACCGACAACGCGAAGCTTGATGCCGCACCGCCACCGCCACCGCCACCGCCACCGCCGGCTGCAGCTGCCGTGAATGTGGCCGTGACCGTGCTTTCGGCATTCAGCGTCACGGTGCAGGTTGGCGCGTTGCCGGCGCAGGCGCCGCCCCAAAGCGTGAAGGTGCTGCCCGAGTTGGCCTTGGCCGTCAGCGTCACGGTGCTGCCGAGGTTGTAGACGCCGTAGCACTTGCTGCCGCAGCTGATCACCTTGTCCGAAGACGTCACATTGCCGCCACCGGCCAGTCTGACGGTGAGCGCATTCACATCGAGATTGGCGGCTGCGTTCTGTGCACCGATCGCGTCACCCAGTTCGCCTGCGCTGGGGGCCGTGCACGTCACGTCGGCACACAAGGCTTCATGCGTCACCGGGTCGTAGACCCCTGCGTACTTGTAATACTCGTAGCGCCGCACCACGGCGTGGTTGCCGTTGCCCGCATTGCCCTGGTTGACCAGCTTGCCGCGCTGGCGTGACCGGCCACCATCGGGAGGGTCGCGCTGAAGGATCGACCAGTTCAACTCGAGTTGAGCCGCGTTCTCGGGCACCACTGCATGGTTGTCTCCCACCAGTTCGTTCAGGTCCACCCGGCCCGGCTGCTCGGTCTTGTAGACCTTGACCCATTGCGCGTCGCTGAACTGCGGGATCGGCGGCGGCACGGGCGGAGGAGGAGGCGGCGGCGGTTCGACTTGTGCCACCACGACAGGCGGCAGCGCAGGATTGGCCGGTGCCACGACCATCCAGACCGGTGCCGGCAGTGCGATGTAGGCGCCGCTTCGAATCAATGTGCCCGGGTTGGCGGGATCGGTTACCAGCCAGTAGTAGTTGATCTTCGTCGGGTTCGCGTAGTAGGTGCTGATGCCGAAGTGCTCGCAGCCGGACGTGTAGTAGGTCGTCGGCATGCCCATGGTCCAGCATGAATCGCCCGGCACCGTCTTCAATGACGGTGGCACCGGGGTCGAGGTCGAGTAAGTTCCGCTCGGGGCGTCATAAGTCGCCGACCAACGCACGTTCACGCCACCCGGGAAATCGGTGGCGGTGCCGACGCCGTATCGGATCACGTTGGTGTTGGCAAAGTTGGAAGGGAAGATGCGTGTCAGCTGCGATTTGCTGACGCCGTACACCTCCATCTCGAAGCCGTAGACCGTTCCGCCGGTGTTGTTCAACACGTCGAAGTTCTGGTAGCTGCCCGCCATCGCAACGGCCTGGGCCTGAGCTGCGGTAGAACCGACGCCCAGGCACAACACCGCGGCTGCTGCGGGCCACCATCGTGCCGCAAGGTGATTCGGGGTTCGGTCACGAAAGCCAGTTTTCTTCATCGATGTCTCCGGGAGGTGGGATGCGAGCGTTGGTCGCCGTTGCAGCAACCACGAACTGACAGCGCACGCCACGTGCCATCCGGAAGGTCGTGCCGAAGAGGGAGGTAACTTGTTGATTTATAAAGAAATGATGCCGCTGGACGATTGGGCTTGTGGTCAACCCCGTTGGGTCAAATAACCGGAGACGGGTTATTTGACCCACCCGCGGGGGTTGCCACCCAGGGTCTGCGCGGCAAGCCCGGCTCGGTCCGCGTTCCGCTCGTGGCACGGACCACTCAACGCGGCTTCCATCTCATGCCGATGCCTTCGGTGCATGAAGGGGCAAATCCCGGTCCGTGGCACGACACGTCCGGCCCATGGAAAAGGGCGGCCTGAGCCGCCCTGGATTCGACGTGAACGCTACGCTCAATCGGGCTTGCGCGAACGACGACGCTGGACGAAGCACAGGCTCATCATGGCTGCGGCGATCAGTGCGGCGCTCGAAGGCTCCGGGACAGCGTTGGCGAACACCTGATCCTGCTGGCGGCCGCTTTCCAGCACTTGAACGTTCATCGTGTTGCTCTTACCGAGCGTGTTCAGCCAGTCGTTGGCCAGCGCCAGTGCGCCGTTGGCTGCAGTGCCACCGAAGAACTCTGCGGAACCGGTCCCGACGTTGTAGATGTCGTCCTTTTCGTAGGCGAGTTCCCAGATCGCGATCTGAAACGCGGCTTGCTCGGTGGCGTCGTTGACCTCATGACCTGCGGAGAACAGGCGACCGATGTCGTTGGAGGCACGGCTGTTGGCAAAGAGGTGTGCCGAGCCGTTCACCTGGGTGTAGCTGGTGTAGGCCGTGTTGAAGCTGATGTGCTGGTACAGGTCGATGCAGTAGGTGATCAGGTGCGTGCTGCTGTCGAGCAGGACGTTGAACCCGCCCGCCGACGTGAACCCACTCACCGGGGCGTTGGGCGCCGTCAGCGAATAGTTGACGGTTTGCGACCCGTTGGCGAACCCTTGGAATTCGACCACGCTGGCCTGTGCCTGAGCGGCTCCCAGTGCCAGGCAGGCTGCGAACAGGGGCTTGATGAAGGTGCCGACCATGGTGATTTCTCGCTGGAAAAGTTTTGAGTTGCAAGCGACTGCTTTGTCGATTCACGGGAGGTTATCGGCGCATTTTTCGTCCAGCCCCCCGCGTCTGCGGGGTGCCACGACGCCGCGGTCGACCCATCCGTGAGCCGCATCACGGGTGGTCGGTCCTGCCCCCCGGTTCAAGGGGGGGATGAGACGAGCCTGGATCGAATGACAGCGGCGATAACATTCCCGCCGAACAACCAAGACGGAGCAATCGGTATGGCAATGGACGTGGTCGACTTCGAGATCAAGGGCTCGGAGATGCAGTTCGTCGAGATCGAGCTCGATCCGGGTGAAGCGGCCGTCGGCGAGGCCGGCAGCCTGATGTACATGGACGCCGGCATTTCGATGGACACCGTGTTCGGTGATGGTTCGGCCAGCACCGGGGGCCTGTTCAACAAGCTGCTGGGCGCGGGCAAGCGGTTGGTGACGGGCGAGTCGATCTTCACCACGGTCTACACCAACCAGGGCCGCGGCAAGCTGCGCGTGGCCTTCGCCGCTCCTTATCCCGGCAAGATCCTTCCGATGGATCTGCGCAAGCTCGGCGGCATGCTGATCTGCCAGAAGGACGCGTTCCTGTGCGCCGCCAAGGGCGTGTCGCTGGGCATCTATTTCCAGCAGAAGATGTCGGTCGGGTTCTTCGGCGGTGAAGGTTTCATCATGCAGAAACTCGAAGGCGATGGGCTCGCGTTCGTGCACGCCGGCGGCACGATACTGAAGCGCGAACTCGAACCGGGCCAGACCCTGCTGATCGATACCGGCTGCATCGTGGCCTTCACGCCCGACATCAGTTTCGAGATCCAGTACGTCGGCAAGGTCAAGACCGCTCTGTTCGGCGGCGAAGGCTTGTTTCTCGCCAAGGTCACCGGGCCCGGAACCGTGTGGTTGCAGAGCCTGCCGTTCTCGCGTCTGGCCTCTCGCGTGTTCGCTGCGGCGCCTCAGCGCGGTGGGTCGCGCGAAGAGGGTTCGGTGCTGGGAGGCGTGATCGGCGGTGGCTTGCTCGGCGGCATTTTCGGAGGCGACGAGGAGTGATCGCCGCGGCCATCGCGCGCTGGGGCTGACGTATCCTCCGCCGCATGAAATTGCTGATCG
>JARXKP010000280.1 GCA_030271615.1 Pseudomonadota bacterium
GCGCGCGCGCCGCGAAGCCGCGCAGCCTTCATTCGATCGGCCGGAGCGCGCACCGAGTCGCGCGCCCTCGCGTACCAGCTCCGGTCCGCAACGGGGTCCTTCATCCGGGCCCCGTGATGAGCCCGGCCGCGCACCGCGACAAAGCCGGCCCCCGCGGCCCGGCGAGCGCCCCCCCGAGTCGCGACAGGAACCGCGATACGAAGCTCGACATGAGCCGCGGCAAGATCGGCGCGACGGCCCGCCACCGCGTCCGAGCACCCGCCACCGCGATGCGCCGGTCGATCCGCGACGATCCCCGCCCTCGCCCGCCGGCTACGCACCCGAGGCGCGACGCGAGCGTCGACCGGAGCCTCCGCAGCGGTGGTCGGAGCCGCAGCGTCCCGGCCCGAACGATCGACAGGCTGATCGCCCGCCCATCATTGCGCAACCGCGTGTCCAGCCCGGCGATCCGGTGCGGCCGCCAGTGCGCCCGCCAGAGCGGCCCCCGCAGCGTCCGCCCGAACCGCAGCCACGCCCCGACCAGCGCACCCGCCGAGGTCGCCAGGACAACGACGACGATGCCGTGTCCAACGAGCCCGTCAGCGATCCCGGCAGCCTGCGCCTGTCGAAGCGCATGAGCGAACTCGGGCTCTCCTCACGACGTGAAGCCGATGAGTGGATCGAGAAAGGCTGGGTCCGCGTCGATAGCAACGTGGTCAGTGAACTCGGCTCGCGCGTGCTGCCCGAACAGCGCATCACCATCGATGCGCGCGCCAAGTTCCAGCAGGCGCAGAAGGTCACGGTCATCATCAACAAGCCGATCGGCTACGTCAGCGGCCAGGCCGAGGACGGCTACGAGCCGGCGGTGGTGCTGGTGAAGCCCGAGAACCAGTGGAGCGAAGACCAGTCCGGCACGCGCTTCCTGCGCGAGCATCTGCGCAGCCTGGTGCCCGCCGGCCGCCTCGACATCGATTCGATCGGCCTGCTGGTGCTGACGCAGGACGGTCGCATCGCGAAGCAGTTGATCGGCGAGGACAGCGAGATCGAGAAGGAATACCTGGTGCGCGTGGCGGGCCCGCTCGGCACCGGACCGGCCTCGAGCGAGCTGTCGCCCGACGATCTCGAACGCCTGCGCCACGGCCTAGAACTCGACGGCGAGGCGCTGAAGCCGGCAGTCGTTGAATGGATCAACGACGACCAGTTGCGCTTCGTGCTGCAGGAAGGCAAGAAGCGCCAGATCCGCCGCATGTGCGAAGCCGTCGGCCTGAAGGTGCTGGGCCTGAAGCGCGTGCGCATCGGCACGGTGATGCTGGGCGATCTGCCGGTCGGGCAGTGGCGCTATCTGCGCGGGGACGAGGTGTTCGGTTGACCTCGCGCAAGCGAGACCGCCGGCACGACTGGTCAGACTCGCCTGCCCCGGTCAATCAGCACAGGACTCGACTCACACGAGAGTCGGCAGAGATACGCCTTGAACGCCGGAGTCACAAGCGGGCCAGGAAACTTGCGATAAGGAAAGGGGCTACCAAGCCGTCGCAAGACTCCGGCCGCCGTCAGGCCGACTTGCGGCGGCGCGCGATACCGATGCCGCACATCGCCAAACCCACCAGCGCCATGGATGAGGGTTCCGGGATCGGATTCGTCGTGGCCTCACCGGTCAAGTAGAAAGCGTGCTCCTGTCCGTTATCGAACCAGGAACCGACACCGAACGGAGAAACATCTTCCTGCCCATTGGCTCCGACAGACGTTGCCTGGGTTTCCCAGTAGTACTCGTTGCGCGAGTCAACAGACAAGAGGCCGTTGTGCAGCCCGAGGAAGTAACTTCCAGCCGCCAAGCTGACAGGCAGGATGTCGAAATCGTTCAGGAATTCACTGCCGAAAAACAAGGAATTACCCGTGGCTGTGCGCGTTACGGCAGACGTGTTGCCTGACGCAATCAGCGCACCCGGCACACCACCCACGTTGGAATAGAACCCCCAGGACACCGAGCCCTGATAAGAAGACAACCCTTCAACGCTCCAGAAGTGAACGTCAGTGATCTTGGCAGCTGTGGCGAGCGTGAAGTCTTCAGCCTGAATCCACTGAGTCATCTCATTGCCATTCTGCTGATTTGGCAACCCATTGTCGTAAACGACAGCGGCTTGTGACGTGCCGCCCAGAACTGCAAGCGCAAATACCGCGAGAGCCGAGAAATTGAACTTCATCGAAAAACTCCTGTTTATGAACGTCGAAAAGGATAAAAGTTTCTTGAAAAAAGCAATTTTTGGGCCCATCAAAAACTTCTTTACAGATCAATGACTTGACATATTTTTTCAAGATCACTTAGGGCTTGGTGTAAATTTTTTCGACGCGCTTCTTGAATTCAGTCAAGCACAGCAGGCTCTACACGAAAGCAATTCGACTTCAGCTCCAATCTACGGGGCGTGCGGTGTTCGGTTGACCTCGCGCAAGCGGTTCGGCGGTCGCGATCGGCGAGACTGAGAGCCCATGGCCATCTGCGGCCTGAACACTCACACACGGAGTTCACTGATGAAGATTCTTGTCGCCACCGATGGATCGAAACCGGCCCTCCATGCGGCCAAGTACGCCGTCAAGCTGATCCGTCAGATGGCGTCGACGTCGAACTCGATCACGCTGATCAGCGTTCATGACGACACCGGGCTGAACCACGCCAAGACGCTACTCGGACGCGATGTGGTCGTCGACTACCTGCGCGACCTCAGCGACAAGGAGCTCAAGCCGACTCGAAAGCTGCTCGATGCGGCGGGTGTCAAGCACGACATGGAAGTGCGCACCGGTCACGTCCCACAGGAGATCGTGGCCTGCGCGAAGACGGGCAAGTTCGATCTGATCGTGCTCGGGGCCAAGGGGCGCAGCGCTTTCTCCGACCTGCTGCTCGGCTCGGTGGCCCAACGGGTGCTCGCCACCTCGGAGATCCCCGTCCTGCTCGTGAAGTGACGGGCTCGCTACCGTCGGCACACGCCGCCTGATGAACGACGCTGCTCCCTTGCCTGCATCGCTGTCCACAACCGGCCTGAGCGACGCGCAAGCCCGGCAGCGGCTCGCCGAAGACGGCCCCAACGAGCTGCCCGTCTCGAAGCCGCGCAGCGTGCTGCGACTCGCCCGCGAGGTGGCTTCCGAACCGATGTTCCTGCTGCTGGTGGCGTGCGGCGCCATCTACATGGTGCTGGGCGATCGGAACGAGGCCTTGATGCTGCTCGGCTTCGTCCTCGTCGTCATGGGCATCAGCTTCGCGCAACAGCGGCGCAGCGAGCGGTCGCTGCAGGCCTTGAGAGACCTGTCCAGCCCGCGCGCGCTGGTCGAGCGCGACGGCCAGCCTCGACGCGTCGCCGCACGCGAACTGGTGGTCGGCGATATCGTGCTGCTGGCCGAAGGTGACCGCATGCCGGCGGACGTGCGGCTGATCTCGGCATCCAACTTCGCGGTCGATGAGTCGCTGCTGACCGGCGAGTCGATGCCTGTCGTCAAGCGGCCCGCCACCGGCGACACCGATGCCGTCGGCGCGTCTGGGGACAACGACCCCTCACGGGCCTGCTCCGGCACGCTGGTCACGCAGGGCACGGCACGCGGCTGCGTGGTGGCCACCGGCGTGCGCAGTGCGCTGGGCCGCATCGGCCAGTCGCTCGCAGGGATCGAGGTCGGGGCGACGCCGATCCAGCAGGAGACGCGCCGTGTCGTCAAGCGCGTGGCCCTGATCGGTCTGGCCCTGGCCTGCGCACTGGCCGTTGCCTACGGGCTGGCGCGTGGGACCTGGCTGCAGGGCCTGCTGGCCGGGCTGACGCTGGCGATGGCCATCCTGCCCGAAGAGCTGCCGGTGGTGCTGACGCTGTTCCTCGGGCTGGGCGCGTGGCGGCTGGCGCGCGAGAAGGTCCTCGCGCGCAGCGTTCCGGCCGTCGAACTGCTGGGCGCGACCACCGTGCTGTGCGTCGACAAGACCGGAACGCTGACAGCCAATCGCATGACGGTGCAGCGCCTGTGGTCGGAAGAGGCAGTGCACGAATCGGCGCGTGGCGGCACACAGCCCCTGCAGGAGGAACTGCACACCGCCCTGGAGTACGCGGTGCTGGCCAGCCACCGCCGCGCCTTCGACCCGATGGAAATCGCCATCGGCGATGCAGGCCGGCGCCTGCTGGCCAACACCGAGCACCTGCACGCCGACTGGACGCTGGTCGACGACTATGCGCTGTCACCCGAGTTGATGGCGATGTCGCGCGTGTGGCTGGGCCCGGAGACAGCAGAGCCGGAGCGGACCCAGCGGATGATCGCCGCCAAGGGGGCGCCGGAAGCCATCGTCGACCTGTGCCACCTGGACGCAACGCGCAGCGCCCGCATCGCCGGGCAGGTGCATGCGATGGCGGCGGATGGCCTGCGCGTGCTGGGCGTCGCGCAGGCCACCTTCGATGCCGATGTGCTGCCCGACCAGCAGCATGACTTCGAGTTTCAATTCCTCGGCCTGGTCGGGCTCGAGGATCCGGTGCGCCTCGACGTGCCGCAGGCCATTGCCGAGTGCCAGGCCGCCGGCATCCGCGT
>JARXKP010000281.1 GCA_030271615.1 Pseudomonadota bacterium
GCTGCGCAACATCCTGACCCGCGCGGTGCCGGCGCTGGCGGCAGACTACGCGCAGCGGGTGCTGGGTACCGTGCTGGACCGAGCGGGCTTGAACCCGGGCGACGTGGGCACCTGGGTCATGCACGCGGGTGGCCGCGACGTGCTGCAGGCGCTGGAGAAGCGCCTGGAATTGAAGTCCGGCGATCTGCGCTACAGCGCGGCCATGCTGCGCGAATACGGCAACCTTTCCAGCGCTTTTGTCTACTTCGTGCTGGCAGCCGCGCTTGCCGATGGCGCCGCACCGGGCTGGTGGTGGTTGTCCTCTTTCGGCGCCGGCTTCAGTTGCCACGGCGCGCTGCTGGAGGTGCAGTGACGATGCCGAGGATCGTGGCCGCAGAGACGCTGGATCAGCTCGCGCCTGAGGACCCCGCAGCCACGCGCTCGCGACGCGATCTGGTGCGCGTTCACCGCGCCATGGGAACACGTTCCATCGTGTCACGCGGTTGGCGGCGCTTGCTGTCGCCGGAGCGCGCGCGTGTGCCACTGCGGATCCTGGAGATCGGCGCTGGCGACGGCAGCTTGCTGCTGGGTGTGGCGCGCTCACTGGCGCCGCACTGGCCGCCGGTGCAACTGACGCTGCTGGACCGCCAGGAGATCGTCAGCCCCACGACTCTGGCCGGCTATGTCGCGCTGGGCTGGTCAGCGAA
Source organism: Pseudomonadota bacterium (assembly GCA_030271615.1). Classification (GTDB taxonomy): domain Bacteria; phylum Pseudomonadota; class Gammaproteobacteria; order Burkholderiales; family Burkholderiaceae_C; genus PBB1. The sequence goes on from JARXKP010000281.1 coordinate 687, forward strand.
GGTTGAGGTTGCCGATGTGCTGACGTGGGCGGCGCAGCCCGACGCCGCTGCGCCGGGCACGCCGTTGCCACGCTGGGACCTGATCACCGCCACCTTGTTCCTGCACCACTTCGAGGGCGCACAGCTGGATCTGCTGCTTGCCGCAGTGGCTGCACGCAGTGATCGGTTCTTCGCCTGTGAACCCAAAAGGGCCTGGTTGCCGCTGGTGGGCAGCCATCTGGTCGGTGCGATCGGCGCCAACGCGGTGACGCGCGAGGATGCCGTGTTGAGCGTGCATGCCGGCTTTTCTGACAACGAGATCACCGCCACCTGGCCACAGGCCGGCGGCGTTTGGCAGACGCGGGAGTTCGCTGCCGGCCTCTTCAGCCACTGCTTCAGTGCCCGGCGCAAGGCGGTCGCATGATCCCGGCAGCAGCGCGCACCACCTTCGACGCCATCGTTGTTGGCGCTGGTCCGGCGGGCTCGACCGTGGCCATTCAACTGGCCCGCGCCGGCTGGTCGGTGGCCTTGATCGAAAGGCAGCACTTTCCACGCCGCAAGGTGTGTGGCGAGTGCATCGCGGCCAGCAACCTGCCAATGCTCGCGGCGCTGGGCATCGGGGATGCCATCGATGCCCTGGCAGGCCCGACCTTGCGCCAGGTCACGCTGCTGCGAGGCGACAGCGCGGTGACGGCCGACCTTCCGGCAGCCGACCACGATCGTTATCCCTGGGGCCGCGCCCTGGGCCGTGAGACGCTGGATAGCTTGCTGCTGGAACAGGCCCAAGCCGCCGGTGCGCTTGTCTTTCAGCCCTGCGCGGTGCAGGCGATCCTCGGTACCGCTGGTGCTTGGTTTTGCGAGGTTCGCGCGCTCGAGTCCGCTGCGCTGCTGCGGCTGCGCGCCACGGTCGTCGTTGACGCGCACGGGTCGTGGGAGGACTTGCCATCGGATCGCCTCAAACGCCGCTTGGCACGCAACGCCGCCGACTTGTTCGCCTTCAAGGCCAACTTCTCGGGGTCGGCGCTGCGCGGAGGCCAGATCAGCGTGCTGGCCCTGGACGGTGGCTACGGCGGCATGGTGGTGGCCGACGGCGGGATGACAACGCTTGCCTGCTGTATCCGACGCGACCGCCTGAACGAGTTGCGTGGTTGCGCGCCTGTACTGCGCGCCAGCGATGCCGTCGAGGCCTGGCTGCAGCGTGAGTGCGCTGGCGTGCGACAGGCCTTGCAGGGCGCCTTGCGTGACGGGCCCTGGCTGGCCTCGGGTCCCTTGGATCCGGGCATACGCAGGGATGCGCGGGACGGGATCTTCAGAGTCGGCAACGCCGCAGGCGAAGCGCATCCGATCCTGGGCGAAGGCATGAGCATGGCCTTGCAGTCCGCCGCGCTGCTGTGTTCGCATTTGCTCGGCTACCACGGCCCCTCTGCAGCGCCCGATGGTGCTGCTCAAGCCGCGTTGCAGCAGGGCTACCTGGCCGCTTGGCGCTGCGCGTTTGCGCCCCGCCTGCGTCTGGCTGCCGTCTTCGCCCATCTCGCCATGCGACCTCGCAGCGCGGCCGCGCTGATGAAACTGGTTCAGGCGTGGCCCGGACTGCTCACGCAGGGTGCACGGTGGGGCGGGAAGGTCCGCATCGCCACGTTGACGGAGACGGCTGTTCCTGCACACGCCTTGGCACCCCGACCCGCGTCGGCCGCCGCGCCGCAGGCCCATTGACTTGCCCACGAGAGGAATCGACATGACAACGACCTTCGAGCGCCTGAGTGCCATCCTGCTGAAGGACTACAAGCTCCAGCCGGATCGCCTGACCGTCGACGCCCCGCTGGAAAGCCTGGGCATCGACTCGCTGGGCACCGTCGAACTGCTCTGGAACATCGAGGACGCGTTCCAGATCAAGCTGCCAGCCGACCCTGTGGACCTGCCCACACTGGGCGACGTCGTTCGCTACGTCGATGCACTCATCGCCAAGCAAGGCGTTGTCTTGGCGCCCGCACCGCCCGGTGCGCCCGCCTTGCGTTCAACATGAGGCGGGTCGCGGTCAGTGGCCTTGGGGTGGTCTCGCCTCTGGGCAACAGCGCGGCAGAGGTGCTGGCCCATGCGCGTGCGGGGCGGTCCGGTGTTCGCCGGCTCGAGATCCCCTTTGCACACAGGCTCACCGCACCCATCGCTGCCACCGCGAGTTTCGACGAAGGGCTTGCTTTCGATCCGGGCAAGGCGCGCATGCTGGACCGGTTCAGCCTGCTCGCCCTGTTCGCCGCGAACCAGGCCGTGCACGGGGCGCACGGCGCGCTGGTGGACGTCGACCGCGCGCGTGCTGGCGTGTTTGTCGGTACTGGGATGGGCGGCACGCTCACGATGGACAGCGGCTATCAGACCCTCTACGGGGAACAGTCCGACCGCATCAAACCGTTCACCATCCTGATGGGCATGCACAACGCGGCCGCCGCCTGGATCGGGATCGAGCACGACCTGCGAGGTCCGAACATGACGTACTCGACGGCCTGCTCGTCGTCGACGGTGGCCATCGGCGAGGCCTGGATGCGGGTGGCTTGCGGGCAGCTCGATGTCGCGATCGCAGGAGGCGCCGAGGCGCCGTTGTCGCCGGGCTCACTGAAAGCCTGGGAGGCCTTGCACACGGTGGCCACCATGGATGCCCTGGACCCCACCGCGTCTTGCCGGCCGTTCTCGAAGAACCGCAGCGGCATGGTCCTGGGTGAAGGCGCTGCCATGCTGGTCATCGAGCCATGGGATCGCGCGGTGGCGCGCGGGGCCGACATCCTGGGTGAAATCCTGGGCTATGGCCAATCCAACGACGCGAGCCACATCACGCGCCCCAGCGTCGAGGGTCAAGCCGCCGCAATGAACGCCGCTCTGCGCGCCGCTGGCGTTGATGGTCACGAGGTCGATGCCATCAACGCGCACGGTACCGGTACCCAGGCCAACGACCGATGCGAGACCGCCGCCATCAGGGCCGTGTTCGGGGTGCGGGCCGATCAGATCCCGATCAGCGCAACCAAAGCCATGCACGGCCACCTGCTGGGAGCGGCCGGAGCACTTGAATGTGTACTGTCGCTGCTGGCCATGCAGCATGAAGTCGCACTTCCGACGATGCATCTGCAGTTGCCTGATCCCGATTGCGACCTGGACTACGTCCCGAATGCGGCCCGAGAGGGCTGGGCTGCGCAAGTGATGTTGTCTAACTCGTTTGCTTTCGGAGGGACGAACGCCGTTCTGGTGCTGCGTCGAGCCAGATGATCGTGTAGGTCGGAGAGTGAATTCGTGACCCAAGAACGCCAGCCCGGTGATCTCCTACAGCCCTTCGTCACGCGTGCCGACTGCTGTCATTTCAAAACGGTTGCATAACTGTCACGCGCCGCCTGAACCGTGGCGCAGTGGGGCATCACCCACAGCCCGCATCCCGCCGTCAACCCACCCCAACACAACCTGGAGATTCGAATGAATACCTCTACAACCACAAGCAATGTCATTTCTTCTGACAAGGTAGAAGGCACGCCCGTCTACAACAACGCCGGCGACAAACTGGGATCAATTGATGATTTGATGATCGACAAACATTCTGGTCATGTGCGTTATGCCGTTCTGGAGTTTGGTGGATTCCTGGGGATGGGCACCGATCGCTACCCGCTGCCATGGGACATGCTGACGTACGACGTGGCGAGAGAGGGCTATGTCGTTCCCATCGACAAGGATCGACTCAAAGATGCCCCGCGGTACAGCGAAGGGACGACCCCGTCCTACACCCTTGAATACGGTGAGCGAGTCAACGGCTATTACGGCATCTAGCCTCAATACTGTTCAGATAGAACATTCTCGGCAATAATCCGGTTCCATTGAGGCTTCG
>JARXKP010000282.1 GCA_030271615.1 Pseudomonadota bacterium
TGGTGTAGTGACCCAGCTGCGAGTTGAGCGCGATCGGGTCGGCCTCGACCGCCGCGATCGTGTGGATCGTCGGCGCGGTCGGCACGACCAGGCAGTCGATGTCGCCCCAGGCGTCGCGGGCGACGTGCTCGAGCTCTTTCAAACGATAGAGCGCTGCGAACGTATCCGGCCCGGTGATCCGGGCACCGGCTTCGGTGATCCGGCGCGTCACCGGGTGCAGGGCTTCGGGCCGGGCTTCGATGAACGACCGGATCGCGGCATAGCGCTCGGCGACCCAGGGGCCTTCATACAGCAGCGTGGCAACGCTGCGGAACGACGTCAGGTCGATCTCGACCGGCTGGCCGCCGAGCGCACGCAAGTGGTCGATGGCCTGTGCGTAGTGCGCTGCGCCGAAGGTGTTGCCGTAAAACTCGAGGTCCTGCGAACGCGGTACGCCAAAGCGGAACGACCCGGCCGCGCCGAAATTGCGACCGTGCGGCGGCATCGCTCGCGAATAGGCATCCTGCGCGTCCGGACCTTGCGCTGCGGCCAGCACCACGGCCGCGTCGGCGGCGGTGAGTGCGAACACCGACACCGCGTCGAGCGTGCGGCAGGCCGGCACGACCCCCGTGGTCGGGATGCGTCCCAGGCTGGGTTTCAGCCCGATCAGGTTGTTGAACGCGGCCGGCACGCGGCCCGAGCCGGCGGTGTCGGTGCCGAGTGAAAAGCTCGCCAGGCCGAGCGCGACGGCGACCGCCGATCCCGACGACGAGCCGCCGGAAATGAAGACCGGGTCGATCGCGTTGCGGCAGGCGCCGTACGGAGAGCGCACGCCGACCAGCCCGGTCGCGAACTGGTCGAGGTTGGTCTTGCCGACCGGAATCGCCCCCGCGTCGATCAGCCGCTGCACCACCGTCGCGCTGCGCTGCGGCGTGTACGCATAGGCCGGGCACGCGGCGGTGGTCGGCACGCCGGCGAGGTCGATGTTGTCCTTGATCGCGAACGGAATGCCGTACAGCGGCAGGGTCGCGGGGTCGCGGCCTTCGAGCGCGGTGGCGCGGGCGATCAGGTCATCGAGACCGAGGCGGTGGATCCAGACGTTGCGCGGCAATGAAGCCTCTTCGGCCAGTATCTGCCGGTGCAATTGAGTGACGAGCTGCGTCGGCGTCAGCGCGCCGCTCAGGTAACGAGCCCGCAGCGCGGGCAGGGACAGATCGAGTCGCATGCGGTGAATCCTCGTGTGGGTGGGCAGCGGGCAGCGGCGTCGGTCAGTTCAGCAGGACCAGCGGCTGGCCCGCGGTGACGGCTTGCCCTTCGACGCACAGCACCTCGTGCACCACGCCGTCACGGGTCGCGAACACGGTGATCTCCATCTTCATGGACTCGACCACGAGCAGCGTGTCGCCGGCCTGCACGACGCTGCCTTTCGCGATCAATACCGACCACACACCGCCGGACACTTCGGAGGTGACCACCTCGCCGTCGAAGGCGCTGGCTGCGGCGGCACGCGCGTCGGCATCGGTGTCGATGCTTTCATCCGGCGTCTCGGCCACGCCCGCCGCACGCCAGCGATCGCGCTCGGCCTCGAAGGCTGCCTGCTGCCGGCTCTTGAACTCGCTGATCGCAGCCGCGTCTTCGACCAGATAGCGCTGGTAGTCGGCGAGCCTGAACGTGCCGTCCTCGACGCGCAGATGGGCTCGGCCCGCCACGAAGTCCGCACGCAGCTTCAGCAACTCGTCGGCGCTGACCGGATAGAAGCGCAGCCGGTCGAAGAAGCGCAGCAGCCAGGGCTTGCCGGGTTCGAAGTCACGCGCGCCGTTGCGGGCGTCGCGCCAGCGGTTCCACATCTGCACCGTGCGGCCGACGAACTGGTAGCCGCCCGGGCCTTCCATGCCGTAGACGCAGAGATAGGCGCCGCCGATGCCGACCGCGTTCTCTGGCGTCCAGGTGCGCGCCGGGTTGTACTTGGTGGTGACCAGCCGGTGCCGCGGGTCGAGCGGCGTGGCGACGGGCGCGCCGAGGTACACGTCGCCCAGGCCGAGCACCATGTAGCTGGCCTCGAAGACCGTGTCGTAGACGGACTGGATGTCATCGAGGCCGTTGATGCGGCGGATGAACTCGATGTTGCTCGGGCACCAGGGTGCGTCGGCGCGAACCGACTGCATGTACTTGTCGATCGCGAGCCGCGTCGCCGCATCGTCCCAGGACAGCGGCAGCCACACGGTGCGGCTCGGCACCTCGATGTCCTCGGTCGCCGGCACGCCGTCCTGCGCATCGAGCAGCGCGTCCATCAGCGTGTCCAGCGCGATGCGCGACGGGTCGTAGTGCACCTGGAGCGAACGGATGCCTGGCGTCAGGTCGATCACGCCGGGCAGCAGGCCCTCGTCGCGCCACGCCTGCAGCCGTTGCATCAGCGCATGCACATGGAAGCGCAGCGTCAGGTCCAGCTTCAGCTCGCCGAACTCAATCAGCACGTAGGCGTCGCCGGCACGTCGGTAGACGATCTCGATCCCATCGTCCCGGGCGGCACGGCGATGCAGTACGGCGGCATCGGCGAGCGCGATGCGCGAAGCGACCGGCGGTGTCGCCGCGGCTGCGGTCGCGGGTGACAGCACGGAGTCCTGCGCGACGGCGAGGGCTCGGGCCTGATCGAGCGTCAGCGGCCTGAACCGAACCGTGTTGCCCGGTGCCAGCTGACCCAGCTTCCACAGCTCGGCCTGCACCACGGTGGCCGGGCAGACGAAGCCGCCGAGGCTCGGGCCGTCGGGGCCGAGGATCACCGGCATGTCGCCGGTGAAATCGATCGCGCCGATCGCGTAGGCGTTGTCGTGGATGTTCGACGGGTGCAGCCCGGCCTCGCCACCATCGCTGCGCGCCCAGGTCGGCTTCGGGCCGATCAGCCGCACGCCGGTTCGGCTCGAGTTGTAGTGCACCTGCCAGTCGGTCGCGAAAAAAGTGTCGATGTCTTCCGGCGTGAAGAAGTCGGGCGCGGCGTGCGGGCCGATCAGCACACCGATGTCCCAGTGCGTGCCGAAGCCTGGGGTCAGCGATGCGGCCTGATCGGCGCTGATCGGCGCCGGGTTCGTCGACACCGGCACGCCGAGGTGCAGCACATCGCCGCCGCGCAGCACGCGTCCGCCATGGCCGCCGAACTGGCCGAGCGTGAAGGTCGCGCCGCTGCCCAGGTAGTCCGGCACGTCGATGCCGCCAGCCACGGCCAGATAGGCACGGCTGCCCGCCGCACCGCTCTGCCCGACGCGGCCGATGCGCAGGGTCTGACCGGCCTCGACCGACAGTGCCGAGCCCATCGGCACAGCGACGCCGTCCAGGCTCAATTCGATCGGTGCGCCGCACACCGCCACGCGGGCCGCACAGCGAAAGCGCAGGCTCGGCCCGGCGACGGTGATCTCGAGGCCTGCGGTGCCTTGATCGTTGCCGACCCGCCGGTTGGCCAGGCGCAGCGCCAGTGGGTCCATCGGGCCCGACGGCGGCACGCCGACATCCCAATAGCCGAGCCGCCCCGGCCAGTCCTGCACCGAGGTCTGCACGCCGGGGCTGATCACGTCGAACGCGTGGCTTGGTGCGCTGAAGGAAGCGAGGCTGCGCGTCGTGTGCGTGCCGTTGGCGAACGGCGCAAACGACATCACGCCGCGCAGGTAGTCGAGGTTCGATTCGAGGCCATCAACGCGGGTGACTCCCAGCGCTTTCGACAGCTTCGCGATCGCATCTTCGCGATCGGTCCCGTGCGCGATCAGCTTGGCCAGCATCGGGTCGTAAAAGGCGGTGACCTCGGTGCCGCGTTCGATCCAGGTGTCGACGCGCACATCCTCAGGAAACAACACTTGTGTCAACACGCCGGTCGCCGGCTGGAAGTTCTTGTAAGGATCCTCGGCATACAGCCGCGCCTGCACCGCGTGGCCGGTTTGCGTGATGCGAAGGCTGTCGAGTGCCGGCATCTCGCGCGCGCCCAGCCGCACCATCCATTCGACGAGGTCGACGCCGGTGACGGCCTCGGTCACGCCGTGCTCGACCTGCAGCCGCGCGTTGACCTCCAGGAAATAGAAATCCTGCGTGCGCGCATCGACGACGAACTCGACCGTGCCGGCCGATCGGTAGCTCGCGGCCTGGGCCAGCCTGCGCGCGGTCTCGTGAAGCGCAGCGCGCACCTCCGGCCGCAGGTTCGGTGCCGGGGCTTCCTCGACCACCTTCTGGTTGCGTCGCTGCAGCGAACAGTCGCGGTCACCGAGCGCCAGCACCTGCCCGGCGCCGTCGCCGAACACCTGCACCTCGATGTGCCGCGCGTCGGTGATGTAGCGCTCGATGAAGACGCCCGCGTCGGAGAAGTTGCTTTGCGCCAGTCGCCGCACCGTGTCGAAGGCCGGGCGCAGGTCGTCGGCGCTGCAGCACATCTGCATGCCGATGCCGCCGCCGCCGGCGCTGCTCTTCAGCATCACCGGGTAACCGATGCGTTCGGCGCTGGCCAGCGCTTCGTCCAGATCGGACAGCAGGCCGGTGCCGGGGAGCAGCGGTACACC
>JARXKP010000283.1 GCA_030271615.1 Pseudomonadota bacterium
TCATCGCGTTCCGCAAGGTGTCGCTGACGATCAACATTATTTACGGATAGGTTCTTAACCGGCATTTCCCGCACCGCGACATGCGCCCCGGCCTCGGGACGCGCTGAGACGCGCTCGCCCCACCGACCCCGCTGATCGGGCTCAGTCCCGTCCGAGGAAATCGCTCTTGCCGAGCGCCACGCCGTTGTGCCGCAGCAAGCCGTAGGCGATGGTCAGGTGAAAAAAGAAATTCGGCAGCACGAAATGCTTCAGGTAGTGCTCGCCGTTGAACTTCAACGCGGCCGCGCCACGCATCGGCACTTCGACTTCACGGGTTTCCGATCCGTCGATCTGATCGGCCGGCACCGACCTGACGTAGTCGATCGTCTTCGCGATGCGCAGCTTCAGCTCGGCGATCGTGGTCTCGTTGTCCTCGAACTTCGGTGACGTGGTGCCCGAGAGGCGCGCGACACAATACTTGGCCGCGTCGCAGGCGATCTGAATCTGCTTGGTGAACGGCAGCATGTCCGGGGCGAGTCGCGAGGCAAGCAGCACCGCGGGGTCGAACTTCTTCGCCACCGCATGCGCTTCAGCAGCGTCGAGCCACTGGACCAGGTTGCCGAGCATCTTCTCGAAGATGGGCACGCTGGCCGAGTGCATGGAAATGGACATGGTTGACTCCTTTGGTTTGCGCCGGGCTCAGTCGGCAAAAGTCCATCCTACGTCGCTCGCGCCGCGGCTGCCGGCGGGCACAATTGAAGGGTCTTTTCAGCGCCCATTGCCGTGAACATCATCATCCTCGACGACTACCAGGACGCGGTGCGCAAGCTGAAGTGCGCCGACAAGATGGAGGCCCTGCACGCCAAGGTCTTCACCAACACGGTGAAGGGCATCGGACAATTGTCGATCCGGCTGCGCGACGCCGAAGTGCTGGTGCTGATCCGCGAACGCACGCATTTCCCGAAGCAGTTACTTGAAAAGCTGCCGCGACTGCGGTTGATCTCGCAGACCGGCAAGGTCGGCTCGCACATCGATGTAGAGGCCTGCACACGCCTGGGTATCGCGGTAGCCGAAGGCGTCGGCTCACCGATCGCTCCAGCCGAGCTGACCTGGGCACTGATCATGGCGGCGATGCGACGCGTACCGCAGTACATCGGCAACCTGAAGCACGGCGCATGGCAGCAGTCGGGCCTGAAGGCCTCGTCGATGCCGGCCAATTTCGGAATCGGGATGGTGCTCCACGGCAAGACGCTCGGCATCTGGGGCTACGGCCGCATCGGACAGCTGGTGGCCGGTTACGCCCGCAGCTTCGGCATGCGCGTCACGGTGTGGGGCAGCGAGTCGGCCCGCGAGCGGGCCGAACTCGACGGCCATGCCTCGGCGTCGTCCTGTGAAAGTTTTTTCGATGAATGCGATGTGCTGTCGCTGCACCTGAAGTTGAGCGATGCGACACGCGGGGTCGTGAAGATCGAGCACCTGTCGCGCATGAAGCCCACGTCGCTGCTGGTGAACACCTCGCGTGCAGAGTTGATCGAAGAAGGCGCGCTGGTGTCGGCGCTGAACCGCGGTCGGCCCGGCATGGCAGCGGTCGACGTGTTCGAGAGCGAGCCGATCCTGCAGGGGCACCCGCTGCTGCGCCTCGAAAACGCGGTGTGCACGCCGCACATCGGCTATGTCGAGCAGGACAGCTACGAGACGTATTTCGGTGCAGCCTTCGACAACGTGGTGAATTTCATCGCAGGCCAGCCGACGAACCTCGTCAACCCCGACGCCTTGAAGGTGAACCGCTGAGAGAAGCGGTGAATCCTTCCGTTGCGCGCGTCGGGATGACGCCATACACACACGCAGTCCTATGACCACACCCGAGTCTGACCCCGCGTCGGCCGTGCCGCGGTCGAACGCCGATCTGTTCTTCACGTTCACCTGGCTGGCTTTGCAGGGTTTCGGCGGCGTGCTGGCGGTGGCACAGCGTGAGCTGGTCGAGCGCAAGCGATGGCTCACGCGCGAACAATTCGTTGAACTGCTGTCGATCAGCCAGGTGCTGCCGGGCCCGAACGTCGTCAACCTGTCGATGATGATCGGTGACCGGTATTTCGGTCTGCGCGGTGCGATGGCGGCGCTGGCCGGCATGCTGTTGATGCCGTTGTTGATCGTGCTGCTGCTGGCCTCTCTGTACGGCCGCTGGGAGAGCAATCCGGCGGTGCAAGGGGCCATGCGCGGCATGGGTGCGGTGGCCGCCGGGCTGGTGTTCGCGACGGCGATGAAGCTGCTGTCGACCTTGCGTTCGAGTGCCCTCGGATGGGGCGCCAGTCTGGCTCTCGCGGCAGCCGCTGTCGTGGTGGTCACGGTGTGGCACTGGCCGCTGCTCTGGGTGGTCGCCGGTCTCGGCTCGTTGGCCGTGGCGCTGGCCTGGCGACGCCTGCCGCGATGAGCCCGGTCGACCTGCTCGGCGTTTTCGAGCACTTCCTGCTGCTGAGCCTGCTGGCGGTCGGCGGTGCCATCACCACCGCGCCCGACATGCACCGTTACCTGGTCACCGAACACGGCTGGATCAGCGATGCCCAGTTCACCACGTCGGTCGCACTCGCGCAGGCCGCGCCAGGGCCGAACCTGCTGTTCGTCGCGGTGCTCGGCTGGAACCTCGCCGGTCTGCTGGGCGCGTTCGTGACGATGAGTGGCATCCTGCTGCCGTCGACGCTGCTGACCTTGTGGGCCACGCGCTGGGGCCAGACCCGCCGCGACACGCGAGCGGTGCGCGCCTTCACCGCCGGCATGGCGCCGCTGACCCTGGGCCTGCTGGTGGCCGCCGGCTGGGTGCTGACCGAACCATTCCGGATGCAGCCGGCGGCCTGGTTGCTGATCGCGGTCACGGTGGTGGTGATGTTGCGCACCCGGGTCAGTCCGATGTGGCTGGTGGCGCTGGGTGCCGTTGTGGGGGGACTCGGGTACGCATGAGCCTCGAGTTCACCCGGCCGGGAGCCTCGCCGATGGGTGCGGCGCGGCGAACCGCCCCCTGAAGCAATTACGCACGCCAAGCCCAGAATGGCCAGCATGCCGACCCCGCGACGCCGTCTCATCGCCCACCTCGACATGGACGCCTTCTACGCGTCCGTCGAACTGCTGCGCTACCCCGACCTGCGCGGCCAGGCGGTCGTGATCGGTGGCGGGCGCGATCGGCAGCCGGTGCGGCAAGCCGATGGCACGCTGCGCTATGCGACCCTGCGCGAATACGCTGGCCGCGGCGTCATCACCACCTGTACCTACGAAGCGCGCGCGCTCGGCGTGCACTCCGGCATGGGCGTGATGAAGGCGGCTCGGCTGGCGCCCGATGCGGTGCTGCTGCCGGTCGACTTCGACGAGTACCGTCTCTACTCGCGGCGCTTCAAGGAGGCGGTGCGGTGCCTGACGCCGCTGATCGAGGACCGCGGCATCGACGAGATCTACATCGACCTCACCGACCTGCCCGGCGCGCAGGACGACGCTGGCCGTGCCACAGCGCGCGCATTGAAGGACGCGGTGTTCGAGGCCACCGGCCTGCGCTGCTCGATCGGCGTGTCGCCGAACAAGCTGCTGTCGAAGATCGGCTCCGACCTGGACAAGCCCGACGGCCTGACGCTGCTCGGCGCCGCCGACATCCCGACGCGCATCTGGCCGCTGGCCGCACGCAAGGTCAACGGCATCGGGCCCAAGGCGGCAGCACGGCTCGAGGGTATTGGCATTCACACGATCGGCGACGTCGCGGCGGCAGATCCGGACTTTCTGGTCGCCGAATTCGGCCCAAGCTACGGCGCATGGCTGCACGCTGCGGCGCACGGCCGCGACGACCGGCCGATCGTCACCCACAGCGAGCCGAAATCGATCAGCCGCGAGACCACCTTCGAGCGCGATCTGCACGCAGTGCGCGACCGCACCACCCTGTCGGAAAGCTTCACGCGGCTCTGCGAGCGGCTTGCCGGAGACCTGCAGCGCAAGGGTTACGCGACCCAGACCGTCGGCATCAAGCTGCGCTATGACGATTTCCGGATCGTGACGCGCGATGTGACGCTTCCAGCGGCAATCGGCGATGCAACATCCATTCGCCGCGCAGCCGGGTCGTGCCTGAAACGCGTCGACCTGTCGCGCCGCCTGAGGCTGCTCGGCGTGCGCGCAGGCACGCTGACTCGGTTGAATCACGGGATCGCTTGTACCGACCCGTCAGGCACGACCACCGGACCCACGATCGACGCCGCCACCACACGGACACCGCCATCAGTGGATCAGGTTGAGCTTCCCTTTGATGATGGACCGGGCGAAATGTCGGCCTGAAGACCGACCCGGGCCTTCACCGATCTTCAGGTCAGGGTCGCACTGTTCCCGCAGGCCTGGTTTTGGCCACGCGCCGGCGCTTTAGCATCCGGAGATCGGATTCCGGGAAACGCGATGCCCACCATCACAAACATCGAAGACCTGCGCGTACTCGCCCAGAAGCGCGTGCCGCGCATGTTCTACGACTACGCCGATTCGGGCTCGTGGACCGAGAGCAC
>JARXKP010000284.1 GCA_030271615.1 Pseudomonadota bacterium
CGGTGGCGGCCTGACTTAAACCAAACAGCCTCCACGAATTCCGGGGCGGTTCAGCTCGCATTCGATCTTGGCGAAGCGTTCCAGTTCGATTGGAGCGAAGAAGGTTTGGTGATCGGCGGCATCTACCGGCGGTTGCAGGTCGCGCACATGAAGCTGTGCGCGAGCCGCGCGTTCTGGCTGGTGGCGTACCCGAGCCAGGGCCACGAGATGCTGTTCGACGCACACACCCGCAGCTTCGCTGCACTCGGCGGCATCGCGCGGCGCGGGATTTACGACAACATGCGCACGGCTGTCGACAAGGTTCTCAAGGGCAAGGGCCGGGTCGTAAACGCGCGCTTTGCCGTGATGTGCGCGCATTACCTGTTCGACCCCGACTTCTGCAACGCCAGCCTCTGGCTGGGAGAAGGGTGTCGTCGAGAAGAACGTGCAGGACAGCCGCAGACGGGTCTGGATCGACGCGCGGCAGATGCGCTTCGGCAGCATCGACGAACTCAACGCCTGGGTGGGCGAGCGCTGCCGGCAACTCTGGGCCGAGGTCCGGCATCCCGAGCACAAGCAGTTCAGCGTGGCCGAGATGCTGGAACACGAACGTGTGCACCTGATGCCGATGACGGCTGCGTTCGACGGCTATGTCGAGGAAGTGGCCCGCGTCAGCAGCACCTCCTTGGCGACGGTCGCGCGCAACCGCTACTCGGTGCCGTGCGAGCTGGCGGGTCAGATGCTCAGCACGCGGCTGTATCCGACGAGGGCGGTGGTCGTGGCAGGCGACGTGATCGTGGCCGACCACCAACGCCTGATGGACAAGGGCAAGATCCGCTACGACTGGCGGCACTACGTTCCGCTGCTCGAACGCAAGCCGAGGGCACTGCGAAATGGGGCGCCGTTCGCCGACTTGCCCGAGCCATTGCAGCGGATGCGACGGGCCTTGCTGCGCGAAGCGGGCGGCGACCGCGTCATGGCCAAGATCCTCGCACTGGTACCGGGCGCCGGCCTCGACGCCGTGCTGGTCGCGGTCGAACTCGCCCTGGAAGGGGCGCCGCCTTCGGGACGGGTGAGCATCGACCATGTGATCAACGTGCTTGCACGGCTGAACGCGCCGCCACGGCCGGCCAACGTGGTCACGCCGTTACAGGTGCGCACGCCGCCGCTGGCCGACACCGCCCGCTACGACCGGCTGCGCGACATCCAGGGGGCCGACCATGACGCATGAGCCGAGCATGGGTGAGACAAGAGACAGCGTCGTGGTCCAACTCAAGACGCTGCGCCTGCACGGCATGGCGTCGACCTGGGCCGACCTGATCGAGCAGAACAACGGCGAGCTCGAAGGCTCGCGGTGGCTGGTCGAGCAGATGCTGCGAGCGGAGACGACCGAGCGCGCGACACGCTCGGTAACCCATCAGATGACGTCGGCCAAGTTCCCGGTGCACCGAGACCTCGCGGGCTTCGACTTCGAGGCGTCGCCGGTGGACCGCAAGCTCGTCATGCAGTTGGCCGAAACGACGTTCACCGAGGCGGCGCACAACGTGGTTCTGGTCGGTGGACCGGGCACCGGGAAAAGCCATCTTGCGACTGCCATCGGCGTGGCCGGCATCATGCGTCACGGCAGGCGGGTGCGCTTCTACTCGACCGTCGACCTGGTCAACGCGCTCGAGCAGGAGAAGGCGCAGGGCAAGGCCGGGCGCATCGCCGGCAGCATGCTGCGCCTCGATGCGGTGATCCTCGATGAGCTCGGCTATCTGCCGTTCAGCCAGGCCGGAGGCGCCATGCTCTTCCATCTGCTGAGCCGGCTCTACGAGCACACCAGCGTGCTGATCACGACCAACCTGGACTTCGCCGAGTGGTCGAGCGTGTTCGTAGATCCGAAGATGACAACGGCGCTGCTGGACCGGCTCACGCATCACTGCCACATCGTCGAGACCGGCAACGACAGCTACCGCGTCACGCAGGCCACCGCCAATTCCAAGCGCCGGATCAAGGCACGCGAGACCGAGAGAAAGGGCAACAGGCCGGCTCAGCCAGAGTCGCCGACCGAACCGGCCTGAGACTCGACTTGCCGCGCGCGGGGCAAGCCGCTACGGGCTCCGCCCTTCGCGTCTTACCCCGCGCCCAAACCATCCGTCCGATCGATTGAAAGGAGGAAGGCGCTACAGTTATCCACAGTCGGCAGCTACGAGCCGACATCCCATCCCCGGGTCAAGTTGAGATCGGCAGGGTGGGTCAACTTGAGATCGGCGCCGACACGACTCGACGGAAGCCGCAGGCTTTGTCACAGCACGGCACATAACGATCAGGGGCACATAACTGGTGTATTCATTCACCAAGGATTGGCGGGTACACGTTTAGCGCGCCTGCACGAATTGCAGTGAACCGAGCCGGCGAGACGGAAATAGCCGGAGCGACGATCAGCTGCTCGCACGTTTCAGTTCGGTCGTCTGAATTTGACGTTCAGCGCCCCAACATTTTTTCCCTGTTAATTCCCTGTTCCGGATTTCGGCAAGAACTGGAAATCTCCCGTAACCCATTGATCTGACTAGGGAAGCGGGCGCTTCAGCCCTGGGTTGAAGGCGATTTCCGCGCAAATTCCCTGTAAATTTCCCTGTTAACAGGCGCCGCGCTGAGACGGGTTCGCTCTTGACTGTGTCCACCGCCAACATTCATGAGGTTGTCCTCGAAAATGCCCACTAACAAGTGGGCATTTTTTATTCCAAATTGGAATACGCGGGAACAGCGCGCTTTGGCGCCGCATTCCTGCTTGACCCTTTACGACGCGAAGACGAAGCATTGAGGCAACGCCGGGTTCACCTCCTTTGATATCCACTCGTGGCGCATTCCCTGCGCTTGCCGCAGCACTTCTGTTCGGTGCCAGCACGCCGTTGGCCAAGCTGCTGGTCGGCGACGTGCCGGCGCTGCTGCTCGCGGGCTTGCTCTATCTGGGCAGCGGCCTGGGGCTGAGCGCCGTGCTCGCCGCGCAGTGGCTGCGGGCCCGCTCCGCCGGGCAGACACCACGGCATCTGTCCATCCCCCGCCATGAAATCCCGTGGCTTCTTGGCGCCATCGCGTTCGGCGGTGTGCTGGGTCCTGCCTTGTTGATGCTCGGACTGACGCAGACCTCCGGTGCGGCGGCGTCACTTCTGTTGAACGTCGAAGGCGTCCTGACCGCGGTCATCGCGTGGCTCGTCTTCAAGGAGAACGCCGACCGGAAAATCGTCCTGGGGATGGCGGTCATCGTCGCCGGTGGTGTCCTGCTGTCCTGGGCGCCCGGTGGCAGCACCTCCGTCACGCCGGGTTCGCTGTTGATCCTGGGCGCGTGTCTGTGCTGGGCCATCGACAACAACCTGACGCGAAAGGTGTCGACGAACGACGCGATGCTCGTGGCGGCGCTGAAGGGGCTCGCCGCGGGCACCTTCAACACGGCCGTGGCGTTGGGCAGCGGGGCGAGCTGGCCGGCGCTGCCGACCGTGGGTGCCAGTCTGCTGGTCGGATTCTTCGGCTACGGCCTCAGCCTGACGCTGTTTGTCGTGGGGCTGCGGATGCTGGGCGCGGCGCGCACCGGCGCCTATTTCTGCGTCGCACCCCTGTTCGGTGTGGTCATCTCACTGGCCATCTGGCCCAGCGTACCCGGACCGATGTTCTGGCTTGCCGCGGGCCTGATGGCGCTGGGCGTGTGGCTGCACGTTAGTGAGCGGCACGTGCACCAGCATGCCCACGAGCCGCTCGAGCACGCTCACGAGCACTGTCACGACGTGCATCATCAGCACGCGCACGCCTTCGAATGGAGCGGCACGGAACCGCATTCGCATCTGCATCGACACGAGGTGCTGGCGCACAGGCACCCCCACTACCCCGACATCCATCACCGGCACGCGCACCCGCATTGGTAGAGCGCGCTCCGGATAGCCGGATCAGGTTTCAACGAGCGTCGGAAAACTCGTTGAAAGCAGCAATCGCGCTGGCCGCATACATCACCGACGGACCGCCGCCCATGTAGGTGGTGACGCCCAGCGTCTCGTCGATCTCCTGCCGCGTGACCCCCAGCTTGACCAGGGACTGCATGTGGAATCCGATGCAGGGGTCGCACCTTGCCGCGACGCTGAGCGCCAGGGCGATCAGCTCCTTCGTCTTCTTGTCGAGCACGCCGTTCGCGGTGGCTGCACGCCCGAGCTCGCTGAAGCTCTTCATGACCTCCGGCGTGCTGGATTTCAAGGTTGCGAGGCCTGCGGAAACCGACTGGGTCAGGTCGCGGTAGTTGACGGGCTGGCTGGACATGGCTGACTTCCGATGGATCTAGTGATGGGTGCTGCTGGTTCGGGTCGAGCAGGTGCTCAGGCCAAAGGGGAGGTAAGCGGGGCAGATGCGGAACAGACCCGTCGCCAGCGGGACGACACCGATCCAGCCCCAAACGCCGATGTGGCCGAGCAGCGTGGCCGCAATCAAGGCGAGTCCTGCGACGATTCGAATCGAGCGGTCAACAGTGCCAACGTTTTGCAGCATGACGTTCT
>JARXKP010000285.1 GCA_030271615.1 Pseudomonadota bacterium
AGATCGACGCCGACATCGCCGAGACCTTCGACCTCGCGGTGGTCGCCGAGGGCGGCGTCTTCGCCGATCAGGCGCGCAAGGCCATCACACGCGACTACGGCCAGGTCGCCTGGGTGGGCCGCGTGACGCTCGACGGCGCCCGCGACGGAGTGGCTTACGAGCGCTTCACACGGCACGGGCCGGCAGCGTTGCTGCCCTTGTCACCCGGGTGCGCCGCGCTGGTGTGGTGCGTCGAAGGCAGCGACGACCCGGTCGCCGAGTTGAACGACACGCAACGCTGCCAGGTGCTCAACACGATCTTCCCGGCCGAGGCCGGTCGCGTCACCTCGATCTCGCCGCTCAAGGGCTTCCCGCTCGGCCTGAACGCCGAGCGCACGTTGACGGGTGCGATGCAACGCGGCGGGCAACGCGCACCGGGACGCATCGTGCGCATCGGCAATGCGGCGCAGACCCTGCACCCGGTCGCTGGCCAGGGCCTGAACCTCGGGCTGCGTGACGCCTTCGTGCTGGTGCGCGAGCTGTCGCGCTCGGACGACTTCGACCAGGCTCTGCGCCAGCTCGAGTGGAAGCGCGCGCCCGATCGCTGGTCGACCATCGGCGCCACCGATTTCCTCGCACGCAGCTTCACTTGGCAGCTGCCAGGCGCCAGCACCGCACGCGGGCTCGGGCTGGCGGCCCTGCAGACGCTGTCACCGCTCAAATCGGCGTTGACTCGACAGATGATGTACGGGCGCCGCTAGGCAAGCACCGAGCTTCAGCCCCTCGCTGCCGCTTCGCGCAAGCGCTCGCATCCGGTCCAGACATCGTCAGACCGGAACGCCGCATCCACCAGGGGGACCAGTCGCTGACTGTGGGCCAGCAACACGTTTTGCTTGATCGAAGCGATCTGCGAGGGATGCATCGAGAAGCTTCTCAGGCCCATCGCCAGCAGCACCTCGGTGAAGGCCGGGTCGCCCGCCATTTCTCCGCAGACGCTGACGCCCTTGCCGGCGGCACGTGCCTGGCGGATCACGCCTTCGATGAGCTTGAGAACGGCCGGGTGCCAGGGGTCATAGAGGTGCGCAACCGACTCGTCGCCCCGATCGATGGCCAGCGTGTACTGGATCAGGTCGTTGGTGCCGAGCGACACGAAGTCGAACAGGCGCAGCAGGCTGGGCATCACCAGCGCAGCGGCAGGCACTTCGATCATGGCGCCCACTTCCACATCGACAAACGGTTTGCCGGCGTCCACCAGCTGCTGCTTGGCCCGCGCGATGGCGTCCAGCGTCTGCATCGCCTCACCGACATGGGCCAGCATCGGCACCAGCAGCTTCACCTTGCCGAAGGCGCTGGCCCGCAGGATGGCGCGGATCTGCTGCCGGAACATGGCCGGTTCCGACAGGCTCCAACGGATGGCACGCAAACCGAGCGCGGGGTTCAGGGCATGTTCGTGACGAAGCTCGTTGACGGACATGCGATCGAGGGGTTTGTCGGCACCGACGTCCACCGTGCGTATCGTCACCGGCATTCCGTTCATGGCCAGCACGGCGGCACGGTAGGCCTCGAACTGCTCATCCTCGCCGGGCAATTCCCCCGCACGGTTCATGAACAGGAACTCGGTCCGGAACAAGCCGACACCCACCGCTCCGGCTGCAACAGCCGCCGAGGCATCCCCCGGCATCTCGATGTTGGCCAGCAATTCGACGCGTTCTCCGTCGAGCGTGACCGCGGGCGTGTGCCGCAGCCGCGACAGGCGCTGCCGCTCGAGCTCGGATTGCCGCTGTCGAAATCGGTACTCCTCCAGCACGATGTCCGACGGGTTGACGATGACCAGTCCGGCATCTCCGTCCACCACCACCAGGTCGTCCTGACGAATCACGCGACTGCCCTCGCGGGCGCCCACCACGGCAGGGATGTCCAGGCTGCGGGCCACGATGGCGGTGTGGGAGGTCTTGCCGCCCACGTCAGTCACGAACCCGGCAAAGACACTGCGCTTGAAGTGCAGCATGTCGGCCGGAGCGATGTCGTTGGCCACCATCACCAGCGGCTCGTTGTGCGGCATGGCTCCGTTGGTCGGCGGCGGAAGGTCGGTCAAGACCGAAGGGGATCCGCGCGCCATCGCACGCAGCATCCGTTCGACCACCTGTTCGACGTCGGCCTTGCGCTCGCGCAGGTAGTCGTCGTCCATGTCGTCGAACTGGCGGGCCAGCACCTCGAGCTGTGCGGACAAGGCCCATTCGGCGTTGTAGCGACGATCCTCGATCCAATGCTTGGTTGCCAGCGCCAGCGTCTCGTCGTGCAGCAGCATCAGATGCACATCCAGCAGCGCAGACAACTCGGCGGGGGCGTCATCCGGAAGATCGCGTTGCAGCGTGCTCAGCTCCGTTGCGACAGCGTCGCGAGACGATCGCAAGCGCTCGATCTCGGCATCGACATCGGATTCACGGATGAAATAGTGCGCGACGTCTACACGACTGGATGACACCATCACCGCGCGACCGATGGCCACGCCTTGCGATACCGGCAAACCGAACAGCTGAAAACTCATGGTTCATGCTAGCAGCGGGGGGAGGTCTGACCGACCCGGGTTGTCACGGGCCGTCGCCGGTGACACGCCTCCCGCTACCCGCCGCTGCACGTAGCCGATGTCACGCTCGCGTCATCTGACGTTCACACGTCGGTCACCCCGAAGCGCCAGCATCCAGCGATGACTTCAGAGAATTTCACGGCCGCACACGCCGTGTGGACGATGCCGTTGCACACGCCCCCGTCGCGCGCCGAGAGCGCTGCCGGTGTCGCTCGTGCTGGCGAAACCGAAAGTCGGACTCGCCGATCGCCCGGGCTTCAAGTGACATGGGCTGCCCACGAAGACGAAGTGCGCGAGGCTCAGCGCCTTCGATATCAGGTCTTTGCGACCGAACTGGGCGCTCGCCTGACGGTGCCTCGGGGCGCCCCTGCGGGGCATGACATCGATGTGTTCGACGCCTACTGCGAACACCTGCTGGTGCGCTGCGCCACGACCGACGACGGCGAACCCGGCCAGGTCGTCGGAACCTATCGCGTGCTGACGCCGGCGGCCGCCAAACGCATCGGCGGTCTGTACAGCGAGACGGAATTCGACCTGACGCGACTGCGCTCGCTGCGGCCGAAGATGGTCGAACTGGGGCGCTCGTGCGTTCATCCCGACTGGCGCAGCGGGGGTGTGATCCTGGCGTTGTGGAGTGCTCTGACCGAATTCATGCACCGCAATCGACTCGACACCATGATCGGCTGTGCCAGCATCAGCATGCGCGATGGCGGTCACATGGCGGCCAGCCTGTGGGAGCAGCTTCGGCACACCCACCTCGCCCCGATCGAGCGGCAGGTACCACCCCGGCTCCCGCTGCCCGTCGACGCGTTGCAAAGGCAACTCTGCGTCGATGCCCCGGCGCTGATCCGGGGGTATCTGCGTTGCGGAGCCAAGGTGCTCGGCCCGCCCGCCTGGGATCCTGACTTCAACACCGCAGACTTGCCGATGATGATGCGCATGGACGACCTGCCGGGTCGCTACCGAAAGCACTTTCTAGGCAACTGAACAAGCGGGGCGCAAGACGGGTCGCGTCCCCGGACGATCATTGGCCTTCGCCAAACTTGTCTTGAATCAAGCCCAGCAGAGCCGCCATCGCCGTCTGCTCATCGTCGCCCGATACGTCGATCTGAATCTCGGTTCCCATGCCGGCAGCAAGCATCATCACACCCATGATGCTCTTCGCGTTGACGCGGCGATCGCCGCGACTGATGAAGACCTCGCTGCGAAAACCGCTGGCCAGCTTGGTGAGCTTGGCAGAGGCTCGGGCGTGCAGGCCCAGCTTATTGCTGATGGTGATGCTGGTTTGGATCATGGATGCCGGGCTTGTAAGTCTGGTTTTGCGGCCTGGAAATCGACACCTGCATGACGCCTTGGGTCGCACCAGCGACTGCACGCGCCACAACGGCATCCAGCGTTTCATGGACGTAACACAGGGATCGCCACAGCATCGGCACATTGACCCCGGTGACCACTTTCACCTGACCGGCCTCCGCCAGACCGGCCAGCCGCTGCGCCACATTGCATGGGGTGGCGCCGAACACGTCGGTGAGGATCAGGGCCTCCGGGCCGCGCACCCGCGCAAGCAGATCCTTGGCCAGGGCTTCGATCTGCTCGACAGGCATGTCGGGTGTCACATCCAGCGCCTCAAGCGTGACGGCGCAATCGGGAAACGTATGACAAGCCACTGTCTTCAGCGCTGAAGCCAGCGGTGCGTGCGCGATGATCAACAATCCAAGCATGGACATCCATTATGGATAGTTCAGGCATCAATTAACGCCAGATTCCCGCCACAAGCCGACACCGGCGTTGCGAAAAACACATGGCCACCTCCGCAGTCGGCCACTTGCTTCGGGTCAGCGTCGCGAACGGTCGCCTGCTAGTGTCGTGAGTTAGAAGTTCATTGAACTAATCGACCTACCCCGAATCGATC
>JARXKP010000286.1 GCA_030271615.1 Pseudomonadota bacterium
CATCTCGTGGATGTGGTTCTTCGGCGCGGTGTTCCTGTCGCAGTTCCCGTCGTTCACGAAGACCGTGCTGCATGGCGACGAGCAGGTCGCGTCGATGCTGCTCGCGGTGTTTTCGGTGGGCATCGGCATCGGCTCGCTGCTGTGCGAAACGCTGAGCCGCCGGCATGTCGAGATCGGACTGGTGCCGCTGGGTGCGATCGGCATGAGCGTGTTCTCGATCGACCTCTATCTGGCATCGCGCGGCCTGCCGCCCGCAGCACTGTTCACGCTCGGCGCGTTTGTCGCGCAGCCGGCGCACTGGCGCGTGATGGCCGATCTGGCGCTGCTGGCGTTGTGCGCCGGGCTCTACAGCGTGCCGATGTACGCGCTGATCCAGCTGCGCTCGCAACCCCACCACCGCGCCCGGATCATCGCGGCGAACAACATCCTCAATGCGCTGTTCATGATCGTCGCCTCGATCGGGATCGGCCTGCTGCTGAGCTGGCAGTTCAGCATCCCGCAGGTGTTCCTGATCACCGGCGTGCTCAACACGGTGGTGGCGTTCTACATCTTCATGCTGGTGCCCGAGTACCTGCTGCGCTTCTGCGCCTTCGTGATGACACGCTGCATCTACCGTTTCGAGGTCACCGGCGACGAGCACATCCCCGTGCGCGGTGCGGCGCTGCTGGTGTGCAACCACGTGAGCTTCGTCGACGCGGTGCTGTTGATGGCGGCCAGCCCGCGGCCGATCCGCTTCATCATGGACCACCGCATCTTCGCGACGCCGGTGCTGGGCACGCTGTTCAGGCTGGCGAGAGTGATCCCGATCGCCCCGCAGCGCGAGAACCCCGCGGTCTACGAAAGCGCTTTCGCCCGAGCACGCGAGGTGCTGGCCGCCGGCGAGCTGGTGTGCATCTTTCCCGAAGGTGTGCTGACCCGCGACGGCACGCTCGGCGAGTTCAAGGGCGGCGTCATGAAGCTGCTCGACGCCCACCCGGTGCCGGTGGTGCCGATGGCGCTGCACAACCTGTGGGGCTCGTTCTTCTCGCGCATCGACGGGCCCGCGATGCGCCGGCCGTTTCGGCGCGGCCTCTTCAACCGTGTGCGGCTGGTGGTCGGATCGGCCGTGCCAGCCGAAGGCGTGACACCGGTCACGCTGCGCACCCGGGTGCAGGCCTTGCTCGCAAGCTGAAGGCCGCTGGCCAACACAATCCGCGCCCAAGGAGACTGCCGCCATGACCCTGCCGTTGAGCCACGCTGCGCGGACGCGCGTGATTCCCTTTGCCGTTTTCATGCTGATGCTCGGGCTGCGCGGTGCGCTGCCCGCCGACGGCTCGTGGGGCATCGATCCGCGCTGGATCTACGGCCTCACCGTCGTCGTGGTCGGCGCGCTGCTGGCGGGGTGGTGGCGCGAGTACGGCGAGCTGTCGGCGCAGGTGCTGCCGTCGGCGCGCGAGGCACTGCTCGGGGTGACCGTCGGGCTGGCGGTGTTCAGCTTGTGGATCACGCTCGACGCACCATGGATGCAGCTCGGTGAGCCGACGGCGAAGTTCGTGCCGCTCGATGCACAGGGCCAGCCGATCCGGCCCTTGCTGGCAGTGCGCTGGATCGGCGCCGCGCTGGTGGTGCCGGTGATGGAGGAACTGTTCTGGCGTTCGTTCCTGATGCGCTGGTTCGCGAACGAGACCTTCGAGGGCGTCGTCCCGCAGCAGGTTGGCCTGCGTGCCATCGTGCTGTCGACTTTCGTCTTCATGCTGGCACACACGCTGTGGCTGGCCGCCATCGTGGCCGGCCTCGCCTACGCCTGGTTGTATGTGCGCACCGGCAAGCTGTGGGTGCCGGTGATCGCGCACGCCGTGACCAACGGCGTGCTCGGTATCTGGGTGGTCATGACCGGGAACTGGGCGTTCTGGTGACGGAATGTCACCCTTGCTTCTGCACGTGGTCGCGCCATACAATAACAATTGTTATAACTCTCAGGGACCGCCATGCACACCCTCAAACTGACCCAGATCGGCAACTCGGTTGGCGTGATCCTGCCGAAGGAAGTGCTCGCTCGGCTCAAGGTCGAAAAAGGCGATGTGGTGTACCTGACCGACAGCGCCGACGGTATTCGGCTGACACCGCACGACCCCGCTTTCGAGACGCAGATGTCGGCGGCCCGCGACATCATGCGCAAGCGCCGCAACGTGCTCCACGAACTGGCGAAGTGAGCCCGTGGTGAAGGCGGTCAACCAGCCCTGGGTCTGGATCGACCCGGTCGTCATCCGCGCAGTGCATGAAGAGCAGCTCGCAGAACACGGCGGTGGCGTCGGCACGCGCGACGAAGGCCTGCTCGAATCTGCGCTGGCCCGTCCGCTGCAACTCGCGGCTTACGGTGACCCCGATGTCGCCGCGCTCGCGGCCGCCTATGGCTACGGACTGGCGAAAAACCATCCGTTCATCGATGGCAACAAGCGCACCGCGTTCGTGGCGGTCGAGTTGTTCCTGGCGCTCAACGGATCGGTACTGACGGCCAGCGATGCCGATTGCGTGATGACGGTGCTTGCCCTGGCGGCCAGCGACCTTGACGAAGCTGGATTCGCCGACTGGATCCGCCGCCACAGCGAGCCCGTCGCGGCTGCCCCCGCAACCACGCCGGCAAAAGTCAAACCCCGCGCGCCCGGTCGGCCTTGAACTGCGCGACGAAGGCCGGGAAGCTGCCGGCGTCCAGCGCCTCGCGGATCTCGCGCATCAGGTTCAGGTAGTAGTGCAGGTTGTGGATGCTCGCGAGCATCGGCGCCAGCATCTCGCCGCAGCGTTCCAGGTGGTGCAGGTAGGCCCGGCTGAAACCGCCGGCGCAGGCCTGGCAGCTGCAGGTCTCGTCGATCGGGCGCTCGTCGTTCTTGTAGCGCGAGTTGCGCAGCCGCAGGTCGCCGAAGCGGGTGAACAGGTGCCCGTTGCGCGCGTTGCGCGTGGGCATCACGCAATCGAACATGTCGATGCCGGCGGCGACCCCTTCGACCAGGTCTTCGGGCGTGCCCACGCCCATCAGGTAGCGCGGCTTGTCGGCGGGCAGCTTCGGCGCGGTGTGCTGCAGCACGCGCAGCATGTCTTCCTTCGGCTCGCCGACACTCAGTCCGCCGATCGCGTAGCCGGGCAGGTTCAGGTCGATCAACCCGGCCAGCGACTCGTCGCGAAGCGCCTCGAACATGCCGCCCTGCACGATGCCGAACAGCGCGTTCGGGTTCTCGCCGCGCGCGAACTCCTCGACGCAGCGCAACCCCCAGCGCAGGCTCAGCTCCATCGACCGACGCGCCTCGGGCTCGGTGGTGATGTGGCCCGCGGTGTCGTACGGCGTGCACTCGTCGAACTGCATCACGATGTCGGAGTTCAGCGTGCGCTGGATCTGCATGCTGACCTCGGGCGTCATGAACAGCTTGTCGCCGTTGACCGGCGACGAGAACTTCACGCCTTCCTCGCTGATCTTGCGGGTGTCGCCCAGGCTCCAGACCTGGAAGCCACCGCTGTCGGTCAGGATCGGCTTGTCCCAGCGCTCGAATCGGTGCAGACCGCCGAACTGCTGCAGCACGTCGAGGCCGGGTCGCATCCACAGGTGGAAGGTGTTGCCGAGGATGATCTGCGCGCCCATCGCGTCGAGCGCGCTCGGCATCACGCCCTTGACGGTGCCGTAGGTGCCCACCGGCATGAAGATCGGTGTTTCGACGACGCCGTGGTTGAGCGTCATGCGGCCGCGGCGGGCGAATCCCTGGGTGTTGAGCACATCGAACTTCAGCATCGGTTGATTGTCACGTGCCGGGCGGTCGGCAGCCCCGCAGCGACCGCCCGGCGGCGCGGCGTTATCCTCGGCGCCGCGCCCCTGCATCACGTGCGCTGCCTCCTCCTCCCGAACGAGCCCACCGGGCCACCAACGCCTTCCAAGACATGCGCCTGCCGCCGCTGCTCGCCTTGATGCGGCCTCACCAATGGCTGAAGAACGTGTTCGTCTTCGCCGGACTGGTGTTCAGCCAGTCGTGGCACGACGCCGATCGGGTCGCACACGTGCTGTCGGCCTTCGGCGCGTTCTGCCTGATCTCGAGCGCGGTCTACATCGTCAACGACTGGCGCGATCGCGCCAGCGACGCGCTGCACCCTACCAAGCGCCTGCGGCCGCTGGCCAGCGGTGAGGTGAGCCCGACCGCAGCCTTCGCCTTGGCAGCTTTTCTGCTGGCTGGCGGCATCGCGCTCATCGAGGGCCAGCGCACCCTGCTCGGGCTGGTCGGGCTGTATGTCGCCAGCAACCTCGCGTACTCGTGGCGACTCAAGCGCGTGCCGGTGGTCGATGTCTCCATCATCGCGCTGGGCTTCATGCTGCGGCTGCTCGCCGGCACCGTGGGTGTCGGCATCCCACCATCACGCTGGCTGATCCTGACCGGCATCTTCGCGGCGCTGTTCCTCGGGTTCTCGAAGCGCCGCGCCGAGACCTTCCACCTGGTGGCGAGCCAGCGCGAGGT
>JARXKP010000287.1 GCA_030271615.1 Pseudomonadota bacterium
GGTATCATGGGTAAGCACAATTGTTTCGCCATTGATGGTCTGGGCTGCGCGCCCGCCGAACCGTCCCCCGTCGCGCGGACCCGGGCGCGGCTCGCAGCGGCGCTGATGGTCGACCAACGCTGCGTCAGGCGGTCGCCATGCGCGGCCGGCGGGTGACGGTGCTGTCGCCGTAGAAACCGAAATCGAGCGCCGGCCGGTGGCCGCTGATCAACTCGGCCAGCGCGCGACCCGAGCCCGCGCCGTGCGTCCAGCCCAGCGTGCCGTGGCCGGAGTTGACCCACAGCTTGCCGATCGGGCTGCGGCCGATGATCGGGATGTTGTCCGGCGTGCTCGGCCGCAGGCCGGCCCAGTAGTTCGGTGTCGAGGTGTCGGCCACACCGGGGAACAACTCTTCATAGCGTTTGACCAGCGCCTGGCATCGCACGCGCGAGGTGGCGCTGGTGATCGAGGTGTCGTAGCCCGCCATCTCGGCGGTGCCGGCGATGCGGACTTCGTCGCCGAGGCGGCTGATCGCGATCTTGCGGCCGTCGTCGAGCAGGCTCACCGTGCTGGCGCGCTCGGGCTGCTTCAGCTTCAGCGTGGCCGAGTAGCCCTTGGCCGGGTAGATGTTCAGACACAGGCCCAGCGGGCGCAGCAGCGGCGCGGTGTAACTGCCCATCGCGGCGACGTAGGCGTCGGCGCGCAGCAACGTCATCTGCCCGGTCGCCTGTTCGCGCACGCGCACCGATTCGATCGCGTTGCCGGTTTTCTGCAGGCCGACGATGTCGTGGCTGTACAGGAAGGTCGCGCCGCGCTCGGCACAGCGCTTCGCCAGTTGCTGCGTGAACACGCGCGCATCGCCGGACTCGTCGCTCGGCGTGTAGGTGCCGCCGGCGAGTCGAGGGCCGAAGCTCTTCAGCGCCGGCTCGATCGCGAGCACCTCGTCGCGCGACAGCACGCGGCGATCGACGCCATGGCGGCGCATCACCTCCGCACCGGCAGCGCCGGCGTCGAAGTCGCGCGGGCTCGAGAAGAAGTGCAGGATGCCGCGTTCGAGCCGGTGGTAGTCGATGCCGGTCTGCGCCACCACCGATTTCAGCGCCGCCTGGCTGTAGCGGCCGAGCGCGACCAGCTGACCGACGTTGCGCTCGAAGGCGGCCGTGTTGCACTGGCCGAGGAAGCTCAAGCCCCAGCGCCACTGGTGCGGGTCGAGCTTCGGGCGGAACAGCAGCGGCGCGTCGTCGCGCAGCAGCCACTTCGCGACCTTGAACGGCGCTTCGGCGTTCGCCCACGGCTCGCAGAAGCTGACCGAGATCTGCGCGCCGTTGGCGAAGCTGGTTTCGAGGGCTGCGTCGGGCTGGCGGTCGACGACCGTGACTTCATGGCCCGCGTCGAGCAGGTGCCACGCGGTGCTGATGCCGACGATGCCGGCGCCCATCACGATGACTTTCATGCGATCGCTCCTTCGAAACGCCAACGTGCCATGGCAGGCAGGAAGGTCGGATTGTCTGGTCGGGTCGATTTAAAAAGAAGCATCATTCATAAATCACCAGATACATCAGCACAGCTTATGAAGAACGTCGATTCCGCCGCCCTCGACTGCCTGGCCGCGCTGGCCGATCACGGCGGCTTCGACGCTGCGGCGCAGCGGCTCGCGATCACGCAGTCGGCGGTGTCACAGCGGCTGCGCGCGCTGGAAGCCCAGGTCGGCCAGCCGCTGGTCGTGCGCTCGCGGCCGCTGCGGCTGACCGAGCCCGGCAAGGTGCTGCTGCGCTTTGCCCGCCAGCTGCAGGCGCTGCGCGCCGATGTGTCGCGCGAACTGGGCATGCAGCCATCGGCCGGCGAACGGCTGGCGGTGGCGGTCAATGCCGACAGCCTCGCCACCTGGGTGCTGCCGGCGCTCGATGCGCTGGTGCACGACGGCCTGGCACTGGAGCTGGTGGTCGACGATCAGGACTTCACCCACGACTGGTTGCGCCAGGGCGAGGTGCTCGGCTGCGTCAGCACGGTCAGCGCGGCGCTGAAGGGATGTCGTGTGGTGCCGCTCGGCGTGATGCGCTACCTGGCCGTGGCGAGCCCGGGCTTCATCGCGCGGCACCTCGACGGCACGCCGTCCGGACTGAACGAGGCGAGCTTCAGCCAGGTGCCGTTCCTCGTCTTCAACCGCAAGGACGACATGCAGCAGCAATGGGTGACGCGCGCCTTCGGCATCGCCAACCCCCGGTTGCAGGAGCGCTACGTGCCGTCGTCCGAGGCCTGCGTGCGGGCCGCGCTGATGGACTGGGGCGTCGGCGTCGTGTCCGAGTTGCTGGTGCGATCGCTGCTGGCGAGTGGCGCGCTGGTCGCCTTGCGCCCCGAAACGACGTTGAACATCACGCTGCACTGGCACCAGTGGCGACTGGCACCCGACGGCGCTGCGCCGTCGGCTCGGGTCGCGATGCTGGACCGCGTCGGCGCCGCACTCGGGGTCGGCGCACGGGTCGCGCTGGAGCCCGCGCCGGCCCGCGAGGCGCCACCGCGCTGATCGATGACCTGAGAAGCGTTACGAACTGCACGGTCATTCCGTTTCATTTCGCAACGTTGTCATCGAGCCGACTCGTCAGACTGGCACGATGAATGCCTGTCGAGAGACGAGGAGTAGACCGTGCGAAGAATCCGAGGTATCTCATGGTGGCGCGCCCTTCAGGGGCGATGGGCAGTCGCGCGCACCCCGCACGATCCCGACGACATGGGCGACATGGGCACCGCCTTCGGCCTGGATGCCTGCCTGCAGGCCGATTCCGAATTTCGAGCCTTTCAGGATTCGAAACGCATCAGCGGGGAAGCGCAGGCTGAAGCCATCGACCGACTCAACGGCCGCTCGGTGATCTGAGCAGTCCGATCGCGCGCGCGGGCGCCCGCAGCTTGCGGGCACGTCCCGCCGTTCCGCGCCAGACAGCGCCCCCTACACTTTGCGCATGGCCCGGAAATCTTTCAAGGAGCAGATGCTTCAGGCGCGTGAGGCCGCGATCGTTTCGTCGGTGAATCGCCTGCTGGCCGAAAAAGGCTTCGATGCGATGACCGTCGACGAGGTGGCGGCCGATGTCGGTATCGCCAAGGCCAGCCTCTACAAGCACTTCAGCTCGAAGGAAGCCCTGGCGGCGGCAGCGATGATCCGGCTGCTGGACCAGGCGCTGGCGTTCATCGCGACGCTCGAGCACCATCCGACGGCACGCGCCGTCGATCATCTTCGCGCCGTGGCGCGCTGGTCCATGCAGGTGCAGCTGGCCGGCGAAATGCCATCGCTGCCGTCGCAGAACTCGGCCTTGCGTGCGGCGCTGACCAGCAATCAGGTCTACCTTCAGCGGCTGATGGATGTCAGCGAGAAGCTGGGCGCGTGGATCGTCAGCGCCCAGGAAGCCGGGCACCTGAACCGCAAGCTGCCGCCGGAGATCGTGCTGTACACGCTGTTCGCGCGCGCCTGCGATCCGGTGCTGGGTCTGCTCAAGCTGTCGGGCCAGCATTCCGACGAAAGCATCATCGAGTTGCTGCTGTCGACCTGCTTCGACGGATTGAGCGGCGGCGCCTGATCGGATCGGCGGAGTTCACACGTCGAGCGTGAACCGCCCGTCGTAGTGATCGGCCTCGCCCTTGCGGCTGTGGCCGCGCGCGTTGCAGACCACGCGCGTCTCGCCGCTCGCATGGGCCACGCGGTAGTCGTGCCGGCAGTGCAGGTGGCCGTGAATCCACAGATCGACAGACGGCATCAGGTCCTCGTCGGCGTTGCAGAAGCTGGCGGTACCGGGTTGTTTTCCGTAGCGCCGATCGGCGCTGCGCACGCTGGGCCCGTAGTGGGTGACGACCACCGTCGCGTCCCACGCATCCGCTGCGGTTTCAGGTTTCTTCGCCAGTTCGTCGATCACCCACGCGCGGCACGACAACGCCTCGGCGCGCACCGCCGCGGCATCGAACACCGCCCCGTGCTGGGTCGAACGCATCACGTCGACGAAGTAGGTGGCGGCGCGCATCGAACGGTCTCGCTGGGCCGCCCCGAACAGATCGAAGTCGCTCCAGCGGGTGGTCGCGACGAAGCGGATGCGGCGGCCCTGCGCATCGATCCTGACGCAGCTTTGCCTTTCGAGCAGCGTGATGCCGAGCGCGTCGCATCGTTCGCGCAGCGCGGGCCACGCGTCGTCGAGCTCGCGCTGGTCGAACTCGTGGTTGCCGGCGACGAAGAGCACCGGCACCGGCCAGTCGCCGAACCGGTCGAGCTCGCGCCAGGTGCTGTCGATGTCGCCAGCAAGCACCAGCAACTCGGCACCCGGCGCCGGCTGCGGCTCGAAGACTTCGGTTTCCAGGTGCAGGTCGGACAGCAGTTGAAGGCGCATCAGTTCGCCTTCAAGTCAGGTGTCCGCGGCCGGGCCGCCCCGAGGCGGACGAAGCCCAAGGGCCACACCGGGGCCCCTTCGGTGCCCTGGGGCAGGAGCATCGCAACGGGGGCGTCTCATGT
>JARXKP010000288.1 GCA_030271615.1 Pseudomonadota bacterium
GCGTGAACCGCAGCGCGTAGTCTTCCATCGTCTCGCGCGCGACCCAGCTGTTGTAATCGCGGCGCACCTTGACCACCCGCTGCACGGCGTCGCCCCGCACGCGGTCGGCCGCCGGCACGATGCCCGGCCCCAGTGCGGGTGAGCGCGTCAGCGGCAGGGACTCGGAGGGAAACTCGGCGATCGCCATGCGGGATTCTGATGGCAACCCCGGGGGCCGGCATCCCGGCGGCGGCGTCATCGGCCATTGCAAGAGTCGGCCGGGATCGGCGACCTGTGCAAATCACCGGCGGACGCTTGTCACCGCGATCTGGGCGTTCATGGCGACGACCATCGCATTGCCAATGTGGACGACCGGAGGTGACTCCTGATGGGTGACATCAGAACGCATCCAGCAGCGAGGCTGTGTCTCGCTGCTGGAGCCTTGTGGCTGAAAAAGCCAGCTCGGTCAGGGGAGAGCGCGACTGATCTTGTAGATCTTGTTATCCGACAACGACACCACATACAGGTTGCCGTCGGGCGCCTGCTCGATGCTCGGCGTGATACCGAAACCCTTGCCGATCAGCAGTGTCTCGCTTTCTGTGCCTTCGAACTTCTGAGCCCTGAAAAGGTTGTCGGCAACACGGTCGGCCAGTCGCGGATCGGCACTCACATCTACCGTCAGGCGGTCTGCGCTGAGCTTGAGTCGGTGCAAGCTGCCACCGTTCGCGCCGACCTGAGAGAAGGCGCGAGAAGAGCCGAGCCACAGCGTGCCGTTGTTTTCCGCTCCCAAACCATTGCCTTGCACGAAGGTCGCGCCAGAGGGTCCGATCTCGTAGCGCCAGCTGAGCTCGGGATCCTTGTAGATAGCGCCAGGCAACATGAACAGCTTCGAGAGCGCCAGCGCCGGGGTATAAGCCGCGCGCGTTGGCGGGTAGCGCAACTGCTGCAACGTCAGATTGAACTGCGAGGCTTCGATCGACCGCCAATCCTTGATCCGATTGACCGGACCGGCGAACTGGATCCACCCCCCATTCAAGCCCGGAACAACACGATTCAGCTCCGAATAGGCGTCGTCAGCGTTCTCGGTTTCCCAGAGCGAACCGGAGGCGGGGTCGAAAGCCATGCCGAACCCGTTGCGATGCCCGTACGAGAAGACCTTCTGGAGATTGGCGCCAACCTCACCGCCGATGGCGGCGCCAACCGCAAAGAATGGGTTGTCCGCCGGCACGCCTCCGTTGTCATTGAGGCGAAGGATCACACCGGACAGGTGCATGTTGTCGGGCGCCGGACCGCCGTACGTGTCGTCCACGAACAATGACGTCAGGAAAGGTCCATTGGCCAGATTCTGCAGCCAGCCGCGCCGACCTTGATCTCCGGCGAAGACGTACAACTTGCCGTCGGGGCCGAAGCGCATCACACCGCCGTTCTGATTGCCCTGCTCGACGGCATTGGCCGTACCAGGATGGCCCGGGACCGCAAGGTTGTCTGTCTGGCGGGAACGAAGCCTCACAAGATTGATGTCCTGTGTGAACGAAGCGCCGTTCCAGATGAATCGGTCGACACGATGACCCAGCAGAGGCACCTCCTCGACGGCTGTCGAATCGACACCGATACTGCTTTCGGTCCAGAAAACATAGGCATAGGGCGTAGCCGGAAATCCGGGGTGCAGCACCATGCTCAGCAGCCCGCGCTCTGACGCCGAGTTGACGGCCAGGTCGAGCACTGGGGCGGGTTGCACGCTTCCACCGATGACACGCTTGATCCGACCCGAGGCCTTTTCAAGTACGAAATAGTCGTCCAGCCCGCGCAGAAACACGATGCCAATAGGCTGCGTGATCCCTGTGTCGAGAAGCGTGCTGACCACCAGATTCTGGTCGAGCATCTGGGCCGGGATGGTGTCAGCCCGAGCGGCAGCGGGCAGGCCGAGAATCGCCCCGGACATGGCTGCCGCGAGAATCGCGCGATAGCTGCACCGAATGGAACGGAATCGCCAGTCACCAAAGTTGTTCATTCAAGGCTCCTCGTTGAATTTGCCATCCGGCGGTGGCGGCGAACGTGTTGCAAGCACAAGACCCTGAATCGATCCGGTCCTGGAGCACCCGTGGTAGAGACGAGAAAAACTGCCGGCGATTGACGCTCTGTCACGTCGAATGCCGATGGCCCGGCCCGCGCGTTCGACGAGAGGCCATCAACGCCAAACCGGCACCCACCAACAGAGCCGAAGAGGGCTCAGGAACTGGATTTCCGGACCCCGAACCGGACTGGATGTCGTCGACCCCCATTTGCAAGGGACCGAGGTTGTCGGTCTCGGCAAACCGCAGCCGAAGCGTCTGGCCGCTGTGCGCGAGCATCAGCGCAGCGATGTCGGCGGAAATGTTGGTGTAGCCACTGATCAGCGGATCACCTGACTGGGATTGATAGATGCTTTGCAGCACGTCCCCGACGCCAACGCTGAAGGGATCGGCAAGTACATCGATGATGTCGACCCGAACCTGTTGATTGAACCCGGCGATGCTGAAATCCAGCGTGTCCGGCGAGGCGAAATCGGGTATGAAACCCCGATTGCCGATAAAGAGGTCAAAGCTGAGGAAGGTCACACCCGCGACGGCAGTGAAGTCCTGATAGAGCACATGCGCGCCTGGACCCTGCGCATCCGACATGGCCGCATTTGCCCCCTTGGTCGGGGCAGGCACGACGTCCCCGTTCGACGGGCTCGACGTCCCGCTTTGAATGGAAAGCGTCCCGTCGCCGCCGACCTGGTCGACACGGGACCAACCTGTAAAGCCCGACTCGAAACCACCGTTCACGATCAGTGGAGCCGCCTGTGCCTCAGGCACCGAAACCATGATCAGAGCAGAAACCGCCACCCAGGTCTTCGCGATCTGGACTGAGATGTTCTTCATCTGCGCTCCTGCAGGTTGAATGGAATCGACGCGTCTGGCCGGGCGCTACAGCAACCCCGCTGTTGGTCGGCGACGAATCAATCGACCGACCGCTGCGATTCTGTGACTTGTGCCCCACCTTTGGAAGCGCGTGTCCGTTCAAACCCTTCCTGCGTTCACGGGGGGCTCGGCAATCACCATGCGGGATCTTGAGGCATGGCCTGTGGCAGTCTGGGCGACAGCCCACCGAACCACGGTGAATGAAAACGGGCCCGCAATGGGCCCGTCTGGGAGACACCCTGAGGTCAGGGTGCGGCGGGAATCAGGCCTTCGCGCTGGGGCGCTCGCTGACTTCGTTCCACCAGCGTTGCAGGTTCTTGCAATCGGCAGGGATGCCGATGTCCGACCAGCCCGCGAACTCGATGCTGCAGTACAGCGTGCAGTCGGCCAGCGTGAACTGATCGCAGGCGATGAAGCGGGTCTTGCCCAGTTGCTCGTCGAACTTGTGGAAGAACTTGTCCAGGCGATCACGACCACGCTGGACCAGTTCGGGCAGCTGCGGCACTGCCGTGGCGAAGCCCGGCAGGCCCCGATCCTTGAATGCCTCGGCCGTGTTGCGGAACACCTCGCCGGCGGCCATCATGCCTTCGTCGAAGGCGCGACGCTCCCACATGTCGACGATGGCGCGCTCGTAGGGGTCGCGGCCCAGCAACGGTGGATTGGGGTAGAGCTCTTCAAAGTAGCGGCAGATCGCGATCGATTCGCCGATCTGTCGGCCATCGTCGAGTTCAAGCATCGGCACCATCGCCTGCGGATACTTCGCGACGTACTCGGGCTTCAGGCGGAGGTTTTCGCCCGAGACCTGGACGATCTCGATGTTCGTGATGCCCTTCTCGACGAGAAACATGCGCAGTCGTTTCGGGTTCGGCGCAGCGGCCCAGTCATAGATCTTCATTCGTCTTGTCTCCAGTGAGTTGTTGATGGCAGATCAGCGCGGGTGGCACCCGCCCCCTGCGTCTGTCCGCCGGCGTCATGCAGAGATGCAACGTTGTGGGTGCTCAGTGTCTACGCCGGCATCACGGCGGGAAGCAATATTGTGGGTGCTCAAGAACCGTGGCGCGTCAGTGAAGTCGCCACAGCGCCATCAAGGCTGCAAGGCTTGTGCCGACCGGGTCATGCGAAAGCCGATCGTCAATGCTGGCGGTATTGCGGGGACGGACGCCGACGGAGCCGACGGGGGTGACCCGTCTGCGGATGGAGCCAGTCCGGAAATCGTCCGCTCAGTCGAGCAGGGTCAAACGACGACTCCGGACACCGCATCCAGGAACCGGCCCACTGCGTAATCTTCGAAGCGCAGGTCCATCCGACTTGCGTGTAGGTGCAATCGCTAGGTTCGGGAACTCATTGACGAAGTAACTGACTTAGCTCTTCGGGAACAGATCACGACAGGTTCGTCAACGCGACAAAACCAGCCCGTCGAAATTTCGTTGAACCCGGCAATTTTGATCACAGGAGCAACCAAGATGGAATCCGACAAGAGTGGTGTTGATCGTCGCAGCGTGCTGCAGGGCGGACTGGGAGGCGCGGTAGCGCTG
>JARXKP010000289.1 GCA_030271615.1 Pseudomonadota bacterium
CCGCGTTCGGTGCTGCGTCGTTCCTGGTGCTCGAAGCGGTCGGCGCCACGCTGCTGGTCGAGTACGGTTTCATCAACGCGTTCTGGGCCATCCTGGCGACCGGACTGATCATCTTCCTGGCCGGCCTGCCGATCAGCCATTACGCCGCACGCTACGGCGTCGACATGGACCTGCTGACGCGCGGCGCCGGCTTCGGCTACATCGGGTCCACCGTCACCTCGCTGATCTACGCGAGTTTCACGTTCATTTTTTTCGCGCTCGAGGCGGCCATCATGGCCTACGCGCTCGAGCTCGCCTTCGACATCCCGCCCGCGTGGGGCTACCTGATCTGTGCGCTGGCCGTCATTCCGCTGGTGACTCACGGCGTCACCGTGATCAGCCGGCTGCAGGTGTGGACGCAGCCGCTGTGGCTGGTGCTGATGGTCGTGCCCTATGTCTACGTGTTCCGCCGCAACCCGGGGCTGGTCGATGACCTGTCGCGCTATGCCGGCGCCGACGGTCAGGGCGGGCAGTTCAACCTGGCGCTGTTCGGTGCCGCGATGACGGTGGGGATTGCGCTGATCACGCAGATGGGCGAGCAGGCCGACTACCTGCGATTCATGCCCGAACGCACGCCGCAGAATCACCGCCGCTGGTGGGCTGGCGTGCTGCTCGGCGGGCCGGGCTGGGTGGTGCTGGGCGTGCTGAAGATGCTGGGCGGCGCGCTGCTGGCGTATCTCGCGATCAGCCACGCGGTGCCGGTCGATCGAGCGGTCGATCCGAACCAGATGTACCTGGTGGCCTACGAGAACGTGTTCGCCAACCAGGTGTTTCACCCGCAGACCTGGGCCATCGCCGCGACCGCGCTGCTGGTGGTGGTGTCGCAGCTGAAGATCAACGTGACGAATGCGTATGCGGGCTCGCTCGCGTGGTCCAACTTCTTCGCGCGGCTGACGCACAGCCACCCCGGGCGCGTCGTGTGGATGGTTTTCAACACCGTGATCGCGCTGATGCTGATGGAGCTCAACGTGTTCCAGGCGCTCGGTCAGGTGCTGGGCCTGTATTCGAACATCGCGATCAGTTGGATCATGGCCGTGGTGGCCGACCTGGTCATCAACAAGCCGCTCGGCCTGAGCCCGAAGGGCATCGAGTTCAAGCGCGCGCACCTGTATGACATCAACCCGGTCGGCGTCGGCGCGATGGGGCTGGCGTCGGTGCTGTCGATCAGCGCCTACCTCGGGCTGATGGGGCCGATGGCGCAGGCGTTCTCGGCGCTGATCGCGCTGGTCACCGCCTTCGTCACCGCGCCGCTGATCGCCTGGTACACCAAAGGCCGCTACTACCTCGCCCGAGCCCCACTCCCCGTCGATCCAGCCACGCCCGTGGATCCGGCTGTGCCGGTCCACCAGGCGGCGCCCCTCGGGGGCAGGAGCGAGGCGACTGGGGGGCTCAGCACCTGTACGGTCTGCGAACGCGAGTACGAAGGCGAGGACATGGCCTACTGCCCGGCCTACCTCGGATCGATCTGCTCGCTGTGCTGCTCGCTCGACGCGCGCTGCAACGACATGTGCAAGCCGCAGGCGAGCTGGTCCGCGCAATGGCAGTCGGTCGGCAGGGCGCTGCTGCCGTCGCGGCTGTGGGTGCGGATCGACACCGAACTTGGCCGCTATCTGCTGCTGATGTCGGCGATCGCGCCGCTGCTGGCTGCGCTGTTCTGGATGATCTACCGGCAGGAACTGACCACGTTCGACACCCCCGATGCGAAGCTGGCCACCGCCCTCGGCCTGGGTTTCGTCAAGGCCTATGCCAGTCTGATGGTGGTGACCGCGATCGTCGGCTGGTGGCTCGTGCTGACCCACAAGAGCCGGCAGGTCGCGCAGGAAGAAAGCAACCGCCAGACCCAGGCGCTCAACGAGCAGACCGGTGTGCTGCGCGACGAGATCGCCTCGCACCGCCGCACCGATGAAGCGTTGCAGGAGGCCAAGCGGCTGGCCGACACCGCCAACCAGGCCAAGAGTCGCTACATCACCACCATCAGCCACGAGCTGCGCACGCCGCTCAACAGCATCATCGGTTACGCGCAGCTGCTCGACGAGGACGACTCGATCCCGGCGCATCGCCGGCAGGCCGTCAGCGTGATCCGGCGCGGCGGCGACCACCTGCTGTCGCTGATCGAAGGCACGCTGGACATCGCCCGCATCGAAAGCGGTCGCTTCGCGCTGGAGGTCAAGCCGATGCGGCTGCGCGATTGCCTGCACGAGATGACCAGTCTGTTCGAGTTGCAGGCCGCGGGCAAAGGCATCGAGTTCTTTCATGCGATCGCCGACAACGTGCCCGAGGTCGTGCGCACCGACGAGAAGCGGCTGCGGCAGATCCTGATCAATGTGCTGGGCAATGCGGTCAAGTTCACCTCGCAGGGCCGGGTGATCTTTCGCGTCAGCCATGCGCGCCAGATGGCGCTGTTCGAGATCGAGGACACCGGCCCCGGCATCCCGCCTGACGAGCTCGATCAGATCTTCGAGCCCTTTGCGCGTGGCTCGGCCATTGGCGGCGGCGCCTCGGGGGCGTCGGTCGGCAGCACCGGCCTGGGCTTGACCATCAGCAAGATGCTGACCGACGTGATGGGCGGAGAGATGACGGTGGGCAGCGTCGCCGGCCCGGTGCCGCGCACCGGCACGGTGTTCCGCATCCGGCTGTTCCTGCCCGAGGTGCGGGCCGGCGTTGTCGACGGGATCGACCTGCCGCGCACCCAGCGCATCGGCTATGCCGGCTCGCGCCGCCGTCTGCTGGTGGTCGACAACGAGGAGGTCGACCGCGAGCTGCTGCGCAACGTGCTGGAGCCGCTGGGCTTCGAGTTGCGGCAGGCTGCGTCGGGCCTCGAGTGCCTGGAGCAGCTGCACGACTTCAGCCCCGACGCGATCCTGATGGACCTCGCGATGCCCGGCATCGACGGCTGGGAAACCATCCGCCGCATCCGCGCCGAGGAACTCAGCGACGCGCCCGTGGCGATCGTCTCGGCCAACGCGTTCGAGAAGGGCGTCGACAACGATGTGGGCATCCCGGCCGAGGACTTCATCCTGAAGCCGGTGCGCAAGTCGGAGCTGCTCGACTGGCTGGGTCGGGTGCTGGTGTTGAGGTGGCTCGAGGCGCCGCAGCGTCCGGCGGTGCCGCTCGCCCCTCCATCACTGGCGCCGGCCGTGCCGATGGTGCTGCCAACACCGGAGCGGCTTCTCGGATTGCAGGAAATGATCGATCTGGGCTACTTCCGTGGCATTGTCAAACAGCTCGACGAGATCGCAGCCCACGACCCCGGCTGCGCCCCGTTCGTCCACCACATGCGCCAGCTCGCGCAGCAGTTCCAGCTCGACGCGATGACCGGTGTGATCCGCAAGGCGCAGGATGCTGCCTGAACCGCTGAATCCCCTCAATCGCAGCATCGCCGACGTGGTGCTGATCGTCGACGACGTGCCCGACAACCTGTCGGTGCTGCACGATGCGCTCGACGAGGCGGGTTACACCGTGCTGGTCGCCACCAACGGCGAGGCGGCCATTCAGCGGGCCGCGCAGGCGCTGCCTGACATCGTTCTGCTCGACGCGGTGATGCCCGGAATGGACGGCTTCGAGGTGGCGCGCCGGCTGAAGGCGAGACCCGACACGGCGCACATCCCGATCGTCTTCATGACCGGCCTGACCGACACCGAGCACGTGGTGCGTGCCTTTCAGGCGGGCGGCGTCGACTACGTGACCAAGCCGATCCGCGCCAAGGAAGTGCTGGCCCGCATGGCGGTGCATGTGCAGGGCGCGCGGCAGGCCCGACAGGCGCGCAACGCCCTCTACGCCTTCGGCCACGCAACGCTGGTGGTGCGCGCCGCCGACGGCAAGGTGGTCTGGAAGACGCCGCTCGCGCGTGATCTGCTGTTGCAGCACTTCGATGGTGGCGAGCTCGACGACGCGGTGCTGACCTGGGTGCGCGCTGAACTGGCACGCCGCGCGGTGGCCGGCGTCGCATCGGGCGAACCGCTGACCTTGATGAGGCAGAGCCGCCGCCTGATCCTCGCGCTGCACGAGCAGACCGGTGAAGACGAGTGGTTGATCGTGATGCGCGAAAGCTCGGATCAGGCGGTGATCGATGCCGTCGGGGCCGCATTCAAGCTGACCACGCGCGAGGCCGAGGTGCTGTATTGGGTCGCCAAGGGCAAGACCAACCGTGACATCGGCGACATCCTGGGCATGAGCCCGGCCACGGTGAAGAAGCATCTTGAGCATGTCTACGAGAAGTTGGGGGTCGAGACGCGCACTGCTGCGGCGGGGTTGGCGATGAGCCGTGTGAGGGCACTGTCGGGTTGATCGCCCTTGGCGGGCTCGGCCTGCACCCATTGATTCGGTGTTTGCCTTCCTAGTGTCGTGAGTTAGAAGTTCGCAGACAAAACCTTTCGACGCTCGCGAGGAT
>JARXKP010000290.1 GCA_030271615.1 Pseudomonadota bacterium
ACAACTTC
This sequence comes from Pseudomonadota bacterium, assembly GCA_030271615.1. Lineage (GTDB taxonomy): Bacteria > Pseudomonadota > Gammaproteobacteria > Burkholderiales > Burkholderiaceae_C > PBB1. Next base: position 9 of record JARXKP010000290.1, read on the forward strand.
AAGTCGCAGCGCGCGTCGCACGGCAACAGCCGTTCGCACAACGTGCCGGGCTCGATCTCGATGGCGCAGGATCCGGGCCGCGTGTTTCCGGGCAAGAAGATGTCCGGCCACCGCGGCGACGTGAACAAGACGACGCAGAACCTCGACATCATCCGTATCGACGAGGCCCGTCAACTGCTGCTGGTGCGCGGCGCCGTGCCGGGCTCGAAGAACGGCCACATCGTCGTCAGTCCCGCCGTCAAGGTGAAAGCCAAGAAGGGAGCCAACTGATGCAGCTCGAGCTCCTCAACGCGCAAGGTCAGGCGACATCGAAAGTCGACGCGCCTGACACCTTGTTCGCTCGCGATTACAACGAAGCGCTGGTGCACCAGATCGTGGTCGCATTCCAGGCGAACGCTCGCCAGGGCACTCGTGCCCAGTTGGATCGCGCCGAAGTCAAGCACTCGACCAAGAAGCCGTGGCGCCAGAAGGGTACCGGGCGGGCGCGGGCCGGCATGACCTCGTCCCCGCTGTGGCGCGGAGGTGGTCGGATTTTCCCCAACAGCCCCGACGAAAACTTCACTCAAAAGGTCAACAAGAAGATGTATCGCGCCGGCATGGCCGCGATCTTTTCGCAGTTGGCGCGTGAAGGCCGTCTGGCTGTGATTGATTCGATGGAAGTCGAATCGCCGAAGACCAAGCTGTTTGCCGCCAAGTTGAAGGCGATGGGTTTCGATTCGGTACTGGTGATTTCTGATCAGGTTGATGACAATCTGCTGCTGGCTTCGCGCAATCTGCGCAATGTGCTGGTAGTCGAGCCGCGTCACGCCGATCCGCTGTCGCTGGTGCACTACAAGAAAGTGCTGGTCACCAAGGCTGCCATTGAGCAACTCAAGGAGATGCTGGCATGAGCACCGCTGTCAAACATGCTGAAAACCGCTTGGCGCAGATCCTGATTGCGCCGATCGTCAGCGAAAAGGCGACGATGGCATCCGAGAGGCACAACCAAGTGCTGTTCAAGGTGCTGCGCGATGCGACCAAGCCTGAAATCAAGGCCGCGGTCGAGTTGATGTTCAAGGTCGAGGTCGAGTCCGTTCAAACGGTGCTGCAAAAAGGCAAGGTCAAGAAGTTCGGTCGCTCGATCGGGCGCCGTGACCATGTCAAGAAGGCGTATGTGTCGTTGAAGGCCGGGCAAGAACTCAACATCTCCGGGGAGGTCGCGTAATGGCCGTCGTCAAAGTCAAACCGACATCACCAGGCCGCCGTGCCGTGGTGAAGGTGGTGCACGCGCACCTCCACAAGGGCAAGCCGGAAGCGTCGCTGTTGGAGCCGCAGTTCCAGCATGCGGGTCGCAACAACAATGGCCATATCACGATCCGTCACAAGGGCGGTGGTCACAAGCACCACTACCGTGTAGTCGATTTCGTGCGCAACAAGGATGGCATTCCGGCGAAGGTCGAGCGCATCGAGTACGACCCAAACCGCACGGCGCACATCGCGCTGGTGTGCTACGCCGACGGTGAGCGCCGCTATGTGATCGCGCCGCGTGGCCTGGACGTCGGCCAGACGCTGCTGAGTGGCGCCGAAGCACCGATCAAGGCCGGCAACACGCTGCCGATCCGCAACATCCCGGTCGGCTCGGTGATCCACTGCATCGAGATGCTGCCGGGTAAGGGTGCCCAGATCGCCCGCTCGGCCGGCACGTCTTGCACGTTGTTGGCGCGCGAAGGCACCTACGCGCAGGTTCGCCTGCGTTCGGGTGAGGTTCGTCGCATTCACATCGACTGCCGCGCGACGATCGGTGAGGTCTCGAACGAAGAGCACAGCCTGCGCCAGTACGGCAAGGCCGGTGCGATCCGCTGGAAGGGCATCCGTCCGACGGTGCGTGGCGTCGCCATGAACCCGGTCGATCACCCGCACGGTGGTGGTGAAGGCCGCACTGGCGAAGGTCAGGTCCCTGTGTCGCCGTGGAACACGATGACCAAGGGCTACCGCACTCGCAACAACAAGCGCACGCAGACGTTCATCGTCTCGCGTCGCAAGAAGTAAAGGGGCCGCAAGATGACCCGTTCGCTGAAAAAAGGCCCGTTCGTCGATCATCACTTGATGGTCAAAGTCGACAAAGCGGTTGCCATCAAGGACAAGAAGCCCATCAAGACCTGGTCGCGTCGCTCGACGATCCTGCCGGACTTCATCGGGCTGACCATCGCCGTGCACAACGGCAAGCAGCACATCCCCGTCTACGTGACCGATCAAATGGTCGGCCACAAGTTGGGCGAATTTGCGTTGACCCGCACGTTCAAGGGACATCCGGCCGACAAGAAGGCCGCGAGGAAATAAGGAACCACGATGGAAACCCGTTCAATCGTTCGTGGCGTTCGACTGTCCGCCGACAAGGGGCGACTGGTCGCCGACCTGGTCCGCGGCCTGCCTGTTGATCAAGCCCTCAATATCCTGACATTCACGCCTAAGAAGGCTGCTGGCATCATCAAGAAGGCGCTGGAATCGGCCATCGCGAATGCCGAGCACAACGATGGTGCCGACATCGATGAACTCAAAGTCAAGACGATCTTCGTCGAGCAAGGGTCCATCCTGAAGCGTTTCTCTGCTCGTGCTAAAGGCCGGGGAAATAGCATCTGCAAGCCGACCGCCCACATCTACATCACCGTCGGCAACTGAGGCACAAGGAAGATCATGGGACAAAAGATTCACCCAATTGGCTTTCGGCTGCCAGTTACACGCAACTGGGCTTCGCGCTGGTATGCGAACAATCAAAACTTCGCCACGATGCTGGCCGAAGACCTGAAGGTTCGCGAGTTCCTGAAGGCTCGTTTGAAGAACGCTGCGGTTTCGCGCGTGCTGATCGAGCGTCCCGCGAAGAATGCCCGCATCACGATCTACTCGGCGCGCCCGGGGGTGGTGATCGGTAAGAAGGGCGAGGACATTGAGAACCTGAAGGCGGAACTGACCCGTCGCCTCGGTGTTCCGGTCGCGGTCAACATCGAAGAGGTGCGCAAGCCTGAGATCGATGCACAGTTGATTGCCGACAGCATCACGCAGCAGCTCGAAAAGCGGATCATGTTCCGCCGTGCGATGAAGCGTGCGATGCAGAACGCGATGCGTCTGGGCGCTCAGGGCATCAAGCTGATGTCTTCGGGTCGCCTGAACGGCATCGAGATCGCCCGTTGCGAGTGGTATCGCGAAGGTCGCGTGCCGCTTCACACCTTGAAGGCCGACATCGATTACGGCTTCTCCGAAGCCAAGACGACCTACGGGATCATCGGCGTGAAGTGCTGGGTGTACCGAGGTGACCGTCTCGGTCATGGCGAAGCGCCGGGCATCGTCAACAAGCCGGAAGGCGAAGACGATCGCCGTCCACGTCGCAATGCCCGTCCAGGTGCGCCGCCCAGCCGTGGTCGCCCTGGTGCGCCGGGTGCCGATCGGGGTCCGCGCGCTGCGGGCCCGTCCGATATGGCGGCCAAGCCGACTGAGTCTGGTGATCCGAGCAAGGTGCCTGCGGTCAAGCGCGTGCGCAAAGCTGCCCCGCCCACGCCGGGTGAGGCCAAAGGAGAATAAGCATGCTGCAACCTGCACGCAGAAAATTCCGCAAGGAACAAAAAGGTCGTAACACAGGTGTCGCCACCCGTGGTGCCAAGGTGTCGTTCGGCGAATTCGGATTGAAGGCGACCGAGCGAGGTCGTTTGACGGCTCGCCAGATCGAAGCCGCTCGTCGTGCAATCTCACGTCACGTCAAACGCGGTGGCCGCATCTGGATTCGCATCTTTCCCGACAAGCCCATCTCGCAAAAGCCTGCCGAAGTTCGCATGGGTAACGGTAAGGGCAACCCTGAGTACTACGTGGCCGAGATTCAGCCCGGCAAGGTGCTCTACGAGATCAACGGTGTACCCGAAGAGCTGGCGCGTGAAGCATTCAGGCTGGCCTCGGCCAAATTGCCGCTGAGCACCACGTTTGTCGCTCGCCAAGTCGGCGCTTGACGTTCCACGGAGAAATTCCAAGTGAAAGCATCTGAACTCCGCGCCAAAGACATTGCTGGCCTCCAGAAGGAAGTCAGCGATCTGTTGAAGGCCCATTTTGGCCTGCGCATGCAGAAGGCCACGCAGCAGTTGGCCAACCACACCCAGCTCGGGAACACGCGGCGCGACATCGCACGCGCGAAGACCGTGATGGCGCAAAAGAAACGTGAAGCGAAAGGAGCGACGAAATGACCGAAGCTCAACCTGTCGTCAAGGAAAAGACCGTCCGCACGCTGGTCGGTAAGGTCGTGAGTGACAAGCGCAGCAAGACGATCACCGTCTTGATCGAGCGTCGCACCAAGCACGAGCTGTACGGCAAGATCGTCGCGAAGACGAGCAAGTACCACGCACACGACGAGAACAACGAGTTCAAGAACGGTGATGTGGTCGAGAT
>JARXKP010000020.1 GCA_030271615.1 Pseudomonadota bacterium
TTGCGGCCCGGCCTCGGGCTCACGCACATCCGATTTCTCCGTTTCACTGGACTAGGACCGCGCGCTTTGTTCCCCTGGTTCCGCTTCGATCGACTCGACCGCTACGCTCTGCGACTGATCGCCGGTCCGCTGGCCCTGTCGCTGGCAGCGCTGCTGATGGCACAGCTGCTGGAACGCCTGTTGCGCCTGTTCGATCTCGCGGCCTCTGCGGGCGCCGGACCATCGAGCGTGCTGCTGATGGCCGCCACGCTCGTGCCGCACTACCTCGGCCTGGCTTTGCCGATGTCCTTCACCGCAGCGATTTTCATGGCCACGGCCCGCATGTGCGACGACAACGAACTCGACGTGATGCTCGTGGCCGGGCGATCGATTGCGCGCATCGCCGCACCGTACTTCGTGCTGGCGATGTTGCTTGGCCTGTTCAGCCTCTATCTGTACGGTCAACTGCAGCCGCTGGCGCGCTACGGCTACCACGTCGCGGTAAACCAGGTGGTGCAAACCGGTTGGGATGCGAGAGTCGAAGAAAACCGTTTCATCGACATCGGGCAGGGCATCACTTTCACCGCGGATGTGATCGAAGGCGATGGCCGAGATCTGCGCGGCGTGTTCATGGCACACCGCAGCGCAGGCAGCGAACAGATTCTGACGGCGCCGCGCGGTCGACTCGTGCCCACGCCCGACGGTCTGCAGTTGCGGCTCGAAGGCGGACAGATGGTGCGTGAGCGCGACAACCCGACGGAGAGCGGCGCGGCGGCGAGCGGTGCAACGGCGAGCAGCAATGCGATATCGGTCTCGCGCTTCGCGCACGGTGTTTCCGACCACGATTTGTCGCCCCGCGCGACGCCGCTGGCCGCGCGCGGTGAGTCCGTGCGCGAGCTGACCCTGCCCGAGCTTTGGCGGGACATGCACCTGGAGAAGGACGCGGCCAAGCCGGCCGCCGAATTCCACGGTCGGCTGGCGCGCGCGCTGATCTTTCCTTTCCTGCCGCTGCTGGCGCTGCCGCTTGGCATGGCCTCCAAGCGGGGCCGCCGCGCGCCCGGCGTGGTGTTCGGCACGCTGGCGCTGCTGGCTGTAGACCATGCCTTGCAGCTCGGCACAAGCCTGGGCCAGGCAGGCCGCCTGCCGGCCGCAGCCGCCGTGTGGACGCCGTTCCTCGTGTTCGCGGTGATGAGCCTGTGGATCTTCCGCAGCAGCCTGGCCTGGCCGGGCGACAACCCGGTCTTGCGCGCCGTGATGGCCGTCGAAGGCCTGATCGATCGCACGCGCCATCGCGTTCACAGCGCGCCATGACCGGGCAACTGCCCGCTTACCTGCGCCGCCGCGTCGGGCTGCAGATCCTCGCGCTGCTGGCAGTGCTCACGGCGATGATGCAGTTGCTCGAACTGCTCGACGTGACCACCGAAGTTCTGGAGCGCGGGTTGGGCGTGGTCGGCCTGCTGCACTACGCAGTCCTGCGCCTGCCGGCCGAGCTGGGACTGGCTTTGCCGCTGGCGGTGCTGCTGGGAACGATGACTGCCTTGAACTCGATGGCACGTGCGCTCGAGATCACGGCCATGCGCGCCAGCGGCGTGAGCCTGATGCGCATGCTGGGTTACCTGGTTCCCGTGCTGCTCGTCCTGGCGACCGTTCAGGTGGCCTTGCTGCAGGTGGTTCTGCCTCGGGTCGAGATCGAACTGAAGCAGTGGTGGAGCGCCAGCGCGCCGCCCGCCGAAAAGGTGACGGCGCGGCTGTGGGCTCACACCCGTGGTGGTCTGGTGTCGATTGAAACCTTCAGTCCCGACGGCCGCCAGCTGCAGGGGGTCCGGCTGTATGAGCGTCAAGCGGGTCTGCTCACGGCTCGCCTTCGTGCGGCCAGCGCGCGCTGGGACGGTGAGGTCTGGCAGCTCGAGGACGTGACCGTGCTGCGCATCGAGGCCGCAGGGGTGCGGCGCATCCACGAGGATGCGCGCGAGTGGCGGACCAATCTGCATCCCGACGAGGTGCTGCGCCTGGGGGTCGCCCGTCCCTACCTGTCTAGTATCATGCTTAACGACGTGATCGTCGGCTCGCGCGTCGGATCACAACCACTCAGTTACTACCAGACCGCTTTGTATCGTTCGTTCGCGGCGCCGCTCGGCGTGTTCATCATGCTGCTGCTGGCGCTCCCGACAGCCACCACCCTCGCGCGCGGTAAGGGTGGTGGCGCCGAGATGCTGGTGGCACTGATGCTGGGCCTGGGCTTTCTGCTGTCCGATGGCATCGTGGCGGCGCTCGGCTCCAGCGGCCGCTTGCCGCCGCTGGTCACAGCGCTCGTCGCTCCGCTGCTGTTCACCTCGATCGGTTTCTTGCGGCTGCGGGCCTGCGAACGACCATGAATCTCTGGATCGATACGGCCACCACGGCACGCGCTGAAACACTGTTCGGCGTGCCCCCGATCGAGCGCCTGCGGCGCAGTGTCGGCAAGCTTGTCGCGGGCACACCCGTCGTGCTGTCCGGGCCCAACGCGAACTCCGAAAGCTGGCCGGGTGCAACGATCGAGTCGGATGCCTTGCCACTTGGCACCCGCCTGGGTCGAGCGCTGGCGGGAGGCCCGCTGGTGGCGCTGGATGGCGCCAACGTGATCGATCCGCGACTCATTGCATTCCTCGTGCGCGGCGCGTCATCCTGCGTGGCGGCGCGCGGTGAAGGCGAACAGCGCGCGGCGGCGCTGCGTCTGACGCCCGAACTGGCGGGTGCGATCCCGCCCGACGCCGACAACCTGCGCGCGGTGGCCGACGCACTGATCGCCGCTGGTCGCATCGCGCCGCTCGACGAGCAGGCATTTCCGGCCTACATGGACAAGCTGCGGCGCACGCTGCCGTACTGGATCTACACGGTCGATGACGCCAGCACGCGGAAGCGACTGGAACGGCAAATGTTCTGGGACAACTACAAGGGATCGACCGACCTGCTGACGCGCTATGTCTACCCGCCGCTGGTCTGGCCGCTGGTGCGCCTGTGCGTGCGCCTGGGTCTCCATCCCAACACCGTGACGCTGCTGTCGATCGTGCTGACGATCGCCGCCGTGCCGTTGTTCGCATGCGGCGACTTCCTGCTCGGCTTCCTGTGCGCCTACGGCATGAGCGTGCTCGACAGCGTCGACGGCAAGCTGGCCCGGCTGACCCTGACCGACTCGAAGATCGGCAACGTGCTGGATCACGGGACCGACATCGTGCATCCGCCGTTCTGGTACTTCGCCTTCGCCTGGGGTCTTGGCGCGCGCACGTCCGAAGACTCATTGTATCAGGCCGCTGTCTGGCTGATCGTCTTCTACGTGGCGGACCGTATCGTGCTCGGAATCGCCAAGCACCGTCTCGGTTTCGCGCTGCACGCTGCAACGCAACTCGATGGTCGCGTACGTAGCTTCATCGCCCGACGCAACATCACCATGACCATCATGGCGTTCAGCGTGCTGCTCGGTGCAGGCCCGGCGGGTATGTACATCGTCACCGCGTGGCAAGGCCTGACCTTCGCCTGGCACAGTGCGCGCACGGTCTGGCTCGGATTTCTGGCGCGCGCAGAGGCGCGACCGGCGGCGTGATGAGCACGATCGAAGTCATACCGGTTGTCACGTCGGCGGAGCTGGATCGATTCATCAAACTGCCGATGCGGCTTCATGCCGGCGATCCGGCTTTCGTCGCTCCACTCGTGCTGGAACGCCGCGAGGCACTGTCGCCCACCAAGAATCCTTATTTTCAGCATGCCGAGACGCAGTTCTGGCTTGCGCGCCGAGGCGGGCGCGACGTCGGTCGCATCAGCGCGCAGATCGACAGGCTGGTGCAGGACCCCGAGGTCGGTCACTTCGGGATGTTCGCCGCCGAGGACGATGCCGAGGTCTTCTCCGCGCTGTTCGCGGCCGCTGAAAGCTGGCTGCGCGCTCGCGGCAAGCGGCGCATCCTCGGACCGTTCAACCTGTCGATCAATGAAGAGACCGGCCTGCTGGTCGACGGCTTCGACACACCACCGGTGATGTTGATGGGCCACGACCCGCGATACGCGGGTCCGCGCATCGAAGCTCTCGGCTACGGAAAAGCCAAGGACCTGATCGCCTACCTCTACGACATCGACCACGAGTTGCCGGCGGCTGCTCGCCGAAAGATCGACTCTCGCAAGGCGACGGCGCTGACGGTGCGCAACCTCGACAAGAAGCGCTACCTGCAGGAATTCGATACGGTCACGTCGATCTTCAACGACGCCTGGTCGCAGAACTGGGGGTTCATCGCCTTCACGCAGGCCGAGATCGCGCACATGGCCAAGAGCCTGAAGATGCTGATCGATCCGACTTGCGTCGCGATCGTCGAGATGAACGGCGAAGCGATCGGCTTCGGCATCGCGCTGCCGAACCTCAACGAGCTCATTGCCGATTTCGACGGGCGGTTGCTGCCCTTCAACTGGCTCAAGCTGCTGTATCGGCTGCGGCGTGGCGCACGCACGGCTCGTGTGCCGTTGATGGGCATCCGTCGCAGCTGCAGCGGCAGTCTGGTGGGAGGACTGGCGCCATTCCTCGTGATCGATGCCTTGCGCAAGGGTCTGCAGGCCAAGGGCGTGCGCCAGGTCGAACTGTCCTGGATCCTGGAAGACAACCGGGCGATGCGGCACGTCATCGAATCGCTGGGCGCGAAGCCGTACAAGACCTACCGCGTCTACGAAAAGATCCTGGGGTCGTGACGACGATCCGGCCGCAGGCCGCGTCATGCTCACGAGGCCACTGACGTGAGGCCCCTCACAGCGCTGGTCCTGGCCGGCACGCGAACGGGCGGTGATCCGCTGGCCCGTTACACCGGCGTCAGCCACAAGGCGCTGATCGAGGTGGGGGGGCGCACGATGATCGAGCGCGTGGTGGGCGCGCTGGCCGCCGTGCCCGACGTGGAACGCATCGTCGTGGCGATCGAGCGGCCGGAGTTGTTGAACGGTCTTCCGGGACTGCAGCCCCACGCCTGTGCCAAACCGCTGACGACCATGGCGACCGAATCCGGCCCCAGCGCCACGGTGGCCGCTGCGCTCGCCCGCGAGGGCGTGCCGCTGCTGGTCACGACCGCGGACCATGCTTTGCTGCAGACACACTGGCTGCAGGAGTTCCTGGCCGCCTGTCCGGCCAGTGCTGACGTGACGGCGGCACTGGCGCGGCGGAACTTGGTCGAGGCGGCCGCGCCGGATACGCGGCGCACATGGCTGCGCTTTGCCGATGGAGATTTTTCGGGCTGCAACCTGTTCCTGATGGCGCAGCCTGCGGCGGCGGGCGCGGTCGAGCTGTGGCGCGAGATGGAGCGCCAGCGCAAGGAGCCGCTGCGCATGATGCGCCGCCTCGGCTGGACGGTCGCGTTGCGCTACCGCCTGGGCTGGCTGACGCTGGAGGCTGCCACAGCGCGTCTGGGCGCGCTTGCTGGCGGCGCACGACTCTCCATCGTCGAAATGGGCGATGGGCGCGCGGCGATCGACGTCGACAAGCCCGATGATCTGGATCTGGTGCGCCGGCTTGCCGACATGCAGGGCCCGCTGAGTCGACCCTGAGACGGCGACATCGCCCGTTGTCGCGCGACGTCGAAAGCGTTCAGACCGTGGCAGAGGCGTCGGGTGACGATGCCCGCTCTTCGTCGAGCCAGCCCGCGGCCAGGGCCCGCACCTGCGTCAGGTCGGCAGGGAAATCGAGCTCGCCCCATTGCAGGCCTTCGATCGACAGCGCGCGGATGTCCGCGCCGGCCAGGGCGAGGCGATTGATCGCCGATAAATACCACAGCCCCGGGCCTTCGGGCGTGCGCATCGTGCGCTCGAGTTCGTCGACAAACAGCGCCGCACCGTCGGCGTTGAAGCGCAGGAAGCCGATCGACTCGCCGTTGACGCGCTCGGCCGACAGGGCCTTGCCGATGGCTCGCAGGCGATCGCCGTCGGTCTCGACCTTCATATCGTCGGCGTCGTAGTTGGCCTTGCGGTCGATCGTGACGGTGATGGGCGCGGGCGCACCCGCGAGGAGCCGGGCTGCAATCGCTGGTTCGAACAAGGTGTCTCCATTGAGCACCAGGCAAGGGCCGTTCAGCTCGGCTCTGGCCATCCAGCAGCTCGCGAGGTTGTCCGCGAGCTTGTAGAACGGGTTGTAGAGGGTACGCACCAGCATGTGCTGCGGCGTGATGCGCCGCAGTTCGGCCTCGACCAGTTCGGGGTGAAAGCCGGTCACGATCACCGCTTCGTGGACGCCGGTCTGGGACAAGCCACGGAGTTGCCATTCGAGCATGCTGCGTCCACACAGATCGAGCAGGCACTTGGGCATCTGCTCGGTCAGCGGCAGCAGACGGCTGCCTTGGCCGGCACCCAGGATTACCGCGCGTTGAGGTCTGGACACGTTGTGGACTTTCAAGAGAGCGTAAGAGGGCGCGCGAGCTTACAAGACCGCGCAGGACGGTGCGACGGATGCGTCACGGGCGATGGGTCGGGCGTCACGTTCAAGCGCTTGCCTGCCGATGTGCTCGAACGTCACGTCGCAAGGCTCATCAGCAAGCGCCAGATGTGCGACGTAGCCTCGGCCGACCGGGACCGTGGGCGTGTGCCACAGGCGCCCTTCGAGGGCTGCGCGTTGATCGGTCAGCGTCGTGTCGACCCGGGCCGCATCACGCAGGCCCCGACTGCCGGCCGCCTTGGCCACCGCCTCCTTGCGCGTCCACACCGAATAGAACCGCCGCGCACTGCGGCCAGCCCAGGCTCGCTCGGCCGCACTGAGGTAGAGCCGGAACTCACCGGCCGTCAGGCCGCCCAGCCCTTCGACATCGATGCCGATCGGGCCACGCGTCGACAGTGCGCAGACGATTCGTCCGTCGCAATGCGACAGGCTGAAGTTCACCGGCAGATCGAGGGTCGGTCGAGATTGGGGGGGGTAGCGCAGCGAGGTCAGCGCTGCCGCGGAGTAGCCCAGGCGATGCAGCCCCTCGGCCAGCAGACGGCTACCGAGCAGCGAGCGTTGCCGTGCCCGATCGTCGCGCCAGCGGCTGATTTCGGTGCGACGCAGCGGCGGCAGCCGATCCAGCCATTCGGCCTCAAGCGTTGGCGTTATTACGAATTCGGAGGTGATCAAGACCGATACGGACATGGAAGCAGCAGATTGCTCGTGCATGACACAATTTGCAGGCCGAAACAGAAGAACAATTATGGTTCACGAAGTGCTGGCTCCCGGCCCGCAACAACGCTATGACCTCGACGCCAACGACGAAAGCCTGCCGCTGTTGCAGGATCTGATGCGGCGTTATGGCGACATCTGCCGCGTGCCCACGCAAAGCCGCCCTCACGACGGCCTGGTGATCCACGACGCCGATGACATCCGTCGCGTCTTGCTCACGAACCGCGACAACTATGTCAAAGGTGTCGGTCTGGAGCGCGTACGCGTCCTGCTCGGCAACGGACTGATCGTGAACGACGGCGAATCCTGGTCGCGGCAGCGCCGCATGATGCAGCCGGTCTTCCACAGTCAGGTGATTCGCGGCTTCTCCTCGCTGATGCGTCGGCTCAATCTGGAGCTCATCGAGCGCTGGGCCGGCCATGCCGCGCGCGGCGAGCCGATCAACCTGACGCGCGAGCTCAGCGACCTGGCCTTGAACATCATGCTGCACGCCCTGTTCAGCGCTGATTTCGACCGCTTGATCGAGGCCGAGGGCACCAGCCCGTTCGATTTGTTGACCCTCGAGAGCCGGCGCGATCTGCCTTTCGCGGCGAAATTCCGGGCCCTGACGCGTCACGTGCTCGCCATGATCGCTGCACGCCGCAAGGAGCAGCGGATCGAAATGGATCTCCTGTCGATGCTGATGGAAGCACGCGACAAGGACAGCGGCGAGGCGATGCCTGATCGCGCCCTGCTCGACGAAAGCATGACCTTGATCGTGGCAGGCCACGAAACCACCGCCAGCACGCTCAACTGGACGTGGTACCTGTTGTCCCAGCACCCCGAGGTCGAGGCTCGCCTGCACGAGGCCGTTGCCGCCACGGCGCCGCCGCCTGCCGAGGAACCGCTGGCGGAAAATTCCTATGTGGAACAGGTGCTGCACGAAGCCTTGCGCATGTACCCGCCCGGGTGGCTGTTCACCCGCCGGGCGTTGGGCGATGACCGGCTCGGTGGTTATCACGTGCCGGCCGGCACCGACATCTTCATCTGCCCCTACCTGCTGCACCGACATGCCGCGCACTGGGATCGACCCGAGGAGTTCGATCCGGAGCGCTTCGTCCCGGCTGCGGCGGACGCCCGCCATCGCTTTGCTTTTCTGCCGTTTTCCGCGGGACCCCGTTACTGCATCGGCGCCGCCTTCGCGATGGCCGAGATGACGATGCACCTGAGCATGGTGGCGCAACGCTTCCGGTTGCAATACGTCGGTAACGAACCGCCACAGGCCGAATTCCAGATCAACCTGCGCACACGTCGCGATGTCCACATGCGCGTCGTGGCGCGCTGAAGAAAAACACCCATGCCGCCATTCGAGACACTCAATGCGATCCTGCCCGCCGATGCGCGCGAGGATCGCCAGATCACCTTCATCGAGGGCGAACACGAGCAGCGCATCCTGAGTTTCAGGCGGCTGCGGGAGCGTGCCATCGGTGCGCTCGGCGCCTTGCAGCGCCGCGGCCTCTCCCGCGGCGACACGATGATCCTGTACCTCAGCGACAACGAACGCTTCATTGAAATGTTCTGGGCCTGCGTGCTGGGCGGCATCGTGCCGGTGCCGCTGGCTCCCGGCAACACCGACGAACATTGGCGCAAGCTCTGTCGCGTTTTCGCGCTACTCGAGCGAGCCTCAGTCTGCGTAGACGCACCGGCGCTGGAGCGCCTTGATGGATTCGTCGCTGCCCAAGGCTTGGACGCGGAGGGACATCGGCTGCGTTCGCGCGCCGTGATTGCGGGCAGCCTCGACATCGCCGGAGACCCGGGGGAGCCGGTGCAGCCGGACCCGCAGGATCTCGCGTTCATCCAGTTTTCGTCCGGCTCGACAGGCGATCCGAAGGGCGTGATGGTGACGCACTGCAACCTCACCGCAAACATCGCTTCAATCATCAAGGGGGCGGGGTATACGGACCGCGATTCGGTTCTGAGCTGGATGCCCCTGTCGCATGACATGGGCCTGATCGGTTTCCACCTGACCCTGCTCGCCGGTGGCGTCAGCCACGCGGTCATGCGGGCGGAGCTGTTCGCTCGGCGGCCGCTCCTTTGGCTGGAACTGGCCAGCCGGCGGCGAGCGACGGTGTTGTGCTCGCCGAATTTCGGATTTCAGCACTACCTCAGGCAATACGCGATCAAGTTGCCGCAGGGGCTCGACCTTTCGGCCGTTCGACTCATCATGAACGGCGCCGAACCCATATCGGCGGAAGTGTGTCGCCGCTTTCTGCACGCGATGGCGCCGCACGGCCTGAAGGCGCAAAGCATGCTGACCGTCTACGGCCTCGCCGAAGCCACCCTGGCCGTCAGCTTCCCGGTTCTGGGCGCAGCATTTGAAACAATCAAAGTGGATCCCGCCAGTCTGCACGTCCGTGAGCGGGTTCAGACCGTGGCGCCGGACTCGGGCCGGTCGGTCGAGTTCGTGAAGCTGGGTCAGCCGCTGCCCGGCATCGAAGCGCGCATCGTCGATGAGACCGGTTCAGTGCTCGACGAACGTGTGCTTGGTCACGTGTGTATCCACGGCGACAACGTCACCCTGGGCTACTACCAGGACGCTCGACGGACGGTCGAGGTGCGCTCGGCCGACGGCTGGCTGGACACCGGCGACCTCGGCTTCATCTGGGACGGCCAGCTCGTCATCACCGGCCGCTTCAAGGACCTCGTCATCGTCAACGGCCAGAACCACTATCCGCACGATCTGGAGCGCATTGCCGAGCAGATGGCCGGTATCGAGGCCAATCGCGTGGCGGCCGCCGGGGTGCGCAGTCCGGTGGCCAGCACCGAAGAACTGGCGCTTTTCGTGCTGCATCGCGGGGATCTCGCTGATTTCGTTCCGACGGTGCTTCAACTGCGACGCACGATCCTCCAGCAGACCGGCCTGGAAGCCACGCATGTCGTGCCGGTCAGGCACATCCCCAAGACCAGCAGCGGCAAGCTGCAGCGCTATGCACTGGCCGAAGCCTTTGAACGGGGTGACTACGACGAGGTCCTTGCCGAACTGGCCGGGCTTCTTGCGGCAAGCAACGCCCCGGACGCCGACGAGCCCGGGGCAACGCCGACTGTCCGGCGGTTGCAAGAGATTTGCGCGGGATTCGTCACCGACCGAAAGCTGACGCCACAGACCAACCTGCTGGAGGTCGACCTCAACTCGCTGACCTTGGCGCGCATCCACGAGGCGATCGAGCGCGAGTTCCCGCATCGGATTGAAGTCACCGACCTGTTCGACTACCCGACTCTGGAGCAACTCGCGGAGTTCATGGATACCACCAGCGCCTGAGACCATACATTCGATCAAAGTCGAGCCTCTCAAACTGCTGTTACAGGGGGTCGAGGCTGCTGATTGCCACGTCAGGTGGCTCGCAACATTACAGTTCGATTGCAACGTGACGGCGCACAAATTACATTTGCGGGCGGTTTAAGTTTTGCTTAATGAAAAAAGGGGGAGGAGGGTTGATAGCTCACTTGCGCGGCCAGCAAGGCCCACAGGGGTGCGTCCAGTGAACGGGGCGGCACTTTCCCATGATGTTCCGACCCCGACCGCGAGCGGCATCGCGTTGCGCAGCGCTGATTTCGCCAACTTGGCTGAAGCGCTGGACTACGCTGCTCGCGGCGACTCCGGCTTCAACTACTACGACGGGCGTGGCGAACTGATCGCCAAGCTGTCCTACCGTGAATTGCGCGAGCGCGCACTCGAGATGGCGAGGCGGCTTGCTCCTCTGGGTCGCGGCCAGCGGCTCGCGCTGGTTGCGCACACGCATCCGGACTTTGCGGTGATGTTCTATGCCTGCCAGTACGCCGGGCTGGTGCCGGTTCCGCTGCCGGCCGCCGTGCATCTGGGCGGACGCGATGCCTACATCCGCCACCTGCACCAATTGCTGCGCGATTGCCAGGCGGTGGCCGCTTTCGCGCCGCCCGACTTTGTCGGGTTCCTGCGCGAGGCCAGCGAAGGCCTGTCATTGGAACTCGCGGGTACCGTCGAAGAGTTTTCCGCACTGGCTGTCGCGGACACGCCGCTGTCGCCGCCGTTGCCCACGGAACTGGCGTATCTGCAGTACACGTCGGGCAGCACCCGCTTTCCGCGCGGGACCATGATCACGCAGTCAGCCGTGATGGCGAACCTGAATGCCATCTTCAACCATGGCTTTCGGCTGACACTGGACGATCGCTTTTGCTCCTGGCTGCCGTATTACCACGACATGGGGCTGGTCGGCATCGTGCTGGGCTGCGTTGCCACGCAGCGCTCGGTCGATTACCTGGCGACGCGCGATTTCGCGATGCGCCCGCGGATGTGGCTCAAGCTGATGTCGCTCAACCGCAGCACAGTGTCGTTCAGCCCGCCGTTCGGTTACACCTTGTGCGCGCGGCGCCTGCGCGCCGCGGACACCGAAAAGCTGGACCTGTCGGCCTGGCGCGTCGCCGGCATCGGCGCCGAGATGATCCATCCCGAATCGCTGCAGGAGTTTGCCGCGTCGCTGGCATCGGCTGGTTTCGACGAACGCGCCTTCCTGCCCTGCTACGGGATGGCGGAATGTTCGCTGGCCGTCAGTTTTGCGCCGCTCGAAGGTGGCGCCCGCAGCGATGTCGTGGACATCGACAGACTGGCGCTCGATGGCGAAGCGGTTCCCGTCGCCGTGAACGGCACGACGGCGAAGGGCAAGGCTTTCATCGACTGCGGCCACCCACTGCCGGGCTACGAAATGGAAATTCGCGACGACCGCGGTCTGCCCTTGCCGGAACGGCGCTGCGGGCGCATCTTTCTGCGTGGCCCCAGCCTCATGTCCGGCTACTTCGGCAATGTCGAGGCCACGCGCGAAGTCCTGTCCGCGGATGGCTGGCTCGACACCGGTGACATCGGCTACCAGGCGGATGGCGCGCTGCACATCACCGGGCGCGCCAAGGACGTGATGATCATCATGGGACGCAACATCTGGCCGCAGGATCTGGAGTACCTGGCGGAGCAGCAACCGGAAGTGCGGCCCACTGACGCTTCGGCATTTTCGATCACCGATGAGGATGATGAAGAAACCGCCGTGCTGGTCGTTCAATGCCGCGAAGCCGATTCACGCAAGCTGGCCCGACTGGCCGAGCGGCTGCAGCAGGCCATCCATGTGGAATTCGGCATTCACTGTCTGATCGAGCTGGTGCCCCCGCACACGTTGCCGCGTACTTCGTCCGGCAAGCTGTCGCGCAGCACGGCGCGCAAGGAATTCCTAGATCGCCGCAGCATCGGGGCGCATCAGGAGTCGCGCAGCCGCTTCGTCGGCGACGGCAGACGAACTGAGGCTGCGGTAGCTGCGAGCGCTGCTTCATGAACTCGCCCGCGAAACCCATCGTTGAGCGCGTCTCCGTGAGCGATCTCGCCGCCTTGATCGAGTCGACGATCCGGGAGGCGCTCGGCGTCATCCGTCCCGGTGCGGCCAGCCTTGCCGGAGACGCCGATCTGGCGCAAGAGGCCGACCTCGACTCGGCCGAGGTCATGGACCTGGTCATGGAAATCGAGGATCGGCTCGATCTCTCTATTCCCGTCGAGACGATGGCTCAGGCCCACACCATCAACGAACTCTGTGCCGGCATCGTCCAGCTGAAGCGAAACATCACGTGAGTCTGCTCGACAAGTTCGCCGTGCAGCGAGGGCTTGCGGCCAGTCTGGCCGAGAACAGTCGGCTGGCGCCGATTGCCACGCCGATGGATGACGTCCATTCGGCCACGTCGGCCACGATCGACGGTCGCCGCGTGATCCTGGCCGGCACCAACAACTACCTCGGTCTGACATACGACGCCGAGTGCCGCGCTGCCGCCATTGCGGCCATCGAATCGCTGGGCACCGGCACCACCGGTTCCCGCATGGCCAGTGGCAACTATGCCGGCCATCGCGCGCTCGAGCAGGCGCTTGCCACCGCCTTTGGATGGCCGGCCGCCATCATCTTCTCGACTGGCTATCAGGCCAATCTCGGCGCTCTTTCCGCACTGGCCAGCGAGGGCGATTTCCTGCTCGTCGACGCCGACAGCCACGCCAGCATCCACGACGGCTGCCGGCTGAGCCACGCGACGACGATCCGCTTTCGCCACAACGATCCGGAGAACCTGGACCGTCGGCTCGAGCGCCTGGGCGACGCCGCGCGCCGCACGCTGGTCGTCGTCGAAAGCCTGTACAGCACGCTGGGCGACCGCGCACCGCTGCGCGAGATCGTCGAGATCACGCGGCGCCACGGTGCCTGGCTGCTGGTCGACGAGGCTCATTCGTTCGGCGTGTTCGGCCCCTGCGGATTGGGTCTCTGCGAAGAACTGGGCCTGCTCGACGACGTCGACTTCATCGTCGGTACTTTCTCGAAAAGCCTCGGCGGCATCGGTGGGTTCTGCCTCGGCCGGCACGCCGAACTGGAATTGATGCGCATGGTCAGCCGCCCTTACATCTTCACCGCCTCACCGGCGCCGTCGGCGATCGCAGCGACCCATCAGGCGTTGCGCAGCGTGCTGCGAGGGCACGACTTGCGCGCCCGCCTGTGGCGCAATGCAGAAAGGCTGTATGCCGAGGTAGCAAGACTCGGCTATCGGCTTGGCACGACCGCGCCCGGCCCGGTCGCCGCGCTGGTGTTCGAGGCACGGGAGCCTGCACTGGCCTTGTGGCAAAGCCTCATCGACGCCGGCATCTACACCAACCTGATGATTCCACCGGCGACGCCGGCCGGTCTGAGCCTGGTGCGCATCAGCCTCAGTGCAGCGCAAAGCGTCGATGACATCACGCAGATCATCGCTGCGCTCGACGCGCATGCGCGGCAGTCGCGACCGCCGTTGGCGGCCTGACGAGTCGCCGCCTCCGACCCTCCCTGATCCTCGTTGATGGGCTGGGCCGTTGCTGATGTGCGGCGCGGATTGATCTGCATCAAGCGCGGCTCACGGCTGCGCTGCATGCTTCGAAGGGTATTTTTGTCTTCACGACGGAAATACCCCGAGATGACTGCACTGACCCTGACAGAACGCACCCTTCAACTTCCCCGGCAGCACCCACGGCTGTTCCTGGGGGTGTGCGGCATGGCGTGGCTGGCCCTGTACCAATCGCTGGGCCCCGTTTCGGAAGCCCTGGTCGTCGCGCTGCCGGTCGAACGCGATACGGCGCTCGGCGGCGCATTGCAGTTCTTCCTGTACGACACGCCCAAGGTGCTTCTGTTGCTCACGGCCGTGGTGTTCCTGATGGGCATGGTCAACTCCTACTTCACACCCGAACGCACACGCACCCTGCTGGCCGGCAAGACCGAAGGCGTGGCCAACGTGATGGCGGCGAGCCTCGGCATCGTGACGCCGTTCTGCTCCTGCTCGGCCGTTCCGCTGTTCATCGGCTTCGTGCAGGCCGGTGTGCCGTTGGGCGTGACCTTCTCGTTCCTCATCTCCGCACCGATGGTCAACGAAGTTGCGCTGGCGCTGCTCTTCGGCCTGTTCGGCTGGAAGATCGCGCTGCTCTACATGGGTCTGGGTCTGACGGTCGCCATCGTCGCCGGCTGGGTCATCGGCCGGCTGAACATGGAGGCCTACCTGGAAGACTGGGTGCGCGACATGCCGCGCGTGCAGGCCATGGCCGCAGGTGATACGTTCACGCTGTCGGATCGAATCGAAGGGGGCTTGTCCAGCGTGCGCGAAATCGTCGGAAAGGTCTGGCCCTACATCCTGGCCGGCATTGCCATCGGAGCGGCCATCCATGGCTGGGTTCCTGAGGACTTCATGGCGGGGATCATGGGCAGGGATGCCTGGTGGTCGGTGCCGCTGGCGGTGCTGATCGGCGTGCCGATGTACACCAACGCAGCCGGGATCATTCCCATCGTGCAGGCGCTGCTGGCCAAGGGCGCGGCGCTGGGTACCGTGCTGGCTTTCATGATGAGCGTGATCGCGCTCTCGCTTCCCGAGATGATCATCCTGCGCAAGGTGCTCAAAGTGAGGCTGATCGCCACCTTCGCGGGCGTCGTGGCCAGCGGCATCCTCATCGTGGGCTACGTCTTCAACGCGTTGCTGTGACTGCAGCGCCGCCCCTTGCCAACGACTGGAGGCATTCATGGACATCAAGGTACTCGGCACGGGTTGTGCCAATTGCAGGAACACCATCGCGTTGATCGAACAGGTCGCGCAAGCCAAGGGCGTTTCCGTCACGCTGAGCAAGATCGAGGAGATGCGCGACATCGTGGGCTACGGCGTCATGTCCACGCCTGGCGTCGTGATCGACGGCAAGGTCGTGCATGCCGGTGGGGTACCCAGTCGTGGCAAGGTCGAGCAGTGGTTTTCTGCATGAAGCGCGCAGTTGCCGATCGAGCGCGGGCGCACTGTCCGTCATGAGCGCAGCCGAACGACATGACCACAGCCATGGCCACGCTGCGGTCGGTTTCAACCGTGCCTTTGCCCTCGGCATCGCACTGAATGCCGCGTTCGTCGCCATCGAGGCCTTTTATGGCTGGAAGGTCAACTCGCTGGCGCTGCTGGCCGACGCCGGGCACAACCTGAGCGACGTGATCGGCCTCGGGCTGGCCTGGGGCGGCGCGCTGGCCGGCCGGTTGCGCCCCGATGCGCGCCACACCTACGGCTGGAAGCGCGCCAGCATCCTCGCCGCTTTCATCAACGCGATGCTGCTGCTGGTGGCGATGGGCTCGCTCGCCTGGGAGGCCGTTCAACGACTGCAGTCTCCCGAACCCATCGAGGGCGTGACGATCATGGCAGTGGCCGGCGTCGGCATCGTCGTCAACACCGCCACCGCGCTGCTGTTCATGCGCGGCCGCGACGGCGATCTGAACATCCGTGGCGCATTCCTTCACATGGCCGCCGATGCCTTGGTCTCGGCTGGCGTGGTGGTGGCCGGTGGCCTGGCCCTGCGGTTTGGCTGGACCTGGCTCGACCCGGTGGCCAGCCTGCTGATCGCGGCCATCATCGTGTGGAGGACATGGAGCCTGTTCAAGCAGTCGTTGCACCTGCTGTTCGACGGCGTGCCCGAGGGCGTGGACCTGCATGCCGTGCAGGCGTTGCTCGAAGCCTTGCCCGGTGTGGCCCGTGTGCACGATCTGCATGTCTGGGCGATGGGCACGTCGCAGATCGCGATGACTGCGCACCTGGTCATGCCGCAAGGGCAGGCTGATGACGCTTTCCTGAAGCACGCCACCGAGCAGTTGCGCGACCGTTTCGAGATCGTGCATGTGACGCTGCAGGCGATGCAGGTGCCGTTCACCACGCCATGCTCGACGTCGACTGCGCAGACCGGCGACTCGGGCCGTTTTCCGTCCGATCGCCCGACCCGTGCGCACGAGACGCCATCTTCAATTCAACTCCCAGGAGGTCAGCCATGAGCAAGATCGACATCGTCCTTTGCCACCCCGTACGCACCGCGATCGGCACCTATGCCGGCACGTTGAAGGACCTGCCCGCACCGGATCTGGGCGCCGTCGCGATCCGCGAGTGCCTCCGGCGCTCGGGGCTTTCGGGCGACCGGGTGCAGTCCATCGTGATGGGCAACGTCATCCAGGCCGGTGCCAAGATGAACTCGTCGCGCCAGGCCGGCATCGGGGCCGGGCTGCCGGTCGAGGTGCCTGCGATGACGGTCAACCGCGTCTGCGGCTCCGGTGCGCAGGCCGTTGCCTCCGCCGCGACCGAGATCTGGGCCGGCCTGGTCGACTGCGCCATCGCCGGCGGCATGGAGAACATGGACCGCGCACCCTATCTCTTGCCGCAAGGGCGGTGGGGCGCCCGCATGGGTGACGTCGCGTTGATCGACAGCATGCTGCACGACGGCCTCAACGATGCGTTCAGCGGCAAGCACTCCGGCTGGCATGCCGAAGACCTGGTGACGAAGCACGCCATCTCACGTGACGATCAGGATCGCTGGGCGCTGCGTTCGCAGCAGCGCTTTGCCGCCGCGCAGGCCGCCGGCCTGTTCGCCGCCGAGATCGCACCGATCGAGGTGCCCGGCCGCAAGGGACCGACGGTGTTCGACAAGGATGAGCACAACCGGCCCGAGACCACGGCCGAGTCGCTGGCCAAGCTGAAGCCCGCGTTCCGCAAGGACGGCACGATCACCGCCGGCAACTCTCCGGGCCTGAACTCCGGTGCATCGGCGATGCTGCTGGCCGAACGCGGCTGGGCCGAGAAGAACGGCCTGATACCGATGGCCCGCCTCGCGAGCTACGGCCTCGCCGCGGTCGAGCCCGACTTCTTCGGACTGGGCCCGGCGCCATCGGTGCACCAGGCGCTGTCCCGCGCCGGCTGGTCGCTGGCCGATGTCGATCGCGTCGAGATCAACGAAGCCTTCGCCGCCATTGCGCTGTCGTGCCTGCGCGAGATCGGTTTCGCCGAGGACGTGGTGAACGTCGAAGGCGGCGCCATTGCGCACGGGCACCCGATCGGCGCCAGCGGCGCGATCCTGTCGACCCGGCTGATGCATTCGATGAAGCGCGACGGGCTGAAGCGCGGCATCGTCACGCTGTGCATCGGGGGCGGGCAGGGCATCGCGCTGGCGATCGAGATGCTCTGACGCGTGAAGGGCCGCTCAGCTGACGATTCGCATCAGCGGGCGGCCCATGCGGATCGGCATGCCTTCGCCGAGGCCTTCGCAGATCGAGAAGCCTTTCGGCGCGAAGACGATGATCGTCGAGCCGTGCTGGAACCAGCCCATCTCGTCGCCCTTGTCGAAGTGGGCGTCGCAGTGCATCTCGTTCGGTCCGCGGTATTTCAAGTGCAGCAGCACATCGAGGAAATGCAGCCGAATGCTCGCGACCAGAATGGCCGCCACCGGCACCAGCGTCACTTCGTGGCCGCCTGCACGCAACTGCGTCCGGATCACCGCGCGTTCGTTCTTGCAGTAGAGCCGCTCGACGCGCTTCAGCGCGATCGGGTTGACGTTCCAGGTGTCGCCGGAGATGTAGTTCACGCGGTCGACATGGCAGTCGTACGGCGCGTGGAAGCGGTGGTACATGCTCGACGTCAATCGCAAGGTGGCGTAGCAGCCGTCGCGGTAGCGCTCGGCCGAAGCATCGTTGCCGAGCAGGTCGCGCAGCGTGTACGGGAATCCCTTGGCCTGAAACACCGTGACACCCTGCACCGGGCCGCAGGCGCCGACGATGGCGTCGCACGGGCTGGTCAGCACCTCGGGATCGGCATTGACCGGGCGCGCACCGGGCTTCAGCTCGCGGATGAAGCAGTCGTGCAGGCTGGTGAAGCGCGTCTTGCGCGCCTCGCTCAGGTCAAGGTCTGAGAACGCCTTCCAGATCGCGATCGACGCGTCGCGCACCCACGGGATCTCGATCTTGCTGAACCAGCCGATGAAGTGCGTCAGCGCGATGCGCGGCACGCGATTGGTCAGCAGGAAGTTCAGGTCTTCCTGCTGCAGCAGACGGTCTCTGAGGGCGGCAACCGTGAAAGCATTTGATTTCATGTTCGTGTCACGCGGGTGGGTTATCTATCGGGGGTCGCAACTTCTGACTGACCATGAACGAGACCCTGTGGATGTACGCCGTCGGAGCTGCGGCGCTGACGCCGTGGCTGCCGACGCTGAAGCGCCGCATCGAGTTGTCCCGCGCCAAGCACCGATCGCTGGCCGGACATTCGCGCATGGCCAAACGCGTGGCTCGGCTGGTGCCTTTCTATGCCTACGGTGAGGACCGCTTCTTCAACTCCGACGCTGCTCCACCCGAGATCGCCGGGCGCCGTCGCACGGCCCTGCTGAAGCTGGGTGAGACGCTGCGCGAACGCGCGCCGAAGTCGATCGCGCTGACGGCCGAGGCACAGGTCGGCGTGTCCGACATGCAGTTCACCAGCGCCTACCGCGTGCCTTACCAGTACGCGGGTCTGTTGCGCCAGCACCTGAAGACCGGCAGCTTCGTGCAGTCGTCGTCGGGCGTGACCGTCACCGATCTCGACGGCAATGTCTACTACGACCTGACCGGCTCGTACGGCGTCAACGTGTTCGGGTATGACTTCTACAAGGGCTGCATGGCCGAGGGCAGCGCCCGCGTGCAGGACCTGGGTCCGGTGCTGGGCGCGTATCACCCGTGCATGGCGTCCAACGTGGCGCGCCTGCGCGAGATCTCCGGACTCGATGAAGTCTCGTTCCACATGTCGGGCACCGAGGCGGTGATGCAGGCGGTGCGTCTGGCGAGATATCACACCGGCCGCTCGCACCTGGTGCGCTTCTGCGGGGCCTATCACGGCTGGTGGGAAGACGTGCAGCCGGGCATCGGCAACCCGTCGCCGCCCAACAAGACCTACACGCTGACCGATATGGCCGAGCGCTCGCTGAAGGTGTTGCGCGGCCGCAAGGACATCGCCTGCGTGCTGGTCAATCCGCTGCAGGCGCTGCACCCGAACCAGGGCGCGCCGGGCGATTCGTCGCTGCTCGACAGCGGCCGCAACGCCCACTTCGACCGCGAGGCCTACACGCGCTGGCTGCAGCAGCTGCGCGCGGTGTGCACCGAGCGCAACATCGTGCTGATCTTCGACGAGGTGTTCGTCGGCTTCCGCCTCGCGGCCGGCGGCGCACAGGAGTATTTCGGCGTCCAGGCCGACATGGTCACCTACGGCAAGACGCTGGGCGGCGGCTTTCCGGTCGGCGTGGTGTGCGGGCGCAAGGACCTGATGAAGCGTTACCGCGACGACAGGCCGGCTGACGTCTGCTTCGCGCGCGGCACCTTCAACTCGCATCCCTACGTGATGGGCGCGATGCAGGTGTTCCTCGAACGCATCCAGACACCCGAAGTGCAGGCGATCTACGCCGATCTCGATGGCGTGTGGAACCGCCGCGCCGCGCGCATGAACCAGCGTCTGAACGAGTTGGGTTTGCCCGTGCAGGTGGCGAATCTGTCGTCGATCTGGACGGTGCGCTACACCGAACCCTCGCGCTACAACTGGATGCTTCAGTACTACCTGCGCGAAGCAGGACTGGCATTGAGCTGGGTCGGAACCGGCCGCTTCATCTTCAGCCTGAACTACACCGACGCCGACTTCGACGCGGTGCTGCAGCGCTTCGTTTCCGCCTGCCAGGCGATGCAGACCGACGGCTGGTGGTGGGCGCCCGCCGGGTTGACCAACAAGGCGATCAAGCGAGGCATCCTGAAAGAGATGCTGGCGACGAAATTCTGATCGGCTCGCGGGAGTCAGGCTTCGATCAGCGCAGGGCAGTCGGCCCGGCGGGCTGACTGCCGAAGCGAAGCGCTTGTGGCGCTCCGCTGCCGTGCTCGCAAGCGCTGGAACGCTCAAGCCCGGCGATGGCTGGTCATCGGATCGATCAGCTCGCCTCGCAGCAGGTAGAACGGGGCCTTGTAGTACAGCATGATGTCGTGGAACGGGTCGGTCAGGATCTTGGTCATCCACGACAGACCGGCGGTCAGGCCCTGCAGGAAGAACAGGTGCACCGTGCGGAACAGCAGACCGCCGATGCCGACGACCAGCCACATGGCACCGACGTGGCGCACGAACTCCTCGAAGGTGGTGGCGGGCTCGAAGGCGCCGAACAGGGTCGGCTCGATCCACAGCAGCACCGGCGCCAGCGCCCAGATCGCCAGCAGCACGATCTTGCGGTGCAGGTTGTAGCCGACCTTGATGGCCTCCTTGTGTTCGTGCGTGGCCTGGTTGACCTCGTCGTAGGTCTTCGGCTCGAAGAAGAAGTGACCGGCCTGCCGACTCGTCATGGACACCAGCCACGCGACCAGTGCAGCGGCCACCGGGTCGGTGAACAGCAGTGCATAGGCGCACAAGAAGCTGATGGCGCTGAGCAGGTGCAGCGACTGGTTGACGCGGCTGTGGTGGTAGTAGCGGTGGTCATCCCAGCGCTGGACCTCGAGGGTGCGAAGGAAGTTGTTCATGCGGGCTCCTGTGTCGTGGACCGGATTGCAGCCGACGCATGGATTGCGACGGCTGCAAGACGGCAATGTGACGTGCTCCCGTGAAAGGCTCGTGACGGTTGCCCTCGACTGACGTGACCGTGTCCGCGTGGTGAATTGCGAACGAATCCGTCCGGCGGACTCGAATTTTCGGCGCCGTCATCGAACTGTTGCAATCGATCCGCAACATCGCGCCATGTTTCAGAAGGGGCTGCCCATGATGTCGGTGAGTGAAGTACGCGCCAACCGCAAGCCTCTTCGCATTGCGCTTGTCACCGAGACGTATCCGCCCGAAGTCAACGGCGTGTCGATGACGGTCGCCCGCGTCGTCCAAGGCATGCGGGCCCGCCATCACGCAGTGCAGCTGGTGCGTCCGCGTCAGCAGGAGGGCGACCTTGCGGTGTCTACCGCGGGGTACGAGGAAGTGCTGATGCGTGGCCTGCCGATCCCGCGCTACCCGCACTTGAAGATGGGCTTGCCGCAGACGCGGGCGCTGCTCGACCTGTGGACGGTGAACCGCCCCGATCTCGTGCACATCGCGACCGAAGGGCCGCTCGGCTGGTCGGCGCTGCGGGCTGCGCGGCGTCTCGGTGTGCCGGTGTCCTCGGACTTTCGAACCAACTTCCACGCCTACGCAAGGCACTATGGCCTGAGCTTGTTGAAGCGGCCGGTGCTGTCGTATCTGAGGCACTTTCACAGCCGCACCGCGTGCACGATGGTGCCCACCGAGTCGCTGCGACGCGAACTGTCCGACCAGGGGTTTCGCGACCTCAGTGTGGTCGCACGAGGTGTCGACACGGTGCGCTTCCATCCGGACAAGCGCAGCTCCGAACTGCGTCGTCAATGGGGCGTGGCGGACGACGACACGGTCGCGATCTGCGTCGGGCGGCTCGCTCTCGAGAAGAACCTCACCGACCTCGTGGGCGCCTTCCGCGCGATGCGGTGCATCGACGGTCGCACGAAGCTGGTGATCGTCGGCGACGGCCCTGCGAGGTCGCAGCTGCAGGCGCAATGTCCCGATGCGGTGTTGGCCGGATCGCGGACCGGGGACGACCTCGCCGCGCATTACGCCTCGGCCGATGTGTTCGTGTTCCCAAGCCTCACCGAGACCTTCGGCAACGTGACGCCGGAAGCGATGGCCAGCGGCCTGCCGGTCCTGGCCTACAGCTATGCGGCGGCGGCGCAGTTGATCCAGTCCGGCGCGAACGGGCTGCTCGCCGAGTACAAGTCGTCAGCGCAATTCGAGTTGCTGGCCGAGCAGCTGGTCGCCGACCCGTGTCATGCGCGCCGCATGGGTGTCGCCGCACGCCGCACGGCCGAGCGGCTCGACTGGGACACGGTGCTCGGCCAGATCGAAGCGCTGTTCCTGAAAGTGGCGAGGGGCGGCGATGCGGGTGACGCGGTCGGTATCACGGCGGTTCGCTCACCGCCCGCCATCGCCGAGATCTGAATCGTGCCTGGGCGTGACCGCACGGCGGTGGTGATGCGTCAACGAGCCTTCGCATCGATG
>JARXKP010000291.1 GCA_030271615.1 Pseudomonadota bacterium
AGCGGATCGGCACGCGGACCCGTGCCGCTGCTTCCTCGATGCGCATCACGCTCAGATAGCTGTAGTTGCTGGCGAACTCGAACCAGATTTCGAGGGCGGTGGCGGAAGACCCGGGGTGGCTCATGGCTGCGCATTCTCCTGTTCATGGACCACGAGGCAGCGCAACTCGATGCTCTCGCGCAGCGGCACATCAGGTGGCGTGTCCGGCAGATCGAAGGCCGCGTGGGGCGTGAAGCGTGCCACACCGCTGATCTGGGAGTCGTACTGCTTGAACACCAGGGCCTCGTGGCGGTCCATCCCGGAGAAGTACGACCATCGGTGGAGAGGCGAGTGCAGCGCCAGGTAGATCTCGCCCACACGGCGGGGGTAGCGCACGTCGCCCGCGACCAGGTCGAACGCTGAAACCGTGCGCGCATCGCAGACCGCCAGCGGCGTGTCCCGCACCGGCCCGTTGATCGAACGCCAGATGTTGACGATGCCGTAGCGCCTGACCCGCGCCGCAGCGCCGGGATCGGGCAGCACCGAGGCCAGCCGCGCCAGCCCCGACGCTTCCGTGTAGTCGTTGTGAATGCGGCCATTCGCGGCGGCACGACCGTCGGTGTCGCGACGCCCGAACGTCAAGGCGCTGCGGTCGCGCTCGCGTCGACGAACCAGATGGTCGAAGACAAAGGCCTGCTTCGCGCCGGTAACAGCGAGCGCGAGTTCGGCCGCTTCCCGGTAGTAGGTGGTGCGGACCGCTTCTTCGTCGAGAAAGTCCCGGACCCTCGTCGGCGCGTCGCACAGCGCAAAGCCTTCGCGGTCGATGACCGGGCGCTCCTGCGCACAACGCGCATCGGCGATCGGCAGCGTGCGCAACTCGTATTCACTGTTTTCCCACGGGGTGCCTGGGGGCGGCTCGCAGGCATAGCTGCACGGACGTTCCGCCGTGGGCTTCAGGTAACTGAGCTTCGCGATGACCGAGGGCGAGCACAGCGGCGAGCGTTCCGTGGCGGCATCTGAATGCGAGGCTGGGTGGATCAACAGGTTCATCGTGACTCCGGTGGTTCGATCGGTCAGGGGGTCCGCCCGGACTGGATCGAGCCCGGGCGGTGAATCCTCTGTCTGCACCTGCCGATTGAAGCTCGGTCGGGATCACGCCTCAAGCGACTTCCGGGATCCATCGCATGCATCATGGGAATGTCAGACGACGACACGCCGGCGCCCAGAACATCCGACCCGTGGTGATGCACCGACCCTGGCCCGGGCTCGGATCCGACGGGTGTCCGGACACCCGGACAATCGCGCGGTCCGAATGCAAGGACCGAAGGGAGATCGCCCTCCCCGGCCGCCCACGCCATCGCGCGCGTGGTCGAACGAACACCGCTCACCGAACCTGGAGATGTCTTCAATGTCCCTCGAGACCCTCGAATTCGAAACCGGCCCGAACCCGACCGCCAGCGTGAT
Organism: Pseudomonadota bacterium; assembly: GCA_030271615.1. Taxonomy (GTDB): domain Bacteria; phylum Pseudomonadota; class Gammaproteobacteria; order Burkholderiales; family Burkholderiaceae_C; genus PBB1. Next base: position 1,444 of record JARXKP010000291.1, read on the forward strand.
CGTGCTGCACGGCCTCGGTGCCGATGGCAACGACTTCGTGCCGATCGCCGAAGAGCTGAAGCTCGACGCGGTCGGCCCGCTGCGCTTCATCTTTCCGCACGCGCCGGTGCGGCCGGTGACGATCAACGGCGGCATGGCGATGCGCGCCTGGTACGACCTGCTGCAGGCCGACCTGGTGCGCCGCGAGGACGAAGCCGGTCTGCGTGCCTCCCGGCTCGACATCGAGGCGTTGATTGCCCGCGAGCGTGAGCGCGGCGTGCCTGCATCGCGCATCGTGCTGATGGGCTTTTCGCAGGGCTGCGCGATGACGCTGATGACCGGCTTGCGCCATGGCGAGCGGCTCGCCGGCCTGGTGGGCCTGTCGGGCTACCTGCCGCTGGCCGACACCACCGCCGCCGAGCGTGCCGCGGCCAGCGTCGCGCTGCCGATCTTTCTGGCCCACGGCCGCGGCGACACGGTGATCCCGCTGGCACGTGCGACCGCGTCGCGCGATGCGCTGCAGGCGCTGGGTTGTGTCGTCGAGTGGCACGAGTACGCGATGGCGCACTCGGTCTGCGCGCAAGAGGTGGCCGACCTCAACCGCTGGCTGCTCAACGTGCTGGCCTGAGGGCGAGCGTCAGCTCCGCCCCGTCTCGGCGCCCGACGCGCTGGGCTTCGGCGGCTCGAAGTGCTGGGTCGGCTTGTCGGCCCGCGCGTAGAGCCCCTCGACCGCCGGGATGTTGGCTTCGAGGTCCTTGATGCGGGTCTTGCCGGCCGGGTGGGTGGACAGCCACTGCGGCGGCGCGCCCTTGTTGGCCGAGGCCATCTTCTGCCACAGGCGCACGCTGGCATGCGGGTCGTAGCCGGCACGGGCCGCGAGTTCGAGCCCGATCTTGTCGGCCTCGGATTCATCGTCGCGCCCGAACTTCAGGGTCAGCAGCTGGCCGCCCATGTCGGCCAGGTAGCGGCCGCCGCCGCCGAGCCCGAGCAGCGTGGCGCCGAGCTCGATCACTCCGCGGGTGGCCGCACTCTTGCCGACCCGTGCGCGGGCGTGTTCGCGCAAGGCATGCGCGATCTCGTGGCCCATCACCTGAGCCACTTCGTCGTCGCCGAGCTGCAGCGTGTCGAGGATGCCGTAATGGAAAGCGATCTTGCCGCCGGGCATGCAGAAGGCGTTGATCTGCTTGCTGCCGATCAGGTTGACTTCCCATTTCCAGTGCGCAGCACGCCCCGTGCTGCGCAGGTTGGGCGAATTGCTGAACGGGATCAGACGCTGCGAAATCGCGCGCAGCCGCACCACCTGCGGATGGTTGGCGGGTGCCAGTGCCTTCTGTTCTGCCGCCTTCTTCAGCATCTCCTGGTACTGCGTTGCCGCCGCGCTTTCGATGTCTTCGGCCGGCACCAGCCTGGCCAGCGTCGACTCGTCATCCACCTGGATGCCGTCACGGGCCCAGGCTGGGGCCGCCAGCGCAGCGCCGGTACCCATCAGCGCCTGGGTGAACAGGCGGCGCGAATGCAAGGCGCAGCCACAGCCGTAACGATGCAAGGCAGCCGCGGTCGCCGCGTCGGGTTCGAATTGCGCGCGAGGATCGAATTCAGGGGTCATGGTCGTCTCGTTGGGGTTCGTCACGCCTGGCGGCGGGGAGAAAGCCCCACACCGCTGCACTCGGGCATCTGGGGCGATTTGCCCGGTCGTCAATCGTCGGTCATCGGGGCGTTCGGGTCGACTTCCAGTTTTCGCACCGCATCGCGCATCCACCAGAGCATGACCAACGCCGGCAGCGCGACCACCGTGGACACGATGAAGAAGGTGGGCCAGCCGACCGCCTCGACCATCACGCCGGCCAGCGGCCCCACCCAGACGCGGCCGACCGACGCGAAGGCCGACAGCAAAGCGTACTGGGTGGCGGTGTAGCGCTGGTTGCACAGGCTCATCAGGAACGCCACGAACGCGGCCGTTCCCATGCCGCTCGACAGGTTCTCGGCGGCGATCACCATCAGCAGGCCGCCGTCGATGTCGGTTGCGTGCGCCAGCTTCACGAAGCCCCAGTCGAACGGCGGCAGCACGAAACCGGGCAACACACCCTTGCCGTTGACGGCAAGCCACCAGAAGCCGAGGTTGCTCAGCATCTGCAGCACACCGAACAGCAGCAAGGCCCGCCACAGGCCCAGCTTCAGCATCAGAAGCCCGCCGACCAGCGCGCCGCCGATCGTCAGCCACAGCCCGATCAGCTTGTTGACGACGCCGACCTCGGCCGGGCTGAAGGCCATCGACGTCAGCAGAAACGGCGTCATCAGCGAGCCGGCAAACGCATCGCCCAGCTTGTAGAGCACGATGAAGGCGAGGAACGCTGCGGCACCGCGCTGCGAGAAGTAGCTGTTCAGGCCGCCGAGCAGGGTCTGGAACTTCGCCGCCCGCGCCGCCCAGGCCGCCAGCGGCAGCGTGAACGCGAGGCCCAGCAGCAGCGCCAGCAGATCGGTCCATTTCGTTTTCAGGCTCGCCGCCATCGGGCTGGCGTCGAACCACGGCGAGAGCAGCGCGTGGGCGATCGGCGGGCCGAGGCGCTCGCTGACGAGAAAGCCGACCGCGACCGCCGCCAGCAGCGCCAGAAAGCCCAGCAGATCCTGGCGCGCCACGCTGGATCGGTCGCCGACCGACCGCACGCGCGGCAGCGCGATTGCCGAGAGCACCGCGGCCGCCGCCATCAGGCCGGCCATGAAGCGGTAGACCTGCGGCCAGGTCCAGCCTTCGCCGGGTCCGGTCGCGTTCGACGGGTCGACCCAGATCAGCGCGACGCCGCCGGACAGGATCATCGCCAGCCGGTAGCCCAGCACATTGAGCGATGAACCCAGGCCGCGCTCGCAGGCGGCCAGCAGGTCGGTGCGGTAGGCGTCGATGACCACGTCCTGCGAGGCCGCG
>JARXKP010000292.1 GCA_030271615.1 Pseudomonadota bacterium
GCCGAGGCGCATGAATTCATCGTCTCGCTGACCGATCCGAAAGGCCGCATGGGCTACGACGCGCATGTGGGCGAGCGCGGCGTCAAGCTCAGCGGCGGGCAGCGCCAGCGCATCGCGATCGCCCGTGTGATGCTGAAGGACGCGCCGATCCTGTTGCTCGACGAAGCGACCAGCGCACTCGACAGCGAGGTCGAGGCGGCGATCCAGGCCAGCCTGTACCGGCTGATGGAAGGCAAGACCGTGGTCGCGATCGCGCATCGGCTGTCGACCATCGCTGCCATGGACCGGCTGATCGTGCTCGAGCACGGTCGCATCGTCGAGGAGGGCGATCACCTGACCCTGCTGGCGCAGAACGGCCTGTACGCGCGCTTGTGGGCGCATCAGAGTGGCGGCTTCCTCGGGCTGGAGGCGGACGAGGACGACAACGAATCGCCGGACATGCCTGCGGCCTGCAACGCGTCATCCCCGCTGCAGGCCGTGTCGATACCGGGTGTGCCTCCAGGAGACGTCGAGTGCAGAGCCGGCACCTGATCGCGGGGGCGTTGCTGGCCGCACTCTGGGCCGGGCCTGTGGCGGCCGCACCGCCCGCCGCGTCGGCGCCTGTCGCGGCGGAAGACGCGCGCACCTACGTGGTGTTCGTCCAGGAATTCGCCGGCACGTGCGTGTCGCGCAATGGCGTGCAGATCCTGGTGAAGAACACGCACCCGACGCGCACCGTCAAGGTCTGGCTCGACCGCTATCACATGGGCACCGGTACCGGCGATCGTTCGCGCTCCGAACTGCTGCCAGCGGCTGACCCCGAGCCGCTTGGCTGCTCCCGCACGACCGATGGTCCGCAGGAATGGCGATTGGTCCGGGCGATGTTCCTGGACTGATCGACAAGGAAAAAAGGGACCGACTGATCGGTCCCCTTGGGCTCGCAGAACGAAGCTGATTCGCCGTCTGCAGACTTGCCAGTCTGGGCACTGAGCCGAACGGGCCTCAGTGTCAGACCGACTCGTCGATCAGAAGCTGTGGCTGATGCCGAAGCCGAACATGACGTTGGTCTTGTCCAGCACCGGATTCAGCTTGCCGATGGGGCCCAGCAGCGACTGGGTGAAGTACGTCGAACCCTTGTCAGCGTCGACGATCGCCGTCTGCACGTAGATCACGGTGCGCTTCGACAGAGCCGTCTCGTTGCTCAGGACCAACATGCCGGTCTTGTCTTTGCTGATCTTGTTGTTGTCGCTGTGGTAGTAGGAAATCGACGCGGTGTTGGCCGGGCTCCATACGTAGTCCAGACCCAGCGCGAAGGTGTCGGTATCCGATTCCTTGCCGCCGATCGCGTCGTTGAGGGCATCCTGCTTCGAGTTGATGAACTGTCCCTTGACGGTCAGCGCAGGCAGACCGAAGTTGGAGAACGGTACGGCCGCACCGACGCCGTACTGCTTGGACTTTGCGCCTTCTGCCGGGCCGCTGGTGGCCGTGTTCTTCACTTCGTTGTAGTAGGCCGATACCGTGACGGGTCCGGTGTAGGTGGCGCCAAACGACAGGAAGTTACCCGCCTTCATCTTGTCTGCCTGCTCACCAAAGCCGTAAAGCGCGCCGATGTGAACGGGCCCGAAGTCCTGGGCGTACGAAACAGCATTGGCGGCAAAGATGCCGAGGTCATTGCCGTTGGTGCCGCCGCCGGCTTGATTCAGCGCGAAGGTGTACAGGGCAGAGAACTGCTCCTTGATCGCGCGCGGGTCGGTGGCCAGCAGAGCCAATACCGCTGGCGTGTACTGGCGGCCCAGGGTCACGGTACCCCAATCACCGGACAAGCCGACGTTGGCCTGCCGACGGAAGAACGTGGAGGTCGTCGAGCCGGTGCCCGCATCGAAGTGCGACTCGAGGTTGAAGAACGCCTTCAAGCCGCCGCCGAGGTCTTCAGTGCCCTTGAAGCCGAAGATGCTCGGGCGAATGCCGCCGTTGGCCAACTCGGAAACGCTGCCGATGTCCTTGCCGGCGGCGTTGGCCACCTTGCTGCTGTACTGGTAACCGAGGTCGACACGACCGTAGATGGTCACCGAGCTTTGGGCATGTGCCGCGCCGACGGCAGACATCAGTAGTGCGGCAGAAACCAGCGTGCGCTTGAGGGAGTGGTGAAAGGTTGAGAGTTTTGTCATCTGTGACTCCAGTGATTCGAATGGAGCCAACTTCTGTCGAGGAGTTTTGCCCGCAGCAGTCGGCCGTCGGCGAGAGAAGGGCCCGATCTTTTATTTGCCGGGATTTGTTCCCTCTCAGGCTGCATTTTGAGATTGCAAGCGTTGCCACCGCAATCCGACCCAAGGTGCTTCGAATTGGTGCTGTTCTCTGTAACGGCGCGCCTTTCCGGGCATTGCGAACCACAACGGGGCGAATCATAATAAGGGTTATCCCTATATTATTTCCAGCGTGAACGTTGCTCTGGTGATACATCGGAGATGTACTGCATATTTATCCAGAGCATTGCTTCTCCGTGCAGGGCGCTGTCGCGGCACCTGCGCGGGCGTCAGAAGCAATCGCCTTCAGGCAAGCCGAGTCGGCAGCTCCAGCGGAAGAACTCGCCGGCTTGTTTGACCGACCGCCGAAACACGGCCGTCGCCTCGCTGGCGATCGAGTCTGGCAGTGGAACGCTCAGCGGCGCGCCTGAGGAGTTGCTGTAGAAATTGATGAAGCAGCTTTGGTCGGGCTGGCAGACGGCCGCTATTTCGCGTTCATAAGCCGCGCGATCGCGCATGGCATCGGTCGGCACGATGACGATCTTGATGATGCCTTGCTGCCCCACCACGGGCCAGGCGTCCGGCTGTGGCGCGCCTTCCACCGGATCGGCGCTCTGTGCAGTCTCGAAGCGTATCGCCCGCAGCAGGCCGCGACCGTCGCTGTCGCGGATCTCGAGCAGGCCGTCGGCGCGCACGATGGCTGTGACTGCCGCCTCGAGCGCGGTCAGGATGCGGTCTTCCTGTTCGAGCCGCAGGGGTGAGCACGCCATGCGCGTCGTGACGATCGGGCCGATATGGATCTGCGCGCCATCGAGCGTGTAGGACGCCGAGAGGGTGTTGCAGCTGGTGTGTCCGCCCAGGCGCCCGTCGGCGCCGAGTTCGAGGCGTGCATTGCGCTGGTCGAGGATCGGTTCGGTGCGCGCCTGCACGATCTTCCAGGCGCCGCGAACGCTACCGGGTGCGGTCTGCGCGGTCGCGGGTGCCGGCTGCGCGGATGCCGTCCCTGCCAGAAGGCCGATCGCGATGCTGGCCGCCCGGAGCCCTGCGAGCAGATGGAAGGCGCTTCCAATAGGCATGCGCGTGCGATTGGAGTCAGTCGTACTTGATGTACTTGAACCGAGGGTCGTCCGGCGTGCCTTCGAGTTCCGAACCTTCTTCCTTGGCGGGTTGCCAGAGCACCACGTCTTCGATCTTCCTGGCGAGCTGGAAGTCTTTCTCGGTGATGCCCTTGGCCGCGTGGTTCATCAGCTTCACGATGACGAAGGCATACGACACCGCCAGATCCGGGTGATGCCACGCGGCTTCGGCCAGGTGACCGACCGTGTTGACGACCATCAGCGTGCCCTTCCAGCCGCTCGTCTTGTACTTGCGCCGAATCCAGCCGTCTTCGAGGGTCCAGGTCGGCAGCTCCTGCTGCAAACGAGCGATCACTTCGTCCGGGGTGAACACTTCGTCGACCGTTTTCTTGCGCCACTGGCTCATAGGGGCCTTTCGGTTGAATCCACGGAAGGAATGTTCGCACGACCGCCATGACCGTTGCCGGCGCGCGGCTACCGGTTCACCCATCCACGCCGCTACGATCCCCCGCTGTCAGTCACCCCCGGAGAGAAACCCCGATGGCCTCCAGTCTGTTCGCCCTGATCGACGACATCGCCAGCGTGCTCGACGACGTGGCGCTGCTGACGAAAGTCGCCGCCAAGAAGACCGCCGGCGTGCTGGGTGACGACCTCGCGCTGAACGCTCAGCAGGTGTCCGGCGTCAACGCCGACCGCGAACTGCCGGTGGTCTGGGCCGTGGCCAAGGGGTCGGCCATGAACAAGGCGATCCTGGTGCCTGCGGCGCTTGCGATCAGTGCGTTCGCCCCCTGGGCCGTGACGCCATTGCTGATGGTCGGTGGTCTATTCCTGTGCTTCGAAGGGTTCGAGAAGCTGGCCCACAAGTTCCTGCACGACCCCTCTGAAGATGCAGCCCATCAGGCCGAGGTGATCGAGGCGCTGGCCGATCCCGCCGTCGACATGGTCGCGTTCGAGAAGGACAAGATCAAGGGCGCGGTGCGCACCGACTTCATCCTGTCCGCCGAGATCAT
>JARXKP010000293.1 GCA_030271615.1 Pseudomonadota bacterium
AGATGACCGCCATCGTCGACGATGGCAATCGACACCGCCCATTGGTTGGCGGTCGCCTCTTGCTCGCAAGCCGCAGCGATGCGCTTCACATCGGACAAAGTCAAAGCGGGTCTGGAAATCATCGCGCGCCTTCAAGAGTCAAAACACCACTGTATCTGGCTGCCCGCAGTCCCGATCCGGTGGGCCATTTCCGGGTAGGCCAGGCACTGAGATGTGAAGGTCGGCCGCCGCGGGTGGGGAACTAGAATCGCCCGAGCGGATCACACCGCAAGTCTCAACCTTTCTGGAGGTCTGCATGAATCAAACACTGCGCGCCGGCTACGTCGGCACGGTCACATCGGAAGATCAGCGAAACCGCGTCCTGCGCAACACGTACTGGCTGCTCGCCCTGTCGATGGTGCCCACGGTGTTGGGAGCCTGGATCGGCGTCACGACCGGCATTGCGCGAGCAATGACGCCCGGTATCAGCCTGATCGTTTTCATGGGCGGCGCCTTCGGCTTCATGTACGCCATCGAAAAGACCAAGAACTCGGCTTCGGGTGTGCCGGTCTTGCTGGGCTTCACCTTCTTCATGGGCCTGATGCTGTCGCGCATGGTCGGGGCGGTGCTCGGCCTTTCGAACGGCGCCGGCTTGATCATGATGGCGTTTGCCGGCACAGGAGCCATCTTCCTGGGCATGGCAACACTGTCCACTGTCATCAAGCGCGATCTGAGCTCGATGGGCAAGTTCCTGTTCATCGGCATGATCATGTTGCTGGTGGCTGGCATCGCCAACATCTTTATCCAGTCGAGTGCGCTGATGATCACGTTGTCGGTGGTCGCCATCGGCATCTTCTCGGCCTTCATCCTTCACGACTTGAAGCGCGTCAAGGATGGCGAAGAAACCAACTACATCAGCGCCACGCTGGGGGTCTACTTGAGCCTCTACAACGTGTTCCAGTCGCTGTTGGCGATCTTCGGCATCGCGGGTGGCAGCCGCGAATAAAGCCTATCGGCAGGTCGGAAAAACGGGGCCTTCGGGCCCCGTTTTGTTTTGTGTCTCAACTGCTGCGATCGAACACCGCGATGCTTTCGACGTGTGCGGTGTGCGGGAACATGTTGACAGCCCCTGCAGCCGCCAGCACGTAGCCGGCCTGGTGCACCAGCAGACCGGCATCGCGCGCCAGCGTCGCCGGGTTGCAACTGACATAGACGATCCGCTTCGGCAGCGTGTACCCAGGCGCAACGCTGGAATCTTCGGCCACGTCGACCAGCGCTTTGGCGAGCGCGAAGGCGCCTTCGCGCGGCGGATCGACCAGCCATTTGTCTGCGTGCCCGAGCCCGGCCAAGGCTGCAGCATCAATCTCGAAGAGGTTCATCGCCCGAAAGCGGGTCTTCGCGGCCAGCCCGTTGAACACGGCGTTTTCACGCGAGCGCTCGACCAGCGGCTCGCTGCCTTCGATCCCCAGAACCTCGCGCGCTCGTGTCGCGATCGGCAACGTGAAGTTGCCCAGGCCACAGAACCAGTCGATCACACGTTCGTCGGAATGCGGGTCGAGCAGACGCATCGCGCGCGCCACCAGCACGCGGTTGATCTGGTGGTTGACCTGTGTGAAGTCGGTCGGCTTGAAATGCATCGTGATGCCGAACTCGGGCAGGCTGTACGTCAGACCCGGCGCTGATGCATCGAGCCTGTGCACCGTGGCAGGGCCCTGCGGTTGCAACCACCACTGCACAGCGTGCTGCACCGCGAAGTCGCTCAGGCGCTGCAGATCAGCCGCCGTCAGCGCTTCGAGGTGCCGGAGCACGAGTGCCACGGTGTCGTCACCGACCGCCACCTCGATCTGCGGCAGGCGCTCGCGCTGGTCCATGCCGCCGATCAGTTCGGCCAGCGGCGAGAGCAGCGCACTCAGGTGCGCGGGCAACACTTCGCAACTGTCCATGTCGGTGACGTAGCTTGACTTGCGCTCGTGAAAACCGACCAGCACCTTGCGCTTCTTGGCGACATAGCGCACCGACAGGCGAGCACGGTAGCGATAGCCCCAGGCCGGGCCTTCGATCGGGCGCAGCACCTGCTCGGGCTTGACCTTGGCGAGGTGCCATAAACCGTCTTCGAGCGCGCGCTGCTTGGTCGCGAGCTGGGCGCCGGCCTGGAAATGCTGCATCTTGCAGCCACCGCAAGTGCCGAAGTAGCGGCAACGCGGTGTCACGCGTTGCGAGCTCTCGCGACGCCGCGCCACGATCGACGCCTGCTCCCAGTTGTTCTTGCGGCGGTGCACGCTGACCTGCACCTGCTCGCCGGGCAGCGCTCCTTCGATGAAGACGACCTTGCCTTCGGCGTTGTGGGCCACGCCCTGCCCTTCAAGGTCGAGCGACTCGACGCTCAACCACTCGGTGTTCGATGTCATGTCTCGATTATCTTGGGCGTGTTGCGCACCAGAGCAGCCCAGCCGCAGCGTTCGGTTCGAGGCGAACCGGCACGGCAGGTGGGCCGGAGGTCAGCGGGCGGGCAGCAGCTTCGCGGGGTCGATGGGCTTGCCTTGCTTGCGGATTTCGAAGTGCAACTGCACCCGCTCGGCATCGGTCGAACCCATTTCGGCAATCTTCTGGCCGCGACGCACCGCCTGGTCTTCCTTCACCAGCAAGGACTGGTTGTGCGCATAGGCGGTGAGGTAGGTGCTGTTGTGCTTGACGATCACCAGGTTGCCGTAGCCTCTGAGGCCCGACCCGGCATAGACCACGCGCCCATCGGCGGCAGCCAGAACCGGATCGCCCGCCTTGCCTGAAATGGCGAGGCCCTTGCTCTTGACGTCATCGAACATCGTGGTGACAGCGCCCGTGGCGGGCCACATCCAGACAACTGCATCGTCGCCCTGCGATGCGGTGGCAGCGGCCGGTGCGGCGACAGGCGCAGCGGATGACCCCGTCGCAGCCGCAGCACTGGCCGCTGCAGCGGCAACCGATGCCGACCCTGCCGCTGTGACGGCAACGGGCACCGAAGCCGGTGCCGAGGCCGATCCCGGCGGTGTCCGAGGGTCCGACGGCCGGGCCTCGACCTTCGAGGCCATGGCAGGACGTGTGCCCAGCGCAGCCGGATCAGCGCCGGGCGGAATCACCCGCAACACCTGCCCGATCTCGATGACGTTGGGGTTCTCGATGCCGTTCCAACGCGCGAGATCCTTCCAATTCTGTCCGTTGTCCAGGGCAATCTTCAGCAAGGTGTCAGACGGCTTGACGGTGTAGTACCCGGGCTTGCCCGCGTTGTCGACGACGGCCGGTGTCGCACTGGCCTCCACTTGCGGCTCGGCGCTCGGGGGAACCGACGTCGTCGGCTTGGAGGGCGCATGGCGAACCTCCACCGGCGCCCGGTTGAACGTCGATGCGCAAGCCGTCAACAGGAATCCCACACAGACAGCGCACAGGAGACCCGCTGCCTGCCGTCGAGCCTCGTTCATCGTTCTCATCCGCGCCGACACCTCGTTCAAATTGAGCCAGATTTTAGGGGGACGAACTGCACGGCTTCGTACTCGGTGCGCTGGTATCCCGTTTCGAGGCGGTCCACGACAACCAGCTTCTGTCCCTTCACAGCGTCGTCGACCGGAGAGATCAGGCGCCCGCCCACAGCCAACTGGTTCAGCCAGCTCTCAGGCACCGATGCGCCGCATGCGGCGGCGATGATGCTGTCGTAGGGAGCATTGGGCGCATGACCGAGCATGCCGTCACCGTAGACCAGCCGGAGCTGGTTCATCCGAAGCGGCGCCACCAGATCACGAGCCTTGTCGTACAGGCCCCTGATGCGCTCGACCGACACCACCTGTCGACCCAGGCAGCACAGCACCGCCGCCTGGTAACCGCAACCGGTGCCGATTTCGAGCACGCGCCCGAGGTGCCCGACGCTGCGCGCGGTGGCACCATTCATCAGCACGTCGAGCATCCTGGCCACCACCGAGGGCTTCGAGATGGTCTGCCCGTGGCCGATGGGCAGACTGGTGTCTTCATAGGCCTGGGTCACCAGCGCAGCGTCGACAAACTGATGGCGCGGCACGGAGGCCAGCGCTTCGAGCACACGCGCGTGGTGGGGGCCGGCCGCGCTCAATCGCTCGACCATGCGTCGGCGCACATCGTGCGAATCCATGCCGAGTCCGGTGGGGCGATGTCGGTCCGCGGGGTCGCCAACCGACGCAACAGGCCGGGCCCGCTGCGCCTGCGGGTGGTTCGCGACCACGCCGTTCGGCTTCGTCGGGTCGCCAGCGCCGCTGGAAGGTCCGACCCAGGTCTTGGGCGCGCGCGCCATGTGCTCCAGCCGCAGCGGGAACTTGCTGC
>JARXKP010000294.1:0-2728 GCA_030271615.1 Pseudomonadota bacterium
TCGGGTTTCGCGAGTTCGCGAAGCTCCGCGATTCGTGCCGCAAGCCATCCCAGTGCGAACCACGCGGCAGGGTCCGGCGTCCCGAGGGCCTGATACCGGTCGCGGGCGACGAAGAGGTCGGTCAGTGCACCCATCCGATCCTGGATCGCGGAAAGAGCGCCAAGGTATCGATCGACCTGGCGCCGCCGCAGCAACGGAGCGAAAAACTCGACCGCATAACGCTGCCGCTTGATGCGCTTGCGCAGCGCGTGCAGGCCAATATCGTCGAGTGCGTCGAACGATTTCCAGTCTGACGCGATGCGTGCATGCCATTGGCGCAGGCGTCGTCGGACGTTGCGGCGAAACCTGCGAGGGTCGTCGCCTTTGGTTGGTTCCTGCGGTGGGTTTGCCTGCGGGCCTCCTGAGTCCGCCGAAGCCGCCTCGGAAGGCTCGCTCTCGGCCATCCCGCTCAGGCTGGCAGCATGGTGCTCCTCGATCGGCAACTCGGCCTCGAGGGTCACTGCCGGCTCTTCGGGTGCGGGCGCGAAGGTCGTCCGCCATGCGATCCAGGCGAGAAGCACACGCTGCGTGCCGGTGTCCCGCACCGCGTCGACCGGATCGGGGCCGGCGGGGCCTGGCGGGAGTTTCAATTCAGGTGCCCCGGCCCTGGCGAGTTCGGCGACCACGCCGCTTCCCAGCACATCGCTGTCGCGGGACAAGCCCAGCGTGGCAAACAAGGAGCGGAGACTTTCGACGAGGTCGGCAGGCGGTGGCGGCACCCAGCCCTGGAAGCTGCGCAGCGCACTGCGCAGCCGGCGGATACCGACCCGCAGCTGGTGGACGTGTTCGATGCGCTGGGCAGGATCGCCCTCGATCAGGCCGATCGAGTTGTAGGTGATCTGCGCAAGGCATTCGTCGAGCACGACGCCAAAGGCCTCGGTGGCCGTCGCATCGTCGGGGTAGCTCGGCCGACTGGCCTTGCGCAGTGGCGGGAACGGCGTGCCATCGGCGAGGCGGTCACCTCGCTCGGCCTTGCTGCGCGGGTCGTAGACCAGAGCGAAGCGCTTTCGCCATCGTTCGGCGAGGCGCAGCATCGCCATCGGCGAGCCCGAGACCAACACGAACTCGATCTCGCGCAACCGTTGGCTCGCATCGGCCGACAGGAGCCGGCCCTCGTCGAAGGCCACGTCAACGACGGCGCCACGCGTGCGAATCCGGCGGGCGGTACGCCGGACCTCGGTGCGGAAGCGAACTTCAGGCTCGATGCCGTCCGCGCGGGCCCGTCGCAGCAGCGTGATCAACCTGTCTCCCGGGGTCGTGCCGGCGTGCTCAGCGGCATCGGCAGTGGCGCCGGGTCGGATCGCCTCGTGCTCGAATCGCTCCAGCGAGTTTGAACCGCTGGCTTTCAGGGTCTGAATCCAGCGACGTCCTTCCCGTCGCAGGCGCCAGACCATCCCCGCCTGGGCGAGGCGCCGGTCGTTCGTGTCGAGATACAGCGCCGTCAACGAAGTGCGGTCAAGCGTTGCCGAGCCACGCGCCAGCTCCGCCAGGACGCCGACGCGCGCAGCTGGCGGGACGACGAACTTCAGTTCGATCTCAGTCTGGCTCTTCATGGCAGTTCCCTGCAACCTGCTGGACGGCGGTGTACCTGCCCCGATCGACCGTACTCGCAAACCACTGCGCAGCCATCCTACCGCCCGCAGCGATGGCGGCCGGGCACCGAAGCGGTTCAGGCCGGTGAAGTGGAAGGCCGCAAGATGGAGCGCGTCACAAGAGGCGGTGACGATTCCCAAGTCTGTTGGCGCGCAGTTGCGGCGCCGTGGAGCCAGGAGGCGAACCGGCGATGCTCCAGCACCGTTGGCAGCGTCGGGTCGGTCCGCTTGGACGTTGGCGCACAGACGCCCTGGTCGATGTAGATGTACGAGTCGTGAACGATGATGTCGCGGCTCGGCGAGTGTCCGACGTAAGTGATCGGCAGTGCCCCGATGGGCGAGGGGCTGATCTGGACCGGATGTTGCGCAAACCGGAGTCCGAGCCGTCTTGAATTCATCGCCGCAGCAAAGTGGACCCGGGAGGAAGTGGCGGCATCGGCCTTGTGCACGCAGATGGTCCGTTCGCCCAGCTGGACCGCCCGACGGGAACCGATCTGACCCAGGTCACCATGGGTCACATTGAAGGGGACATCCCCGTCGACATGCATTGCGAGAGGCAGCGTCGACACCTTGTGCGCCAGCCTTGCGATGGCTTTCGGGTTCCTGGCAATCGCCTCGGTGATCCACTCGCCTCCGCCCGATGCATAGGACTTGCGCGAGTGCATCCGGCTGCCGTAGTAGCCCAGGAAATTCAGCAGCATCAGTTCGTGGTTGCCAAGCACCGCATGGAACCAAGGCTCCTCGATCAGGGAGAGCGTCTCCAGCGACTCCGGTCCCCGGTCGATCAGATCGCCGACTGACAGAACGCGGTCGCAGCGCTGATCAAAGGCAAGCTCGTCGAGCGCCTGTTCGAGAAGACTGCGGTGGCCGTGCAAGTCACCGACGACAAAATCGCGCCCGTTCACGTTTGCAGGGACGCGAAGGCAGCGATTGATCTTGAGAGGCTTCGTCATGGCGATCCGGTGGTGACGACCGACCGGCAGCTTCGAAAATACAGATATCGTGTGACCGTCTTGTGACGATCGGCGGCTGCCTTCCTTGGCGCGCTGGCAGGACTGACAGGCGCAACGCGAAGGCACGGAACGCGAACCTGAGGC
>JARXKP010000294.1:2828-4299 GCA_030271615.1 Pseudomonadota bacterium
CGCGCTGGCAGGACTGACAGGCGCAACGCGAAGGCACGGAACGCGAACCTGAGGCGCCGTGCACCTTGATCCCGAACGCCAGAGTGGCAGCTTCCGCTCCTGCTGGCCCGCGGCCTCATCCGAACGCACGCTGGCCGAGCACCGCCTGTGCGTGCTTGACCAGCATCCATTCTTCGTTGGTCGGAATGACCCATGTCGATGCGCGGCTGGCCGCCTTGCTGATGCGTGACTGGTTCGCGACATTGGCCTCCTGATCCAGTTCAACGCCGAGCCACGAAGCATCCCGGCACACCCGCTGGCGAATCGTCGCGCTGTGTTCGCCGATACCGCCCGTGAAGACGAGCGCATCGAGTCCCCCCAGCGTTGCGGCAAGCGCACCGAGCTCCCTCGTGATGCAGCAGACATAGAGGTCGATCGCTGCCTGCGCATCCGGATGCGGGCTGGCCTCCAGCGTGCGCATGTCCGACGAGATGCCGGACACCCCGAGCAGGCCCGACTGCTGGTACAGCACTGTTTCGACCTCGCTGACGGTCATCCCGTGCTCCGCCATCAGGTACAGGACCACGCCGGGATCGAGGTGGCCGCAGCGTGTGCCCATCATGAGGCCGTCGAGGGCCGTGAAGCCCATGCTCGTGGCCACGCTGCGTCGCTCCAGCAAGGCACACATGCTCGCGCCATTGCCCAGGTGCGCGACGACCACCTTGCCATCGGCAGCCGGGCCGAGGTGAGCGGGCAGGACGCTCGCGATGTACTCGTACGACAGCCCGTGGAATCCATAGCGCTTCACCCCGGCCTGGCTGAGCCGCTGCGGCAGCGCATACGCCCGCTTCACCCAGGCCTGCCCGGCGTGAAAGGCCGTGTCGAAGCAGGCAATCTGGGGCAGGCCGGGTTGCAGAGCGGCGATGGCGCGAATCGCCGCGAGGTTGTGGGGTTGATGCAGCGGTGCGAGTCGCTCCAGGCGACCCAGCTGAGTCAACACGTCAGGCGTCACCAACGTCGGTGCGGTGAACAGTTCACCCCCGTGCACCACACGGTGAACAACGGCCAGGGGCCGGCCTTGCGACGGGTGCTGGTCGAGCCACGCCAGGATGGCGACCAGCGCTGCTTCGTGATCGCTTGCAGGGCCTTTCATGACTGACGTGTCCGGCTTGACGTCGAGCGAGCGCTCTTCGAGCGCGGCGCCCTCGTGCTCCCACGCCAGCAGGCGTGGCGCGCTGCCGATTCCTTCGACCTCGCCATGCAGGATGCGCCGCGGCGGCACACCTGGTGCGATGTCGAACGACGCGAACTTGACGCTCGACGAGCCGGAATTGATGGCGAGGATGGAGCCCTTCATGCCTGAATCTGCCGCTGATGCTTCAGCCAGAGCAGCGCCAGCGCACAGGAAGCGATGCGCGAATGGGCTGAATCGGCACGGCTGGTCAGCACGATGGGCACCCGCGCGCCCATCACCAGACCGGCGACCTGGGCG
>JARXKP010000295.1 GCA_030271615.1 Pseudomonadota bacterium
GCCTGAGCGATGCCCCCCATGGAAAAGGGCCGTGCCGGGGGTTCCGGCACAGCCCTTTCGATGTCCTTCCGACGCGGTCAGCGGTGCGATGCGCCCAGCGTCGGATAGTCGGTGTAGCCCGCGGCCCCGCCGCCGTACAGCGTGTTTGCGTCCATCGCGTTCAGCGGCACGTTGTCGCGAAGACGACGCACCAGATCGGGGTTGCTGATGAAAGGCCGGCCGAAGGCGACCACATCGGCATGGCCCTGCGCCACCGCGTCGATGGCCATCTGGCGGTCGTAACCGTTGTTGAGCATCCACGTGCCCTGCGGGTGACCCTGCTTGTAGCGGCTGCGCAGCGCCTCGTAGTCGAACGGCACGTTGTCGCGCGGACCGCCGGTCGAGCCTTCGATCACATGGACGAAGGCGAGCTTCAGCGGCGCCAGTTGTTCCATGACGTGGTTGAACAGGCCCTGCGCGTCGCTGTCCTGCCCGGCGTCGTTGAAAGGCGTCACCGGGCTCAGGCGCAAACCCGTGCGTGCCGCACCGATCTCGTCCGAGATGGCCTTCATCACCTCAAGCAGAAGCCGCGCGCGATTCTCGATCGAGCCGCCATAGGCGTCGGTTCGGTCGTTGACGCTGTCGCGCAGGAATTGCTCGAGCAGGTAGCCATTGGCGCTGTGCACCTCGACGCCATCGAAGCCCGCCTGCATTGCGCATCGCGCAGCGTGGCGGTAATCGGCGACGACGCGCGGCATCTCGTCGATGCGCAGTGCGCGCGGCACCGACACGTCGACGAAACCGTCCTTCGTGAAGGTCTTGGCCTGCGCGACCCGTGCGGTCGACGAGACCGGCTGCATGCCGTCCGGCAGCAGCGACACGTGCGAGATGCGGCCGACGTGCCAGAGCTGGAGCACGATCTTGCCGCCCGCCGCATGCACCGAGTCGGTGACCTTCTTCCATCCCGCCACCTGCTCCGGCGAGTAGATTCCCGGCGTATCGAGGTAGCCTTGACCTTCGGCGCTGATCTGCGTGGCCTCGGCAATGATCAGCCCGGCGCTGGCGCGCTGGGTGTAGTACTCGGCCATCAGGTCGGTCGGCACTTGGCGGGCGCCGGCGCGATTGCGGGTCAGCGGAGCCATCGCGATGCGGTTGGCGGCGGCAATGCTGCCGATGTGGGTCGAGTCGAACAGGCTGGTCATGGTGGGGTTTCCGGAGATAAACACAAGATTTTCCATGTGAGGCCTGACCCGCGTTTGACAATGGCCGTGTCGCCGATCGCATCTCCCGATGCCGCGGCTACAGTGCCCGATTGACCAGGAACCTGCCGCATGCTCGCTTACCGTCACGCCTTCCACGCCGGCAACCACGCCGATGTGCTCAAGCACATCACCCTGTGCCTAGTGCTGCGCCACATGAACCTGAAGGACAAGTCGTACCGGATGATCGATACGCACGCCGGGGCTGGAGGATATTCGCTCGAAGGCCAGTACGCGCAGAAGAAGGGCGAGTACCTGCAGGGCGTGGCGCGCCTGTGGGAACGACAGAAAACCCTCGACGACCTGCCGGAAGCGGTGGCCGACTACATGGCCCTGGTGCGCCAGTTCAACCCCGATGGCCAGCTCGAACAGTACCCCGGCTCACCGGCGTTCGCGCAGATGCTGCTGCGCTCGCAGGACCAGTTGCGCCTGTACGAGCTGCACCCGACCGATCACCGCATCCTCGAGTCCTACCTGGGCACGGTCAAGGGCGCCGAGGTGAAGGACACCGACGGCTTCGACGGTCTGAAGAGCCAGGTACCACCGTCGTCGCGCCGCGCCGTCGTGCTGATGGACCCGAGCTACGAAGGCCACGGCGACTATTCGAAGGTGATCGCGTCGCTGCGCGAGGCGATCCTGCGCTTTCCGGAGGGCGTGTACATGGTCTGGTACCCGCAGGTCAGCAAGCTCGAAGCGGCGCAGCTGCCGCGGCGACTCGAAGGGCTGGCGCCCAAGGGATGGCTGCACGCACGCCTGACGGTTCAGCAGCCCGATTCGCAGGGCTTCGGCCTGGCGGGCAGCGGCATGTTCATCCTCAACCCGCCCTACACGCTGCACGATCAGTTGCTCACCGTGTTGCCGTACCTCACCGAGGTGCTGGGGCAATACGACGGCGCCAACTACCTGCTGGAGCAGAAAGCGGCCTGACAACGTCGGCAACGCCACCCCAGACGACCCCGGACGCGCTGGGGGCCCTGTGCCGAGAACACACCGACACCGCATGAATCCTCCCTCTTCATTCGGACCCCTGGCCGGCCTCAAGGTCGTTGAACTGGGCCAACTCATCGCCGGGCCGTTCGCCGCCAAGACGCTGGCCGACTTCGGCGCCGACGTCATCAAGATCGAGCCGCCGGCCGCCGACGGCAAACCCGGCGGCGACCCGCTGCGGCAGTGGCGCCTGCTGCACAACGGCACCAGCGTGTGGTGGCAGGTCCAGTCGCGCAACAAGAAGAGCGTGGCGCTGGATCTGAAAGACCCGGCATCGCGCGACATCGTTCGGCGGCTGATCGCCGAGGCAGACATCGTGATCGAGAACTTCAAGCCCGACGTGATGGAAGCCTGGGGATTGAGTCACGAGGAACTGTCGCGCAGCAACCCGGGGCTGATCATGTGCCGCATCAGCGGCTACGGGCAGACCGGGCCGTACCGCGAGCTGCCCGGGTTCGCCGCCGTCGCCGAGGCGATGGGCGGCCTGCGCCATCTGACGGCCGAGCCCGGCCGCGTGCCGGTGCGCTGCGGCGTCAGCCTGGGCGACACGCTGGCCGCGCTGCACGGCGTGATCGGCATCCTGATGGCGCTGCAGCACCGCCACGCGACGGTGAGCGAGCAGGCGCCGAAGGGCCTCGGCCAGGTGGTCGACGTCGCGCTGTACGAATCGGTCTTCAACTGCATGGAAAGCCTGCTGCCCGAGTACAGCGCATTCGGCGCGGTGCGCGAGCCCGCGGGCTCGGCGCTGCCCGGCATCGCGCCGAGCAACACCTACGCCTGCGTCGACGGCTGGGTGCTGGTGGCCGGCAACGGCGACTCGATCTACAAGCGCCTGATGCAGGCCATCGGCCGCGACGACCTCGGGCTCGACCCCGGTCTCGCCACCAACGCGGGCCGCGTCGCCCGGGTGGCGGAGATCGACACCGCCATCGGTGCGTGGACGCAGTCGCGCCACGTCGCCGCAGTGCTCGAGGCCTTGCAGGCGGTGCAGGTGCCGGTCGGCCGCGTGTACACCGCGAAGGACATCGCCGACGACCCGCATTACCGGGCGCGCGGCATGATCGAACGCATCACCACCGCCGACGGTCTGGTGCTCGACGTGCCCGGCGTGGTGCCCAAGCTCAGTCTGACGCCGGGCCGCATCGATCGACTCGCGCCAGCGCTGGGTCAGGACACCCGGGCGGTGCTGGGCGGGCTCGGGCTCGACTTACCGCCGGGTCGCACCTCCGACCCACCGTGAGCGATCGGGACGGGCCGCGGCCCGACCAGTTCGCACTGCTGACCGAGCGCCGCTTCGCGCCGTTCTTCTGGACGCAGTTCCTCGGCGCGGGCAACGACAACCTGTTCAAGTTCGCGCTCACTGTGCTGGTGACCTACCGGCTGCAGCTGGGCTGGCTGCCGGCCGAGCAGGTCGGGCTGGTGATCGGCGCGCTGTTCATCCTGCCCTACCTGCTGTTCTCGGCCACCAGCGGCCAGCTGGCCGACAAGCTCGACAAGGCGCGCCTGATGCGCTTCGTCAAGTCGTTCGAGATCGCGGTCATGGCGGTCGCGGCCTGGGCCTTTCTGCGCGACGACCTGGCGAGTTCGGTGCCGATGCTGCTGGGCTGTGTCTTCCTGATGGGCCTGCACTCCACCTTGTTCGGCCCGGTGAAATACGCGTACCTGCCGCAGCACCTCGGCGAGCGTGAACTGACCGGCGGCAACGGCATGGTCGAGATGGGCACCTTCGTCGCGATCCTGCTCGGCAACGTCGCAGGGGGTCTGCTGATGGCGCTGCCCGGCAGCGGCCCGGCGATGGTGGCCGGCGCCTGCCTTGCGCTGGCGCTGCTCGGGCGCCTGGTCGCGCAAGCGATTCCGCCATCGCCTTCGATCGACCCGCAACTGCGCATCTGCTGGAACCCGCTGACCGAGACCTGGCGCAACCTGCGGCTTGCGCACGGCAACCTCGTGGTGTTCCGCTCGCTGCTCGGCATCTCGTGGATGTGGTTCTTCGGCGCGGTGTTCCTGTCGCAGTTCCCGTCGTTC
>JARXKP010000021.1 GCA_030271615.1 Pseudomonadota bacterium
AAGCAGATGATCAACCGGCGTGGCGGCGACCTGTCGGGTGGCCAGCAGCAGCAGCTCGCGATCGCCCGCGCGCTGGCGGCCGGGCCGAAGCTGCTGATCCTCGACGAGCCGACCGAGGGCATCCAGCCCAGCGTCATCAAGGACATCGGCCGCGTGATCCGCATGCTGGCCGACCGGGGCATGAACGTCGATGGCAAACCTCAGCGCATGGCGATCGTGCTGGTCGAGCAGTACTACGACTTCGCCGCCGAACTGGCCGATCAGTACCTGGTGATGGAACGCGGCGAGATCATCCAGCGCGGTCGCGGCAAGGACATGGAAGCCGAGGGCGTGCGGGCCCGCATGTCGATCTAGTGGGCGGTCTCGTTTGAAGAAGGCGCGCCGCGACTAACTCTTCAATCCGGTACCCAACACGAAGTCGAAATCGGCCTTCATGTACTTGCCGTCCTGCTTCATGGCAAGCGCAAGCGCCGGCTTGTGGCCACCCCACGGATCGCCAGCGAGGTGTTCGTCACCTTTGAAGTAGAGCTGCGTGGTGAGTGCCGTGTGCAGGAACGGCTCGACCTTGATGTGGATGTGCCGCGCCCGGGTCAGGTTGCCGTACTTCTCCAGCCCTGGAACGCCCGGGGGAATGGGGTACGCGCCGGGCACGATGGTCTCGATTTCGTAGCGGCCCTTCGCATCGGTCAGGACCATTCCGCGCAGATGCGGCTTGATGGTCTCCAGGAAATTGCCGGGCTGCTGCTTGTCGTACACGCCCTTGTCGTCCGCCTGCCAGATTTCGATCAGCGTATTGGCCAGGGGAGTCTTGCAGTCTGCGCTCAATACCGAGCCGCGCAGCATCAGCTTTTGCCCCGGTTCGTCGTCGGCGGCCAGCTTGAGTTGCACCATGGGCGCGCCGTAGTTGTACATGGGCCCGAGAATTTCCTGCTCGGTGAGCTTGCATTCGGCCGCCGCGGCTTTGAGCGTCGGTATACCGACTGCCGCGCCGCCAAGCGTCAGGGCCGTGTAGCGCAAGAACCGTCGACGTTGAATCGCGCGGATTTGATCCTCAAGTTTTCCCATGCCTCCTCCAATTGATGTCGTTGGGTTTTCGAGAGCGGGATTGTCTGCTGTTGACGCTCACTGAGGCTGCACGCGAGGAACTGGTTGCGAGGACCGCAGACGGCATCCTTGCGACCGTCGAGAGGTCTTGTCTGCGAACCTCCAACTCACGGCCCGAGATCATGTCCGCCAGACGCGCGGCGTGCACGGCTTCAGGCCCCAGCCCAGTTCGCGCCAGCAGGCCCACACGCCATTGAGCAACTGCATCGCCGGCTCGACCCGCGGTGCCAGCGCTCGCAGCACCACGATCTCGGCATGCGGCGAGGTGCAGCCGGCGGTGCGCGCCAGCACATGGATCGAGGCGTGTTCACGCGCTGCGTCGAGCAGTGCGTTGCGACGATCCGAGTGCATCGGCGAGCCCGCAGCGAACCACAGCGTCGCGAGCACGCGGTGGCCCGCGAAGCCCAGTGGTGAATCGAGCAGGCGCTTGTCGTCGCCGCGGATCGTGCCGCGCTCCAGCCACACGCCGGGCAGCTCGATGCGTTGCATGTAATGGCCGGAGTCGAAGCCCTCGCCGCTGGCCGGCAGACCGAGCGCCACGATGTCCCAGCCCATCATCTCGCCACCGGGTGCCAGCTCGAAGCGCATGCTGTTCTCGGCCAGCGCGGCGCTGTGGCAGATCGTCTCCAGAGGCAGCCACTCGAGGCGCGCGCCTTCAGCGACACGGGCAGTGACCGACTGGCGCGCCGGCTCGCCCGCGCTGCGGTAGAAGCGCGTCGCACCCGGTGTCGTGATCAGGGCATGCGCACCCGGCTGCAGGTTCGCTTCGACATGCAGCAAGTCGCCACCGACGATGCCGCCCGGCGGGTGGACCAGCACGTTATGGCAGATGCCCGGGCCTTCGGGATACAAGCTCTGCAGCACGCGCAGCGGGCCCGAATGCCGGTCGTGCGCCAGCGTGCGATCTGCGTCGCGCCGGTAGTTCAGTTCAAGGCGGCCAGGCCAACCCATGCGAAGTTCAGGGCTCCCTCAGGCTGGCTTGACGCCGAGCTTGAACGCGATCATCGCGCGCAGCTTGTTCGGCACCACCGGCTTGATCAGCAGGTGGAAGTTCTTCTGCTGCGCTTCGAGGTCGAGCGCCGACATCGTGCTGCCGGTGATGACGATGGCCGGCACCCCTTCTCCGAAGCGTGCGCGCAGCGACGCGAGGGCGTCGACGCCGTTGGCCCCGTGTTCGAGCCGGTAGTCGACGATCAACAGGTCGGGCTTCACGATCATCGTGTCGGCGGCACGGGCCCATGCCGAGCAGGACGCGACGCTGTCGAAACCGACGATGGTGGCGCCCCAGCCCTTGAGCAGGGCCTCGAGCCCGGCGCGCACGGCGGGTTCGTCCTCGACCACGATGATCAGGCGCCCGGTCAGCGTGATGTCGAGCCGCCCCTTGCCCGACGGCACCGGCAGCGCCTGCGGCACCCGCTTGCCCAGCGGCAGTTCGAGGGTGAAGACGGTGCGTTTGCCGGTCCGCGAATTGAGCCGGATCGGCGCCGCCATCAGACCCGCGAGGCGCTTGACGATGGCCAATCCGAGGCCCAGGCCCTTGCGCTGGTGCGGTTCCGTGCGTGCTCCGGGGGCCACCTGGTAGAACTCTTCGAACACGCGGGCCTGCTCGTTCTCGGCGATGCCGGGGCCGGTGTCCCACACCTGCAGCATCAGCCGGTCGCCGCTGCGCCGGCAACCCACGAGCACGGTGCCGTCGAGCGTGTACCGGATGGCGTTCGAGACCAGATTACGAACGATGCGTTCGACCAGCAGCGGGTCGGCGTGGGCCACGTGCTGCGCACCTCGAAAGCGCAGGGCGATGCCTTTTTCAAATGCGAGGGGTTCGAAATGCAGCCGCAGCTTGCGATACAGGTCGGCGATGGCGAAGTGCTGCGGAATCACCTCGACGCCGCCGCTGTCGATGCGCGTGATGTCCAGCAGCTCGGAGAACAGGCCTTCCAGCGCATCGACCGATTCGTTGATGCTGTTGACGAGGTGCGCGACCTCGACATCGTGATTCTTCTGGCGCAGCGCTTCGGCAAACAGCCCCATCGCATGCAGCGGCTGACGCAGGTCGTGGCTGGCGGCGGTGAAGAACTGTGTCTTGGCGCGGTTGGCCACTTCCGCCTCGTGACGCGCGGCGTCTGCCGCACGCTTTTCGATGCGCAGCTGCGCCAGCAACTGATCGGCCTGGCTTTTCAGCTCCAGCGCACGTTGCAGCGCCTGGCGGTAGTTGCGGGCGAGCAGCGTCGTCAACGAAAAGATCAGCATCAGGATGCCTGCCAGGCGGTAGCTGTCTTCGTTGCCCACGCTGGCCATTCGCGCGGCCATCGGCACGAAGCACAGGGCCGAGAACAACAGGAACACGCGCGGCTGCGTCGCCAGCACGGGCACGGCGGCGATGCAGAAGGTGTACACGGTGATGATCAGCGCGATCTGCTGCGCGCTTTCGCCGCGCAGGTAGAAGACCCAGGAGGTCGCGCCCCACAGCGCTCCCGAGGTCAGCGTGCCCACGTTCCACCCCAGGCGCCAGCGCGGCCAGTCGATCGCGGCAAGCGGGGACAGGCGGTGGAAGCGCTGCAACAACCACAACCGCGCGAGCCACATGACCGCGAAGGCCGACAGCCACGGCAGCATCACGCTCTTCGGCGTGTCCGCCCAGAAGATCATCAGGATGACGCCGATGCCGGCCAGATTGCCGGCCAGCTGTGCGGGCATGTAGTCGAATGCGATGCGCACCTCGTCGGCCAGCGACGAGTCGGATGACTCGCCGGACGATGGCATCCGCGCGTGGGTCATGCGCCGCTCTTCCTCCAGTGGTTCAGCCCGCCCTGCGTGCGCGACATCTGACCGACAGCCAGCACCGCCTGCGTGCGCGAGCTGACGTTCAGCGTGCGCAGCACGGCGGCCACGTGATCCTTGACGGTTTCGACGGACAGCTTCAGGTCGCGCGCGATCAGCTTGTTGGGCTTGCCTTGCAACAGCAGGCCCAGCACCTCGGTCTGTCGCGGCGTCAGGCCCAGCGATTCGAGCGGGGCGTGCGTCTGGAAGCCGTCGTCGACCGCGTGCTGGCGCACCGAGCGCAGTGCGCCGGGCGAGGTGTCGACATACAGGTCGGTGCCTGACGTGTCGTCGCCCATGTTCATCGGTGGCACGTAGATGCCGCCGGACATCACCATGCTCAGCGCTTCGAACAAGGTGTCGTTGGTGGAGCGCTTGGGGACGAAGCCCATGGCGCCGAGGTCGATCGCACGGATCACGTCGCTGGTGCGATCGCTCGCCGATATCACGACCACCGGCATCGCGGGATAGGCCGCACGGAACTCGGCCAGCACGTCGAAGCCGTCGGCATCGCCGAGCCGCAGATCGAGCAGGGCGAGGTCGAAATCGCTGTCCTGCTGCAGCGTCTCGCGGGCTGCTCGCGCACTGTTCGCGGCAACGATGCTGACGTTGTCGCCCAGACCCTGGATGATGTTCTGCAGCGCCGACAGGATCAGCGGGTGGTCGTCGATCAGCAAGACTTTCATCGTGTCTCCTCCGGCGTCAGCGCCGCGGGGATGCTAAGCCCGCCTGCCCGCGCGCAGGGCGGTCGTTTCACCATGCACCCCCAAACGGGGGCCCGACGAATCTGCGCCGCGGATGCCTCGATCAATCGCTCAACCACGCGATCAACGGTTGCCATTGTTCGAGGTCGCGCTCGACGCGGCTCGGTGCGACATCCCACAAGGTCAGGCCCTGCGCTGCGAGGTGGATGTAGTTCTGCGTGTCGCGCAGATGCGTCAGCACCGGGAACTCCTGGGTGCCGAGAAACGCCTTCAGGTGATCGGCCGAGATCGTGCCGTCGCGCGAGCGCATGCCGACGATGCCGACCTCGAGCTTGTGCGCCCCCTTGTGCGACTCCTTGTGATCAGCCAGACGACGCAGGAAATCGTGCGTCGCGTGGATGTCGAAGATGCTGGGCTGCAGCGGCACCAGCACACGGGTCGCGATCTTCAGCACCTCGTCGAGCCGCTTGCCGTGCAGGCCGGCCGGTGTGTCGAGCACGACGTGGGTGGTGCCCTTCGGCGGGCGCACGCGCAGGTCGGCACCGGTGTCCCAGGCACGGATCGGATTCGCCGTCGCCGGCCGCAGGCCGAGCCAGGTGGCCGCCGACTGCTGCCGATCAACATCGCCCAGCATCACCGACTTTCCCTGCGACGCGAGGTACCCCGCCAGATTGGTGGACAGCGTGCTCTTGCCCACGCCGCCCTTTGGATTGGCCACCACGATCACCGGCATGCTCGACTCCCGCTCCCATGTTTCACGTGATGTTACCGGCGCGTCTGGCGTCGCCGGGCGCTTGCTTCTTCCCACCCCTGCTTGCTAGACAGAGGCCCGTCATGGCGTCCATCGCGAATCACGTTCCTTGCGCCGCCGAGGTGCTGGTGCTCGTTGCCCATCCGGCGCTCGAACAGTCGCGGGTCAACAGGCGTTTGCTGCGGGCGCAGGGCCCGATCGACGGTGCCTGAGGCGCGCCACCGGGCGGTGCAGAAGCCACGGAAAGGGCTGGGCCAGGTTTTATTGCTAATGCAATTGCATTAGCATGGCGCCATGGAACGTCACACGCGACAACGTCAGGCCGTGGTCGATGCGCTCGCGCGCAGCGGTCAGGCGCTGAGCCCGCAGGACCTGCTGGTGCAGGCGAAATCGGCCGTGCCGAGCCTGAACCTGTCGACCGTCTACCGCCAGATCAAGGGCCTGCAGGACGCCGGGCGGATCGTCCGTGTCGAGTTGCCGGGGCAGCCTGCACGCTTCGAGATGGCGGCACGCGACCTTGCGACGACGCCCTCGGGGCACCGGCATGACGTGCACGCGGCGCCGCAGGCAGCGCCCGCCTTCGACGAGGCGCTTCAACACCTGCACCACCATCATTTCCACTGCATCCAGTGCGACCGGGTCTACCCGATCCACGCCTGCCCGGGCCCGATGAACGACCTGGCGCCGCCGGGTTTCGAGGTGCAGCACCATGACCTGACCCTGCGCGGCCGTTGCGCGAGCTGCGTGGCCGGGGCTGTGCCATGAAGACCGAACGGGTGGGTGGGCATGCCCCGGCGACCGGCCACGTCCACACGGGCGCGCCGGGACACGCACACGCCCACGGACACGATCATTCGCACGATCACGCCCACGCGGCACCGCATCGTCACGCGCCCGGTCACGACCACGGCGTGCATGCGCGCGATGTCTCCCTCTCGCTGGCGACCGCGGCCCGTCCGCCAGTCGCCAGCTTGTTGATGAGCTCGGCGCTGCGGCGGCTGGTCGGCGCGATCGGGCTGATCGCGCTGCTGTGGGCGGCGGTGGCGTGGGCACTGTCGGGCACACCATGACGCTGCTCGCTGCCCGTCTCCAACGCCATGCCGGCGTGCGTGCGATCGCGCCGCCGCCGATCGCCGTCGAAGACCTCACCGTCAGCTACCACCACCACCCGGCGGTGCACCACGTCAGCTGCCGCTTCGAGCCGGGTTCGCTTACCGCCGTGATCGGCCCCAACGGCGCGGGCAAGAGCTCGCTGCTCGACGCGCTGACCGGCCGCGTGCAACCCAGCACCGGCCGTGTGCGCACTGGCGGCCTGCCGCGCACCGGGCTGGCGTATCTGCCGCAGCAATCCGGTATCGATCGCAGCTTCCCGCTCGGCGTGCTCGACGTGGTGATGCTCGGCGCGTGGCCGCGCATCGGCTGGTTCACCGGTGCCACCGCGGCCCAGCGAGCGCAGGCGCTGCTGGCGCTGGCGTCGGTCGGGCTGGCCGGATTCGAGCAGCGGCTGATCTCGGAGCTGTCGGTCGGCCAGTTCCAGCGCGTGCTGTTCGCGCGGGTGCTGATGCAGGACGCGCCGGTGATCCTGCTCGACGAGCCCTTCAACGCCATCGACACCCGCACCACCGCCGACCTGATGCGGCTGGTGCAGCACTGGCACACCGAAGGCCGCACGGTGATCGCGGTGCTGCACGATCTCGCGCAGGTGCGCGAGCATTTCCCGACGACCTTGCTGCTCGCGCGCGAGTGCGTGGCGCACGGGCCGACCGACGAGGTGCTGGTGCCGGTGCACCTGATGCGCGCGCAGCAGATGGCCGAGCAGTGGGACGAGCACGCCGACTGGTGCGCCGCGCCGGCTTCCGGTGGGGCCGCGGTTGCAAAGACGACAGCGGGGCTGCCGTCATGACGCTGCTCATGTGGTTGCACGCGCTGCTGATCCAGCCCTTCATCGAGTTCGGCTTCATGCGCCGCGCGCTGGTCGCCTGCCTCGCTCTCGGCCTGAGCTGCGGTCCGATCGGCACCTTGCTGGTGTTGCGCCGCATGAGTCTGGTCGGCGACGCGATCGCCCACGCGCTGCTGCCCGGTGCTGCGCTGGCCTTCGTGATGTTCGGCTTCTCGCTGTGGGCGATGAGCGTCGGCGGCTTCGTCGCCGCCATCGCGGTGGCCGGCCTGGCCGGCCTGGTCGCACGCCTGACGCCGCAGCGCGAAGACGCCAGCTTCGCGGCCTTCTACCTGATCGCGCTGGCGGCGGGCGTGATGATCATCTCGATGCGCGGCAACAGTGTCGACCTGATGCGCGTGCTGTTCGGCACCGTGCTGGCGGTCGACGATGCGTCGCTGCTGCTGATCGCCGGCATCGCCACCGTGAGCCTGCTGGTGCTGGCGCTGGTCTACCGGCCGCTGGTGGTCGAGTGCTTCGACCCGGGCTTCCTGCGCCACCTCGGCAATGCGGGCGCGTGGGTGCACGGGCTGTTTCTGGTGCTGCTGGTGTTGAATCTTGTCGGCGGTTTTCAGGCGCTGGGCACCCTGATGGCGGTCGGTCTGATGATGCTGCCGGCCACCGCAGCGCGCTTCTGGGCGGCCGAGGTCTGGAGCCTCGCCGCGGTGGCCGCGCTGTTCGCCGTGCTCAGCGGCTGGGGCGGGTTGCTGCTGTCGTACCACGCCAACCTGCCATCGGGCCCGGCCATCGTGCTGCTGGCCGGCAGTTTCTACACGCTGTCGCTGTTGTTCGGCAGTCGCGACAGCCTGCTCGCACGGCAGCTGTCACGGCGCTCCCACCGCAAGGCCTGACGATGAATTTCGAGGTGAATCGCCGCGACTTTCAGTGCCGGCTGCTCTGCGGCCTGACCGCCGCAGCCGCCGGCACCGTGCTGACGCCGTGGTCCGCAGCGCAAGCCGCCGAGACACCGGCCGGACCGGTGCTGAAGGTGGTCGCCACGTTCTCGGTGCTGGCCGACATCGCCCGCGAGGTCGGTGGCCCGGCGGTCGAGGTGACCGCGCTGGTCGGCCCCAATGCCGACGCGCATGTGTTCGAGCCGACGCCGTCCGATGTGCGGCGCGTCGCGCATGCCGATCTGGTCATCACCAACGGGCTGCGTTTCGAAGGCTGGATCGACCGGCTGATCGCGGCCTCCGGCTACCGCGGCCCGATCGTGGTGGCGAGCCGCGGCATCGCGACGCGACAGTTGTCCGGCGGCGCCGACCCGCACGCCTGGCAAAGCCTCGCCAACGGCCAGCGCTACGCCGACAACATCCGCGCGGCGCTGGTGGCCGCGCTGGCCGGCAAGTCACCCGCGCGCGTGGCCGAAGTCGAGGCGCGCGCCGCCGCCTACCAGCAGCGCCTCGCCGCGCTGGAGCGCGACACCCGCGCCTGCATCGACGCGCTGCCCGCCGAGCGCCGCCGTGTCATCACCTCGCACGATGCGTTCGGGTATTTCTCGGCCGCCTACGGCGTCACCTTCATCGCGCCCCGCGGCTGGACCACCGGCAGCGAACCGTCCGCCGAAGCGGTGGCCCGCATCGTTCGTCAGGCCCGCGAATCGAAAGCCAGCGCGCTGCTGGTCGAGAACATCAGCGACCCGAGGCTGATCGAACGCATCGCCCGCGAAGCGGGGTTGAAGGTCGGCGGCGAGTTGTATTCCGATGCGTTGTCGCCACCCGGAACCGAGGCGGATACCTATGTTCGGATGTTCGAGCACAACGTGCGGACGCTGGTGGAGGCGATGTCGGTGGGCGTTGTAGGCAAGGCGAGCGAAGCCGGCGACAAGCCGCGCTAGTCCACAACAGGTTCTGTCCGCGATGCACATCCAGGGCTCGATCGCCTTCACCATCACCGAGCACACGCCCGAGCGCGTGGTCGCCGACATGCCGATCGGTGCCGGCATCAGGAACCCGTTCGGGTCGGTGCACGCGGGCGCGATTCTCTGGATGGCTGACGTTGCCGCCACTTTGCTGGTCCTCGGGCCAGGCGAGATCACCGAAGGCATGCAGGGCTTTCCGCTGGCGATTTCGCTCAATGCCAACCTGCTGGGCAATCAGTCCGAAGGGGCGTTCCAGGCGATCTCGACGTTCGTCAAGCGCGGCCGCACGGTGAGCGTCGTGCGCACGGTGGTCTGCGGTGCGGCGGACAAGCTGATCGCCGACATCACCACCAGCCACGTGCTGTCTCGATGAACACCGGCACGCCGAGAAGCACCTGGCAGCGCGACGAGTTGCTGCACTTGCTCGCGTTGTCGGGGACGCTCGCCGGGCTGTCGATCACGGGCGTCACGCTGCTGCGCACGCTGGGCAAGGCGTTCGTGGTTCAAACCATTGCCGACGATGTACTGGCGTTGTCGGCGTTGCTGTTCCTGCTGTGCACCCACGCGATCTTTTTCGCGCTTCGAACCCGGCGCAGCGCGCTCGCCCGAACCCTGGAAAATGTTGCCGATGCGTTGTTCCTGTTCGCGCTCACCGGCATGGTCGTCGCCGGGTTCATCATGGTGT
The DNA here is from genome assembly GCA_030271615.1 of Pseudomonadota bacterium. Classification (GTDB taxonomy): domain Bacteria; phylum Pseudomonadota; class Gammaproteobacteria; order Burkholderiales; family Burkholderiaceae_C; genus PBB1. The sequence goes on from JARXKP010000021.1 coordinate 9,862, forward strand.
ACTCGGTGTGGTGATCGCGCCGACCCTGCTCGACGCGCCTCGATCGAGGTTGCTGAAGACTTCGAAAATCCCGTTCTTCGTCATGCATCGGTCGACCCCTGCATGATCCCCCGACCTATCTCGTAACCGCCGCGCACTGCCATGTCCGACTCCACCCCCGTCAGCACCGAATCCCTCGCCGTACTCGGCATCAAGACCGGCCGCGCCGGGCCTCGCCTGCTTGTGCTGGGGGCCGTGCACGGCAACGAGACCTGCGGCCCGCGAGCCATCGAGAAGGTGCTGGCCGACTTCGAGGCCGACAAGCTGAAGCTGCTGCGCGGCAACGTCACCTTCGTGCCGATCACCAACCCGCTGGCGTACCAGCGTGGCAAGCGCGAGGGCGATCGCAACCTGAACCGCAATCTGCGTCCGACCGACAAACCGCAGGACTTCGAGGATCGCATCGCCAACGCGCTGTGCCCGTTGATCGCCCAGCACGACATGCTGCTCGACCTGCACTCGTTCCAGTCGCCCGGTGAGCCGTTCGCGATGCTCGGCCCGCTCAACAACGAGGACACGCTGCAGCCATTCGAACTGGCTTCGCACGAGGAAGCGGTGGCGGTGCGCCTGGGCCCGAAGCGCTTCGTCGAAGGATGGCTCGAGACCTACGCCGCTGGTGTCGCCAACCGCGTCAAGCGCGCCGACCAGTCGCTCGATCCGAATGCGCGCGCGACGTTGCTGAACACCGATCCCAGCTACGGCATCGGCACCACCGAATACATGCGCAGTGTCGGTGGCGTGGCCATCACGCTCGAGTGCGGTCAGCACGATGACCCCAAAGCGCCGGAGGTCGGCTACCGCGCCATCCTCAACGCGATGGCCCACCTGGCCATGATCGAAGCGCCGCGCCCGGAGCCGCGCACCGACGTCGAGGTGCTGCGCCTGACCGAAGTCACCGATCGCCTGCACGCGGACGACACTTTCGTGAAACCCTGGGCCAGCTTCGATCCGGTATCCGCCGGCGAGCCCATCGGCCGCCGCCATGACGGCACGCTGGTCACCGCACCGAGCGACGGGTTCGTCGTGTTCCCGAACACGAAGGCGATGCCGGGCAACGAATGGTTCTATTTCGCCGGGACCAGCGAGCGGAAATTGAACGTTGACTGAGTTGCGGGGTCACACCCGCGTCATGGCGGTCGGCGAACCTCGTGTCGATGCCTTTTCCGAAAGCGAACCGATGAAACCGATCCGTGCGTGGTCCGCGGTGTTGTTGCTGTTGATCACCGGGGCTGCGTTGGCGCAGGGCCGGCCGCATGTACATGGTGTTGCCGAGCTGAACGTCGCGGTCGAGCCCGGCCGGATCACGCTCCAGATCGAGACACCGCTCGACAGCCTGCTGGGCTTCGAGCGCGCGCCCCGCGGTGTGGCCGAGACGCGTGTCGCAGAGACAACCATCGCCGCCCTGAAGGCGGCAGATGCGTTGTTCAAGTTCACGCCGGCCGCCGGTTGCACTTCCGCCAGCGTCGAACTCAGCTCAGCCGCGCTCAAGCTGGGCACGCCCGATCCGGCCGAGCAACATGAAGGCCATGCCGACCTCGACGCCACCTACGTATTCAAATGCGCCGATGCGGCGAAGGCCACCGAGGTCGACGTGGGCCTGTTCGATGCCTTCATCCGCATGCAGAGCTTGAAGGTCGAGGTCGTGACCGCGAAGGGCCAGTTCAAGCGCGACCTGAAGCGGCCATCGAAGCGGGTGTCGCTGGTTCGATGACTCTATTTCCGGTGGCGGCGTTCCGGGCTTGTCGCGGCCCGCTGCAATGCGGGTCGAGGTGCTGCGCGTGATCGAGGTGCGCGATCTGCGCTTCGCCTGGCCCGGCAGCGCGGCCGATTGCGTCGCCATCGACAGACTCACCGTCGCGGCCGGGCGCACGCTGTTTCTGCACGGCCCGAGCGGCGGTGGCAAGAGCACCTTGCTGGGCCTGCTGGCCGGCGTGCTGCTGCCCCAATCCGGATCGGTCAGCCTGCTCGGCACGTGCTGGGCCGACCTGTCGGGTGCACGCCGGGATGCGTTCCGCGCCGATCACGTCGGCTACATCTTCCAGCAGTTCAACCTGCTGCCTTACCTCAGCGTGCTCGACAACGTGCTGCTGCCGTGCCGTTTTTCTGCGCTGCGCCGCGATCGCGCGACGCAGGACGGCGGCTCGCCCGGCGGCGCCGCGCGCGAACTGCTGAAGCGCGTCGGGCTGGCGTCGGCGCTGTGGACGCGCCCGGCCGCGCAGCTGTCGGTCGGCCAGCAGCAGCGGGTGGCGGCGGCGCGTGCGTTGATCGGCCGACCCGAGGTGGTGATCGCCGACGAGCCGACCTCGGCGCTCGACGCGGCCCGGCGCGACAGCTTCATGGACCTGCTGCTCGATGCCTGCCGCGCATCGGGCGGCACGCTGGTCTTCGTCAGCCACGACGAGCGGCTGGCAGCGCGCTTCGACGAGCGGCTGTCGCTGTCGGCGGTCAACCGCGCTTCGTCGACGACGACCGAGGACACCGCGTGAGGGCGCTGCTGACCCTCGCCTGGCGCAGCGCCTGGAATCGCCGTGCGACCTTGTCGCTGGTGCTGCTGTCGGTGGCGCTGTCGACGTTTCTGCTGCTCGGTTTCGAGCAGGTGCGCACCGACGTGCGCGAGAACTTCTCGCAGTCGGTCAGCGGTACCGACCTGGTGGTCGGCGCGCGCACCGGCTCGGTCCAGCTGATGCTGTACGCGGTGTTCCGCGTCGGCAGCGCGACCAACAACATCCGCATGGACAGCCTGGCCGCGATCGCGAAGCACCGCGCGGTCGAGTGGGTGGTGCCACTGTCGCTGGGCGATTCGCACCGCGGCTATGCGGTGCTGGGCACCACGGCCGATTACTTCCACCGATTCCTCTACGGCGATCGCGAGGCGCTGGTGCTGGCGCAGGGCCGCGCCTTCGCTGACGGCATCGACGGGCTTTACGGCGCCGTGCTGGGCGCCGAGGTGGCGCACGCGCTCGGCCACCGGCTCGGCGACAGATTGACCTTGACGCACGGCAGCGGCGGGCTGCCCGGCTCCGAGCACGCCGACAAGCCGTTCACCGTGGTCGGCATCCTCGCGCGCACCGGCACGCCGGTCGACCGCACCGTGCACATCAGCCTCGAATCGATGGAGGCGATCCACATCGACTGGGTTGGCGGCGCGCCGATGCCCGGGGTGGTGATCCCGCCCGAACAGGCGCGCAAGTTCGATCTGGCGCCGAAGCAGGTCACTGCCGCGCTGGTCGGGCTGAAGGGCCGGGCGGCGGTGTTCAACGTGCAGCGCTTCGTCGCCGAGTACCCCGGCGAGCCGTTGATGGCGGTGCTGCCGGGCGTGGCGCTCGACGAGTTGTGGGACGTGGTCGGCGTCGGCGAGAAAGCGCTGCTCGGCATGTCTGCGATGGTTGGTGTGGTCAGCCTCGCGGGCCTGGTGGCCGTGGTGATGGCGGGCTTGAACGAGCGCCGCCGCGAGCTGGCGGTGCTGCGCGCCGTCGGTGCCGGGCCGCGTCATGTCTTGCTGCTGCTGGCCGGCGAAGGCCTGCTGATCACACTGGCCGGCGCGCTGCTGGGCCTGCTGGCCACCGGGCTTTTCATCGCGCTGGCGGCGCCGTGGGTGCAGACGCAATATGGAGTCAACCTGAAACTTTCGGCGCCGAGCGCAGCCCAATGGATGCTGTTCGCCGGTGTCGTGCTGGCAGGCGGCATCGCCAGTCTGATTCCAGCCTGGCGCGCCTACCGAATGTCCCTGGCCGATGGCCTGTCCCCGAGGGTGTGAACATGAAAAGCGGATCGAGGGTGCGCTGCGGTTTCGACCGCGTGCTGTTGCAAGGCGTGATGATCACGGTCCTGGGGCTGGGGATGTCTGCGCACACGTGGGCGCAAAGTGGCGCGGGCTCTGCGGCGGCGCCGTCGTTGAGTCGTCCGCTCGGCGGCTCGGGTGGCAGCAAGCCGGTGGCGGCCGGCACCTTTCGCGAGATCAAGTGGGACGACCTCGTGCCCAAGGACTGGGACCCGCTGAAGCAGTTCAAGGACATGAACTTCAGCGTGATGAACGACAGCGATCCGCGCGCCACCGAAATGCTCAAGCGCATGCGCGAGACCTGGGACAACGCGCCGACCAACAACGAGATGGACGGCGTGGCCGTTCGCATCCCCGGTTACCTGGTGCCGCTGGAAGACACCAAGACCGGCATGAAGGAATTCCTGCTGGTGCCGTACTTCGGGGCCTGCATCCACACGCCGCCGCCGCCGGCGAACCAGATCATCTACGTGAAGCCGCAGAAGGCGCCGAAGGGATTTCGGTCGATGGACACGGTGTGGGTCAGCGGTACGCTGAAGACGCTGCGCAGCGACAGCTACATGGGATCGAGCGGCTACCGCATGGACGCGATGGTCGTCGAGCCCTACGTCGAGAAGAAGTAGCTCAGGAGGAGTTCACGCGATCGCGGCCGGCCCGCTTGGCCTCGTACAGCGCGGCGTCGGCACGCGAAATCAACGAGGCTGCGTCGTCGTCGGGCTTCATCTCGGCCACGCCTCCCGAGATGGTCACGCTCAACAGCACTTCCTGCGTCGATCGGTCGCGAATCTTCATGGCCTTGACGCGGGCCCGCACCGACTCGGCGTGCTGCACCGACTGGTCGAGCGTTGTCTGCGGCAGCAGGATCGCGAATTCTTCACCGCCGCAGCGAGCGGCGGAGTGCGCGGTGTTGGTGATCGAGGTGCGCAGGATTTCACCCACCGCCTGGATCACGCGGTCGCCCATCAAGTGGCCATGGGTGTCGTTGACCAACTTGAAATGATCGAGATCCAGCATGACCAGGCAGTGGCTGATGCCATCGGTCGACTTCTGCGCCAGCAGCAAGCCGATCTGTTGCTCGAAGCCGCGGCGGTTCAGGATGCCGGTCAGCGGGTCGCGCAAGGCGTCGTCGCGGGCGCGTTCGAGGTCGCTGCGCAGCCGGGTGATTTCTTCGTGCCCGAGCGTCACCGTCTGCCGCAACGCGTCTGCCGAACTCTTCATTTCGGCCGTTCCGGCCATCACTTCGGTGAGTCGCGGCTTGAGCTGTTCGATATCGCGCGACGACAGCGCGTTCGTCAGGCCTGCGAGCTGATCGCCGAAGGTGCCTGCGCGATCACCGGTCTGTGAGGCCGATTGCGCCACGCTCGCCATCAGGCGCTCCATTTCGCCGCTGATCGAGGTCATCGTCTCCTGGTCGGCGGGGGCGATGTATTTCTTGTAGAGCTGCATGACGCGTTCGTCGTCGATGCTCGACGCGTCCTTCGTCAGTTGATCGATCGCCGTATTCAGGTGGGGATTGATCCCGGCGACGTACTCGTACCACAGCGTGAAGGTGATCGGGTTGAACGCCGCCTCGTGCCGTCCCATGTGCCCCAGCGCCAGTCGGAGCAGCTCGGCGGTTTGCTCTTTGGTTTCTGTATAGCGCAACGTAGCACCTCTCGCATGGGCAACAACTGCCAGTGATTTTACGGTTGCGAATCTCATCAATTTTGTGCTTCCCATTCATAAATTCATGCCGTTGGCCTTTGGCCTAAGGCCCTCACTGAGGGCGGTGGATGCGCGCATTGCGGCCAACGCTGAATGGCATTCCCGGTCGCGACGAGCCCAGCCGACAATGGCGGCATGTTCGCTCCCACACAAAACGACGTGCGCAGATTCTTCTGTGCTGCTTATCAGAAAGCGCGTGATGGTGTACCGATGACGGCCCTGGAAATCGTCGCGTCCGACTGGATCGCCGAGCACCCCGAGTACCACGCCGCGCTGGGCGATGTGGATGTCGCGCTGGCCGCTGTCTACGAAATCGAGGCCGGTCACAGCAACCCGTTCCTGCACCTGTCGATGCACTTGTCGATCAGCGAGCAGGTGTCGATCGATCAACCGCGCGGCATCAAGCAGGCGGTCGAACTGCTGAGCGCCCGCCGCAGCTCGCTGCACGATGCGCACCACGACGTGATGGAGTGCCTGGGCGAGATGATGTGGGCTTCGCAGCGCAGCGGCTTGCCACCAGACGGCGAAAGCTACATCGCAAGCGTCAGGCACCGTGCGACGCGCGATTGAGTCGGCAAGGCCGGTGCTTTGGCGCTGCCGCACCTCCTCGGCGTCGGCAACGCGGCGAGCCCGTTTCATCCGGCCTTCAGTTCGGCAACCTAACCTCCATCCTCGATGAATTTTTCTCTCACGACAGCGCGGCGCGACGTGCTGTGGACCTTGTCGTCTCTGGCGTTGCTTCTTGCCTGGGACTTTGTCGGCATGGACCTCACCGTGATGCACTGGTTGGGCGACGAACACGGCTTCGTCTGGCGCAACCACTGGTTCTTCTCGCGGGTCCTGCACGATGGCGGACGCTGGCTCAGCGCTGTGGCGATCGTGGTGGTGCTCGTCAACGTCGTGCGGCCCTGGTCCTTCGCGGGGGACATGAAGCTGCCGACCCGACTCTGGTGGTTCAGCGCGATGGTGATTTGCCTGGTGCTGATCCCGACGCTCAAGCAACGCAGCGCGACCAGCTGTCCCTGGGATCTTGCCGAGTTCGGCAGCTCTGCCCGCTATGTTTCGCACTGGGCTTTCGGTGTAGACGACGGAGGCGGCGGCCGCTGCTTCCCGTCCGGGCATGCATCGGCCGCGTTCAGCTTCCTCTGCGGCTGGTTCGCGTTGCGGGCAGCGACGCCGATCGCCGCCCGACGCTGGGTGGCGGGGGTGTGGGTCTGCGGCATCCTGTTCGGCATCGCGCAGTCGGTGCGCGGAGCTCACTATCCGAGCCACACCTTGTGGACGGCGTGGATCTGCTGGACCACCAGCGTCGTGCTGTGGTATTCAGCCAGACCCTGGCTGGCATTGCGAATCGCCTCTCCGGGCGCAGTGTCAGGACGTTGATCGGAGCGCCTCCTGCAGGCGTTGGGTTCTTCGTCCTACCGGAGCGCTGCGCGAGAGTGATTGCCCATCGATTTGTGCGCAGCTACCTTCTCAGGATTCACCGAAGCGGGTCGACGCATGCATGGCCAGTGGCGAGAACGCGCGCGGCTTACCCGCATGTTTTGCGTGCAGTCGCCACAAATAGGTCATGAAGTTGTCGTCATAGGAAATCGCTTTGCGGGGAATTTCGTAGGCGTTTCGCGCGCTGTTTGCTGCGCCACGAAGACAGGTGAGGGCAAGCCGATAACCTGCTTCTGCGGTGAGTTCCAAGACCGTCTGGTCATAGCTGCCATAGGGGTAGCAGAAGTCGCTTACCGGAAGACCGATGAGGTCTTCAAGTTCGGACTTGCTATCTCGCAATTCATGCGAAATTTGCGAGGCAGTCAGCTGGGTCAGGCGAGCATGACTGCGGGTATGGGAACCGATCCCAATGCCGTGTCTTGACAGGCGCCGAAGGCTGGCCCCATCCATCAACATCGCAGGCTCGAAACTCTCATCGAGCCAGTTTGCCGCCTTGCCGATCCGCCCGGTTACAGGGAACACCGTCGCGGTGAATCCGCAGCGCTGCAGTTCGGGCCACGCCCAGCGCTCGAAGTTTTCGTAGCCGTCATCGAAAGTCAGCACGACCGCGCCTGAAGGCAGCGGCTCTGCGCCAAACAAACCCCGATAGGCCTGATCCAGGCTGATGACCTTGTAGGGACCCCGGCTCAACCAGTCCATCTGCGCCTGAAACCGCCTGACGTGACAGAACGATGTCCGGTGCAAAGAAGGTTGAGGGAACGGGCCGACCATGTGATACATGAGGACCCGCACGGTGGCACGGCCTGGATACGGAGCAGGGCTTTGGAGCGCGGAAGTTTTAGGAAAGCTCATGCGTTTGAATGCTTTCATCGCCAATGGGCAGGGCCCACAATTGGTAAAGAAATGTTTCGGAGGGGCGGACGTGGCGGGTGATCTTGCGATATTTGTCATCAACCTCGACAGGAGCGCCGACCGACGGCGAATGATGCAAGCTCGTCTGGCAACGGCGGGTCTCGTGGCTCAGTTTTTCCCCGCTGTCGACGGACGGGTTCTTCGCCGCGATTCGATGGATGATTTGGAGAAGGCGTCCGGCCTGTCCGATGGTGAAGTGGGCTGCTACCTGAGTCATCTCAGCGTCTGGCGGGCTATCAGCGAGAGCAGGGTCGCGCGCGCGCTGGTCCTTGAGGACGATGTGCGACTTGATCCGGCGCTCAACGCGATCCTTGCAGATCTTGCCTCTCCGCCTTGCAACGAGATCGACTTGATTCGCTTGTCGTGCAGCCAGAAAGCGGTTGGCAAGACGCTCATGAAATTGTCGAGCCATCGCAGTCTCCTGCTTCCCACGAAGAACCCAAGCAGCGCAATGGCTTACGTCGTGACGATGCGCGGAGCCAAGCGGTTGCTGAATGCATTGAGTCGGCCTTTTATACCCATCGACACCGCCATTGATCGCTGCTGGCAGCAGGGGATTCGAAGCGCTCTCGTCGCCCCACCAGTGGTCTGTCACGATGACGATTTCCAATCAATCATCACTCCGACCGGGCGCAGCAACGTCAGTAGTTCCCGCCGACTGCCGACCCGACTCGCCCGCTCGTTGAAGAAGCATGCGACCTTGGCGTCGGATTTTGCCGCGCTGACAGGGGCAGGCTGGCTGTCCTACTGGCTGACCGAGACGGTTTCCGTCCCGAGCCGCTCCGGGTTTTGAGGGGGTTTCAGCCCTTCAAGCGCTTTGCTCTGGATGATGCTTGTTGCCAGAAGTCCAGTCGAATCTGCATCTCCCTGACACGCGGATAGATGCAAAAAAATGGAAAGCGCGGCGAGTTGATTGGTGTTTGGCCCGCGGCCTCAGACGTTGAACTCGAGGTTGTCGATGAGCCGCGTGGCACCCAGTCGTGCCGCAGCGATGGCGACCCAGGCGCCGTTGCGGTCGTCGGCGTCGGTGGGTGCGGTCAGGTTCAGCTGGTGGCGCACCGTCAGGTAATCGGGCTGCCAGCCGCGAGCGGTCAGGGCCTGCATCGACTGTGTTTCCAGCAGGGCCAGCGGCCCGACGCCGGCACGGAATCGGTCGGCCAGTGCGCGCAAGGCCTGCGCCAGCTCGATCGCGTGCGCGCGTTCGTCCTCGCTGAGGTACCCGTTGCGCGACGACAGCGCCAGGCCGTCGTCAGCGCGCGAGGTCTCGCCGGCTTCGATCACGATCGGCAGCGCGAACTGACGCGTCATCTGTCGGATCACCATCAGTTGCTGATAGTCCTTCTTGCCGAACACCGCGACCCGCGGGTGCACCGCGTTGAACAGCTTCAGCACGACGGTGCAGACCCCGGTGAAGAATCCGGGCCGGAAGTGACCTTCGAGGAGGTCGGCGAGCGCCGGATCGGGCTGCACGGTGAATGTCTGCGGCTCGGGGTACAGCTCGTGTTCGTCGGGCGCGAAGACGATGTCGCAGCCGGCTGGCTTCAACATCTCGCAGTCGCGATCCAGCGTGCGCGGATAGCGCTCGAAATCTTCATGTGGCGCGAACTGCAGCCGGTTGACGAAGATGCTGGTCACCACCGGCAGGCCGTGCGCCGCCGCTTGGCGGACCAGCGCGAGGTGGCCTTCGTGCAGGTTGCCCATCGTCGGCACGAAGGTGCAGGTGCCGGGAACCGGCAGGGCGGCGCGCAGCGCGGCAATGGTGTGAACGACCAGCATCTTCAGTATCCGTGCAGCGTGGGATCGGGAAAGCGGCGCGCCTTGACGTCGGCGATGTAGGTGGCGATCGCCGCCTCGATTGACGGCGAGCCCTTCATGAAGTCGCGCACGAAACGCGGCAGCTTGCCCTGCGTCACGCCGAGCATGTCGTGCAGCACCAGCACCTGGCCGGAGCAGTCGACACCGGCGCCGATGCCGATGACAGGGATGCCGAGCTGCCGGGTGAGGGTGCGGCCCACGTCGGACGGCACCAGTTCGAGCACCGTCATCGCGGCACCGGCTTGCGCCAGTTCGGTGGCGTGCCGGGTCAGCAGTGCCACTGCTTCGTCGCTGCGGCCCTGCACGCGGTAGCCACCCAGCGTGTGGACCGACTGCGGCGTCAGCCCGAGGTGCGCGCACACCGGGATGCCGCGCTCGACCAGGAAGCGCACCGTCTCGGCCGTCCAGCCGCCGCCTTCGAGCTTGACCATGTGGGCGCCCGCCTGCATCAGCACCGTGGCGCTGGCCAGCGCCTGTTCGCGCGACTGCTGATAACTGCCGAACGGCAGGTCGCTGATCAACCAGGCGGTGCGGTTGCCACGCGCGACGCAGCGGGTGTGGTACGCCATGTCGTCGAGTGCCACCGGCAGCGTGCTGACCTGGCCCTGCAGCACCATGCCGAGCGAATCGCCGACCATCAGGCAGTCGACCCCGGCACCGTCGAGCAGGCGGGCGAAGCTGGCGTCGTAGCAGGTGAGCACACTGATCGGCTCGCCAGCGGCGTGCATCTCGCGCAGCCGGTGCAGCGTGATCGGCTTGCGCCCGGTGGCCGCCGTGTCGGTGGACGGGTGGCTGCTCATGGCGTGTCCCTCACGCGGCCCGCATGCCCAGCGTGGCCAACAGGTCGCGGTCCGCCGTCACGTCGGGGTTGCCGGTGACCAGCAGCTTGTCGCCGTAGAAGATGGAGTTGGCACCGGCCACGAAGCACAGCGCCTGCACCGCGTCGCCCAGCGCCTGGCGCCCGGCCGACAGCCGCACGCGTGTGTGCGGCATCGTGATGCGCGCGGCGGCGATGGTGCGCACGAACTCGAACGGATCGAGCGGCGCCTGGTCCTGCAGTGGCGTGCCTTCGACCGGGACCAGGTGGTTGATGGGCACCGATTCGGGGTACGGCTCCATGTTGGCCAGCTCGGCGATCAGCGCGGCACGCTGGGTGCGCGTCTCGCCCATGCCGACGATGCCTCCGCAGCAGACCTTGACGCCCGCGCCGCGCACACGCTGCAGCGTGTCGATGCGGTCCTCGAACTGACGCGTCTGCACGATGTCGGCGTACTTGTCCGGCGCGGTGTCGATGTTGTGGTTGTAGTAGTCGAGGCCGGCGTCACGCAGCGCCTCGGCCTGACCGTCGGCCAGCATGCCGAGCGTCGCGCAGGTCTCCAGGCCGAGGCCTTTCACCGCGCTGATCAGTTGCGCCACCTTCTCGATGTCGCGGTCCTTCGGGCCACGCCAGGCGGCGCCCATGCAAAAACGGGTGGCGCCGGCGGCCTGTGCGTTGCGCGCGGCGGCCAGCACCTCGTCGACTTTCATCAGCGCGGTCGCCTCGACGCCGGTGTCGTGGGCCGCCGACTGCGGGCAGTACGAACAGTTCTCCGCACAGCCGCCGGTCTTGATCGACAGCAGCGTCGAGAGCTGCACCTCGGCCGGATCGAAATTCGCGCGGTGCACCGTCTGCGCCTGGAATAGCAGTTCGGTGAACGGCAGTGCGAACAGCGCCTCGATCTGTGCAACCTGCCAGCGCTGCGGGGTCGCGCTGTCGGGGTCTTGCGCCAGGGGGGCGGGGCGGACGAGCTGGATGGTGGCTTCTTGCATGAGGTGGGTCTCGCGTGGACGCTGCCGGAATGATGCGACGGATCGAAAGGGGACAGGTTGCGGGGACATTCGCCGCGGTCAAGCCGTGGCGAGGTCGGTCGGGTGAACGGTCTGGAAGGCGAGCCGCACGTAGATCGGCGCGTAGGCCTCGGCCTGCGTGATTTCGAGCAGCCGTTCGCGCGCCAGTTCAAGCATCGCGATGAAGGTCACCACCAGCACGGGCTGACCGCGTGACACGTCGAACAGGTCGTGGAACTCGACGAATTTGCGGCCCTGCAAGGTGCGCAGCACGATGCTCATGTGCTCGCGCACGCTGAGCTGCTCTCGGCTGATGGTGTGGTGCTGCGACAGGTTTGCGCGCTTCATCACGTCGGCCCAGGCGGCCCGCAGCTCGTCGGGATCGACATCGGGAAAGCGCGGCGCCAACGATTGCTCGATGTGCACCTGCGCACGCAGGAAGTCGCGACCGAGCACCGGCAGCGCGTCGAGGCGGGCCGCCGCCAGCTTCATCTGCTCGTACTCGACCAGGCGGCGCACCAGCTCGGCACGCGGGTCTTCGGCTTCGGCGCCATCGGCGGTCTTCTTCGGCGGCAGCAGCATGCGCGACTTGATCTCGATCAGCATCGCGGCCATCAGCAGGTATTCACTGGCGAGCTCGAGGTTGGTCTTGCGGATCTGTTCGACGTAGGTCAGGTACTGACGCGTCACGTCGGCCAGCGGGATGTCGAGGATGTTGAAGTTCTGC
>JARXKP010000296.1 GCA_030271615.1 Pseudomonadota bacterium
GGCGTTGGCCGTCATGCCGGGGCGCAGGCTCATGTCGGCGTTGTCCACATCCAGATAGGTCAGGTAGGTGACCACGTTGTCGGTGATCGTCGAGCCGAAGCCCACCCGGGTGATGCGCGCCGGGAAGTTGCGGCTCAGGTAGGCGCTGACGGTGAAGGTCGCGTCCTGGCCCACCTTCACCGAACCGACGTCGGCCTCGTCGACATAGACCCACAGCGCAGCCGCGCCAGGTCCTCGGCCACGGTGAGCAGGGTCACGGCCTGCAGCGAGGCGGCCACCGCATTGCCCGGCTCGACGGTGCGCGTCAGCACCACGCCGTCGGCCGGTGCGGCGATCGAGGCCTTCGACAGATTGATCTGGTCGGTTGACAGCGCCGCCTGCGCATCGGAGACACCGGCCCGTGCACTGGCATCGTCGGCCACGGCACGGGCCAGCGTGGCGCGGCCGGCGTCCAGCTCGGCCTTCGACGGCACCTTGCCGCCCGACAGCCGCGCCACTTCCTCGAGCCGGCCCATCGTGGCCCGCGCCTCCAGGATGGTGGCGCCGGTCTGCGCCACCTTCGAGTCCGCCGCGGCCAGCGACGCCTTGGAGCGCAGGATCTGGTCGCGCAGCTTGGCGGTGTCGAGCACCACCAGCACCTGGCCCTTGCGGAGGGTGTCGTTGACGTCGACATTCACCTTCAGCACCGTGCCCGACAGTTCGCTGCCGATGTTGATCGAGCGGGTCGGCTGCAGCGTGCCGTTGGCCACCACCTTGAGGGTCAGGTTGCCACGCGCCACGGTCTGCGTGGTGTAGCTCGGCGCAGCTGCTGCGGTGCGCCGCGCCTGCCACCACCACAGGCCGCCGGCACTCAGCAGCAGGCCCAGCACGACGGCCCACAGCATCGGTCGTCGATACCAGGCGCGCGCCGCGGGCTCGTCGAGCAGGTCAGCGAGGTCGATGACAGTCTTGCCGCCAACCGGGGCCGGCGGCGCCGGCATGGACGTGGGCGGTGGCGGTGGCGGTGGCGTCGGCACTGTGGGTGAGTTCATGGGGGCCCGGACGGCGTTGCCGTGGTTGCGAGGTCAGCAGCCGGGCGCGCGGCGTCTGCGGCCCCCGGATCGAGGTCGGAACGCCAGCCGCCGCCCAGGGCCTTGAACAGGCGTACCAGATCGCCGCTCACATCTGCGCTGGTGCTGGCCACGCTGTCCTGCGCGCCGAACTGAGTGCGCTGCGTTTCGAGCACCGTCTGGAAGTCCACCAGACCACTGCTGTAGCGCTGGCGCGCCAGCAACGCGGCGTTGCCCGCTGCGTCGGCGGCGTTGCGCAGGCTCAGCAGGCGCTGGCGGTCGCCGCTGAGGGCGATCAACGCGTCTTCCACCTCCTTGAGCGCGCCGAGAACGGCCGCCCGGTAGACCTGCTGCGCCTGGTCGAGCGCCGCTTGCTGAACGCGCACCTGGGCGCGCGCCGCACCGCTGTCGAACACCGGCCAGCTGACGCTGGCCAGCAGCGAGCTGACCACCGAGCCGCCATTCGTCAGCGCCCCCGCCGTCAGCGCGCTCAAGCCGACCGATCCGCCGATCGCGAAGCTGGGCCAGCGCCGCGCATCGGCCTCCCGCACCGACGCCAGAGCAGCCGCGACCTGGTACTCGGCCGCGCGAACATCGGCGCGCTGGCGCAGCGTCTGCGCGGGGATGCTCAGGGCCAGCGCCGGGTCTGCCTGCGGCACCGGCCGCGTCTCGGCCAGCGTCACCGCCAACGCCGTGGGCACCTGCCCGGTGAGCACGGCCAAGGCGTGCCTCGTCTGCTCGATGCTCGTTTGAAGCGCCGGCAGCAGCGCACGGGTCTGCTCGGCGGCCGCTCGCGCCTGTTCGGACTCGAGTGAGGTCACCAGGCCGGCCTGCTCCCGCCACTGGGTGATCTGCAGCGTTTCCTGCTGGCTGGCCAGGTTGTCGACGGCAATGGCGAAGCGGGCTTGCGCGGTGCGCAGCAGGACGTAGCTCAGGGCCACCTCGGCGGCGATCTGGACCTGCAGGTCGCCGAGGCTGGCGGCGCTGGCCCGCACCGTGGCCTCACCGGCATCGACGGCGGCCCGACCCGCGCCGAAGACATCGGGCGTCCAGGCGGCATCCAGGCCCAGCCGAAAACTGTTGCCGGTGCTGTGACCTGCGGTGCTGCGCTGTGCCGAGGCCGAACTGCCCAGCGTGGGCCACAACGCCGCCGTGGCGAGATCCCGAAACGCCTGTGATTGCCGCAACGCGGCCTGAGCACCGACAACGCTGGTGTTGGCCTGCAAGGCGCTGCCGACGAGATCGCCGAGCAGCGGATCGTCGAACCGCTGCCACCAGCTCGCCAGCGAGGAAGGGCTGACACCCGCCGCACCGGCACCGGCGGCATCGGCCGCGGACCAGTGCGGAGGCACGTCCATCGACAGCAATGGCGCGGGCGGCGGCGCAACGGTCGTGCACGCGCACACCGACAGCAGCACCACCACGCACCCCATCCGCGCGGAGCGTGATGCAGCGGTGCTCGGGGTCGGAGAGGATTCGGTGCGCACGGGGGCCGGGGGGCTGCGGATGTCGGGACAGGCTTCGATGCCGCCAGTGTGGCGAGCGCCGCCCCTTCTGACTGTTCGGTGCCGCACAGCCCGGACCTCGGATCCAGGCGCCCGGTGCCTGGCGCTCAAGGGATCAGCACGGCCGCACCGTCGAAGCGCCCTGCCCGCAGATCGGCCAGCGCCTGATTGGCCTGCTCGAGCGGGTAGCGCGTGGTCTTCGTGACGATGCCGATCTGCGGCACGAGCCCGAGGAACTCCAGGCCGTCCTGGCGCGTGAGGTTGGCCACCGACAGCAACTGCCGTTCTTCCCACAGCAGGCTGTACGGAAAGCTCGGGATGTCGCTCATGTGGATGCCGGCGCACACCACGCGACCGCCCTTGCGAACGGCCTGCAGCGCGATCGGCACGAGGTCGCCCGGCGTCGCGAAGATGATCGCGGCGTCCAGCGGCTCGGGCGGCATCTCGTCGGAGCCGCCGGCCCAGGTGGCACCCAGGCTGCGCGCGAAGGCCTGCGTGGTGTGGTCTCCCGGCCGGGTGAACGCGTACACCGATCGACCCTGCCATTTCGCGACCTGCGCCAGGATGTGAGCAGCGGCACCGAAGCCGTAAAGACCCAGACGTTTGCCGTCGCCGGCGATGCCCAGCGCGCGCCAGCCGATCAGTCCGGCACACAGCAAGGGGGCCAGTGATTCGTCGCTGCCTTGTTCACCCAGCGGAAAGGCAAAGCGGGCGTCGGCCACGGTCGCGGTGGCAAAGCCGCCATCGCGCGTGTACCCGGTGAAGCGCGGGCGGTCGCACAGGTTCTCCCGATGCATCGCGCAGTACGGGCAGACGCCGCAGGTGTGCCCCAGCCACGGTATGCCCACCCGCTCGCCGAGCATCAGTCCCTGGACACCCGACCCGATCGCGTCGATGCGCCCGACGATCTCGTGGCCGGGAATGATGGGGAACTGCGGATGCGGCAACTCGCCATCGACAACGTGCAGGTCGGTCCGGCACACCCCGCAAGCGCCGACCCGGACGCGAATCTCGCCCGGCCCGGGTTGCCGGTCGGGGAGCTCGGTCCATTCGAGCGGTGCGCCGATCCGGTTCAGCACCATGGCCTTCATCGCGCGTCTCCTTGCAACCGACGGAACACGCCGGGCAACAGGTCCGCAAGGTCTTCGGCGATCAGCGCAGGGCCGAACGAGGCGGCAGCCGCGCCATGCAGCCACACCGCAGCGGCGGCGGCCGCAAAGGGCGCCATCCCTTGCGTCAGCAGCCCGAGCACGATGCCGCACAACACATCGCCCGCACCGGCTGTGGCCAGCGTGGGCGGCGCGTTGGCGTTGATGATCGCCCGGCCGTCGGGCGCCGCGATCACCGTGTCGCTGCCCTTCAGCACCACGACAGCGCCGCTGACCCGCGCTGCAGCGCGGGCGCGGGCCAGCTTGTCGCCCTGCGCATCGAACAGTCGGGCGAACTCGCCTTCGTGCGGCGTCAGCACGCAGGGGCCGGTGATCGCACGAAACAACACGCGAGGATCGTCCTGGAAACTGGTCAGCGCATCGGCGTCCAGCACCGTGGCCCGGCCGGTCTGGAGCATCGCGAGCACCCGCGCACAGGTGGCGGGGCCGAGGCCGGCGCCGGGCCCGATCAACAAGCCCGCATAGCGACGGTCGGCGAGCAACCGGTCGAAATCG
>JARXKP010000297.1 GCA_030271615.1 Pseudomonadota bacterium
GGCGCCGCACGACCGGCCAGGCGCCGACAGCGACAGCGACGAACAGCAGTGCGAGCAGCAGCACCAGGCTCGCTCCGCCCTGCCATGCCGGCGGCAGGAAGGGCAGCAGCGGTGGCAGACCCGGCGCGGCGCGGCGATCGCCCGGCCCCGGCGGGCCGAAGCCCGCCGCAGGACGGCGCCCCGGCCGCATGACCCACAGCGTGCGGCCGTCTTCCAGCGGCACGGCATAGGCGCGGTTGCGATCGTCGTGTTCGGCGTCACGATGACGTGCATCGTCGCCGTCACCCGGCTCACCCCGCGGAGGTGATGGCTGGATGCGCTCGGCGAACGATTCCGACGTGCCGATGCGCCGACCCTGCGCGTCATCGAGTGCCAGCGGCAGGCGCAGGCGCTGTGACCAGTCGAGCAGCGCGGCCGCCTGCTGTTCAGGCGGCGCCTCGTCGCCGGGCAGCGAGTGCTGGATCAGATCGCCCCACGCGGCCATGCGCTCGGACAGCACCGACTCGGCGCGGTTGCGCTCGGTCTCGATCTGCTGGTGGAACAGCCAGCCCGACGCCGCCGCGAACAGCAGCAGCACGGCCACCACCGTCAGGTAGATGCGCAGCGTCAGCGTCTTCATGTGGGCGTCGGCCAAGCCGCAAGGACATCAATCCGCATCTTGTTTCTTGGCAAAGACGTAGCCCGCACCGCGCACCGTCAGCACACGCCGAGGCTCCTTCGGGTCGTCCTCGATCAGCGCGCGGATGCGCGAGATGTGCACGTCGATCGAGCGGTCGAAGGCCTCCATCGGATGGCCCTTCAACGTGTCCATGATCTGGTCGCGAGACAGCACGCGCCCGGGGCTTTGCGCCAGCACGACCAGCAGCTCGAACTGGTGGCTGGTCAGGTCGCACGGCCGCCCGTCGATACGCGCCACGCGCGCGCCGAGATCGACCTCCAGGCGACCGAAGCGCAGCACCTCGTCGGCCCCTGTGACCACCGGGGCCGCACGCCGCAGCAAGGCCTTGACGCGGGCCAGCAGCTCGCGCGGCTCGAACGGCTTGGGCAGGTAATCGTCGGCGCCGAGCTCCAGGCCGACGATGCGGTCCATCGGCTCGCCGCGCGCGGTCAGCATCAACAGCGGCAGGTGACGCGTGCGCGGCTCGGCGCGCAACTCGCGGCACAGGTCGAGCCCGTCGCCGTCGGGCAGCATCAGGTCGAGCACCAGCGCGTCGTAGCCGGGATCCTGCGGCGTCGAGGTTCCGGACGCCGCCCGCCGGCGGCCGGCGGCGGCGAGCGTGCCGGCCACCTCGACCTCGAAACCCGCCGCGCGCAGGTAGTCGCCCACCATCGCGGACAGGCGGGCGTCGTCGTCGATCAACAGCAATCGGGAAGGCATCGGAACTTCCGTTCGAACGGGGTCAAGGAAAAGCTCCCTGCGGGATGACAGCGCACGGATGCCGTCACCCCGCGCTGGGCGTCAGCTCAAGGGGTGGACGGGCTCGGCGTGCATGCCGTGGGGCTCGTCGAATGCCCCCCGTCAGCGTGCGGCCGACCGCCGTGCGACATGCGCTGAGCCAGTGTCGCACGCTGTTCCGGCGACAGCACCCGGCTCATGTCGAGCATCGCCTGCAGCATGCGGCGGCTCATCTGGTCGTGCTGGGCCAGCATCTGCTGACGCAGCTGCTCGGCGGCGTTCGCGTCGACCACCGGCGCGGTGAAGATCTGCACGTTTCGTTCATGCAGGGTGCGGCCGGCCTCGCGCTGCGTCTTCAGGTCGCCGGCCGTGGCGGTGGCGATCTGCTTGATCTGCGCGCGCTGCGCATCGGTGGCCTTGAGGCCGTCGAGCAGGCGGTCGACAGTGCGTTCGATGCGCTCGGGCGACCCCGCGAACAAGCCCGGTCCGAATCCGCCCGGCCCGCCCATGCCGGCGTGCGGCCCCGGACGATCGCCGCGCCCGTCGTGGGCCCAGGCGGCCACGCCCAGCGTGGCCGACAACGCGACCACCGCGCACATCGTCCACCGGCCGGCCGCGCCCTGGAGCGCGGTGCGGTTGAATCTGCCTGACTTTGCTTGTGCCATGAAAGGCTCCTTTGAGAACATGGATGAGGTCTGTGGTTACCGGCTCTGACCGGTAGCGACCATGTTCTCGGCGGGGCGTGAAGCTGCGGTGGCTGCACCGTAAAGATGTGTGAATCCACGCCAGGTGGACGTCGGCGACCGCCGGCGCATCGCCGTGGGGCCGGGCAGAACGGAACCTACTTGGTCGAGGCCGGAAACTCGGACCCGCCCGCAAAGAATCCGCGCAGGTGCTTGAGGATCAGGGTCAGGTCGAGCGGCTTGGTCCAGTAGCCGTCGACGCCGATCTGCTTGGCGAGCTCCTGCTGCTGCGGGAGTGCATCGGCGGTGACGGCGATCACATGCATGCGCCGGGTGGTCGGGTGCAGGCGGATCTGACGCACGATGTCGAGACCCGACATGTCGGGCAGATTCATGTCGGTCAACAGCAGTTGCGGCTGCGCGGACTGTGCCAGCAGCAGGCCTTCGGCACCGGTCGAGGCCTCGAGCAACGTCCAGTTGGCGAGCCGGCCGAACACCTCGCGCATCAGCATCGCGTTGACGGGGTCGTCCTCGATGTAGAGCGCGGTGCCGCCCGCGGCCTCGATCCAGTCGGTCTGCGCCGGCATCGAGTCAGTCGAATCCCGTCCGTTTCGCGAGCTCTTGGCCAGCGGCAGCTTGATCGTGAAGCACGAGCCGGTGTGTGGCGTCGAGGTGACCTCGATGGTGCCGCCCATGCCCTGGGTCAGCTCGCGGGCAATGACGAGCCCCAGTCCGGTGCCTTCGACCTGGGTCTTCTCGGCGCCAACGCGGTTGAACGGCTGGAACAGCTGGTCGAGCTGCGAGACGCTCATGCCGAGCCCGGAGTCTTCAAGGCTGATCTGCACCCGGGTGCTGCCCAGCGGCTCGACGACGATGCTGACGTGCCCGCCGGGGCGGTTGTACTTGATCGCGTTGGACAGCAAGTTGGTGAACACCTGGTCCATCGCGCGGCGGTCGGCCTTGGCGTGCACGGCATGTTCGGCACCGACGAAATCGACGCGCACCAGACGCTCCAGCGCCAGCGGTTGCAGCAAGGCGATACCGGTGGTCACCACGTCGTTGACCGACACCGCTTCGCGCTGCAGCGAGAACATGTGCTGCTCGACGCGCGACAGCTCCAGCACGTCGTTGACCAGACTGAGCAGCCGCGTGCCGGACATGCGGATCGTCTGCACCCGCTGCTTCTGGATGCTGGTCAGCGGCTCCTTGCGATCGCCTTCGAGCAGCTGCGCAAAACCGAGGATGCCGTTCAGCGGCGTGCGCAATTCATGGCTGATGCGCGACAGCAGTTCGCTCTTGCTGCGATTGGCCTCGCGGGTCTCGGCCATCTCCTGGCGCAGCCGCTCCAGCGCGTGTTCTTCGGTGATGTCGCGACACACCCCGATCAGCACCGGCGTGCGGGTGCGCTCGCGGGTGGCCTGGGCACGCGCCACGAATTCGAGCTGGCGCGACTCGCCGCCCGGCATCACCAGGCCAAGCACTTCGCGCTGAATACCGCCCGACACGGCGGCCAGACTGATGAAGGCCTGTGCACTTTCGCGTGCGGACGGCTCCAGCATGTCCAGCCACTGCGCCAGCACGAACGTGGTCGGCGAATCGGCGGAAAGCCTGTGCACCTCGCAGGCGTTGCGCCCAAGGGTGATGGTCGCGGTCGACAGGTTCAGCTCGAAGATGCCGATGCCGGCGGCTTGCGACGCCAGTTCCCACTGCTGGCCCGAGCGGGCGATTTCAGCCGCCGCTTTTTCGGATTCGGTGACATCGGCCATGAATCCATGCCACAACACGCTGCCATCGGGCATGCAACGCGGACTGGCGAAGCCGCTGAGCACCCGCAGACCGGCGCGCGGCAGCACCACGCGGAAGGTCTGCGACCAGGGCTGGCCGTGGGCGGCGGCGGTTTCGATCTGGGATTCGACGCTGTGGCGGTCCTCGGGATGGATGCGGTCGAACAGCCGGCTGCCGTTCTTCGCAAGCTGTTCAGGCCTCAGCTCGAACAACTGATGGACGTTTTCGCTGGCGTAGGGAAAGCAGCCGCTGCCGTCGGGCTGACCGATGTATTGATACAGCACGCCGGGCACCTGCTGCGCCAGCAAACGCAGCGTGTCCGACACCTCGCG
>JARXKP010000298.1 GCA_030271615.1 Pseudomonadota bacterium
GCTGGTGAACGGTCACGAGTTTGGTGCCGTCCGGGAAGGTGGCTTCCATCTGGATCTCGGGGATCAGCTCGGCCACGGTCTTGCCGTCGCGCGCGCCTTCCATGATGGCCGCGCTGATCAGTGCGACCGCTTCCGGGTAGTTCAGTTTCAGGCCGCGGGCGCGGCGACGTTCAGCCAGCAGCGCGGCGGTGAAGATCAGCAGCTTGTCTTTTTCGCGCGGGGTCAGTTCCATCGGGGGCTCGGGTCGGGTCGCGGTGGGTGGAATGGTAGCGAGCGATTCGTGCCGGGTGAGTACAGGACCGTTCTCACGGCAGCTGTCCGCTGGCCAGCGCGGCGGCGGCCGCGCGGGTCTCGACGCCCAGCTTCTCGAAGATGTGCTCCAGGTGCTTGTTGACGGTGCGCGGGCTCATGCCGAGGATGTCGGCGATGTCCCGGTTGGTCTTGCCCTTGGCCAGCCACGACAGCACCTCGGTTTCGCGCGGCGTCAGCGCGGCGTGACTCAGGCGCGACGAGGCTGCGGTGCCTTCGCGCTGAAGTTCAAGCAGCAGCATCGTTTCACCGAGCGTCGCGATGCCCATGTTGCGCACCGACAGCGGCGGGTCGGTCTGCGTGCGAACCACCTGCGTGCTGTCGACGTCGAGTGCCGCCTTCAATGCGGCCGGCAGCTGCCCTGCGCCGGCGCCGTCTTCAAGCGCCTGCAGCCACACCGCCGCTTGCGGCGAGCGCCAGGCGATGCGGCCGAGCGCGTCGACGAACACCACGCCGAGCCCGGCCACGTCGACTGCGTCGCGTGCCATGCGGGTGATGCGGGCGTTGCGCGCATGCGTGTGCAGCCGCGCCAGCACCTCCTGCGCGCGCAACGGCTTGACGACGTAGTCGACGCCGCCGCAGGCGAAGCCCTCGACCACGTGCGGCGTCTCCGACAGGCCGGTCATGAAGATCACCGGCACATGGGCCCAGGCCGGTGTGCTCTTGATGCGGCGGCAGGTGTCGAAGCCCGACAGGCCGGGCATCAGGCCGTCAAGCAGGATCGCATCGGGCGTCACCAGCTCCAGACGTTGCAGCGCGCTCTCGCCGTCGCCGGCCACCAGCACGGTGTAGCCGGCGCTTTCGAGCGTGTCGCACAGCACGCCGAGGCTGCTGGGGGCGTCGTCGACGACCAGCACCACGGGGCGATCGGCTTCAGGTTGGAGTGACATGGGTGCGTTCAATTGGCTTCGACTTCGTCCATCAACAAGGTTTGCAACCGGTCCATCTCGAAGCGGCTGACCAGACCGCGCAGGCGGGTGCATGCCGCGGCCAGCGACGGGTCCGCCGCAGCGATGCCGTCCAGCGCGGTCTGGAGTCCGCGCACATGGCCGACGCGCGCCAGGCGCAGCAGGTCGGTGCGCACGCGGTCGGGCAAGTCCAGCCGCCCGGTGGACGCGTTGTCCGAGGGTTCCACCGGCAGGACCACCGCACCGGCTGCGCGCCACTCCAGGCCGAGCGTGCGGTGCAGCGCCGCGATCAGCTCCGACTCGAGCACCGGCTTGGCGACGAATCCCTGGCACTGCGCCGCGCGCAGCCGTTGCACCTGGTTCTCGAACACATTGGCCGACACCATCACGATCGGCACGTCGGTGTAGCCCGCGGCGCGGATGCATGTGGCCGCGTGCCAGCCGTCCATGTCGTCCATCGTGATGTCGAGCAGGATCGCGTCGGGCACCGACTCGTGCAGGCCGGCCAGACATTCGGCGCCGCTGGCCGCTTCGCGCACGTCGAACCCGAGCGGCATCAGCATGCCTGCCAGCATCTGGCGCTGCACCGGTTGGTCGTCGACGACCAGCAGGGTGCGGCGCGGGCCGAAGTACCCGACGATCTGGCGCGGCGCCTCGCGCAGCGGCCCCGGGTCGGCGGTCTCGTTCAGGTACAGGCGCACGCTGAAGATGCTGCCTTCGCCCGAGTTGCTGGCGAGGGCCAGATCACCGCCCATCAACGAGGTCAGCAGGCCGGTGATCGTCAGGCCCAGGCCGGTGCCCGGCTCGCCGCCTTGCCGGCGTCCCGCCGCGCCGCGCTCGAAGGGCAGGAAGATCCGCTCGCGGTCCTGCGGCAGCACGCCGACGCCGGTGTCCAGCACGTCGAAGCGAACCACCTGCTTGCGCGAGTCGACATGCAGCGTCACGGTGCCGGTGTCGGTGAAGCGAACCGCATTGGCCAGCAGGTTGATCAGGATCTGTCGCAGCCGCTTCGCGTCGGCCTTGACCCAGGCCGGCAGATGACCGGCTCGGGTGTAGACGAAGGCGAGGCCCTTCGCCTCGGCCTGCGGGCTGACCATGCGCACCAGCTCGTCGAGGAAGTCGGGCAGGTTCAGCGGCATCGGATCGAGCTGCAACCGGCCGGCCTCGATGCGCGCCAGATCGAGCAGCCCGTCGATCAGCGCCAGCAGGTGTTCGCCGCTGCGCTGGATGGTCTGCACCGCCTCCCGCGGGCTCGGCGCCAGCGCCTCGTCCTTCAAGAGAATCTGCGAATAGCCGAGGATGCTGTTGAGCGGTGTGCGCAGTTCGTGCGTCATGCCAGCCACGTAGCGGGTCTTGGCCTGGTTGGCGGATTCGGCCACGTCCCGGGCCGCCTGCAGGGCCGCGCCGGTGCGCGAGTGGGCCTCGATCTCACGCTGCAACAGCTGGTTCTGGCGGTTCGATTCGTCCTGCGCCATGCGTCGGCTTTCGCTGCCCAGAACCACCCACCAGCTGCACACGGCGACGATCAGCAGCAGCATCGCGAACACCTTGACGAAGGCCGCTTTCAGCAGCAGCTGGGTATCGATCGCCAGTCCGGGAACCGCCTCCTGCGTGTACACCATGCCCATCACCACCGCGAGCAACGTGCACAGCGACAACGCGACCACCAGGTAATGACCGACCCGGAAATTCACGCGGGTCGACTGCCTTCTTGGCAGCAGCGACGTCAGCAGCCCTTCGACCTGCTCGGCCGCGCTGGACCCGGTCTTGCAACGATCGTGGCAGCGCGATTCGAGCGTGCAGCACAGCGAGCAGATCGGCGCGCTGTAGGCCGGGCAATGCGCCATGTCCTCAGCCTCGAAGTGGTTCTCGCAGACGATGCACTTCAGCACCTGCCCCGGCCGGCCCAGCGTCTGCGGCTGGCGCGCGATGTAGTAGCGCCCTTTCGTCCACCACGCCAGCAGCGGTGACAGCAGCATCGCCGTGGCCAGCGCGATGAACGGTGCGAACGCCTGCGCCTGCGGCCCCAGCGTTCCGGCGTAGGCCACCACGGCGAGTGCGGCGGCCAGCAGCATCGACAGCAGTCCCACCGGGTTGATGTCGTACAGGTGGGCACGCTTGAACTCGATGCCCGGCGGGCTCCAGCCCAGCGGCTTGTTGATGACCAGATCGGCCACCAGCGCGCCGACCCAGGCGATCGCGACGTTGCTGTACAGGCCGAGCACTTTTTCGAGCGCCTGGAACACGCCCAGCGTCATCAGCAGCACCGCGATCAGCACGTTGAAGAGCAGCCAAACCACGCGCCCCGGGTGACTGTGGGTGAGCCGCGCGAAGAAGTTCGACCAGGCCAGCGAGCCCGCGTACGCATTGGTCAGGTTGATCTTGACCTGCGACACCACGACGAAGATCACGGTGGCGGCGAGCACCCACGCCGGGTCGGTGAACACGTAGCTGTAGGCCGCCAGGTACATCTGCGTCGGCTCGATGGCCTTCGACGCCGGCAGCTCGTGCTGCAGCACCAGAAACGCGAGGAAGGCGCCACCGAGCATCTTCAGCATGCCCGGAACGATCCAGCCCGGGCCGGCCATCAGCACTGCCGCCCACCAGCGCTTGCGGTTGGTGCTCGTCAGCTCCGGCAGGAAGCGCAGGAAGTCGACCTGCTCGCCGATCTGCACCACGAGCGAGAACGCCACGGTTGCTGCTGCACCAAACATGAGCGGGTCGAACTCGCTGCTGCCCGAGGTGCGCCCCGTCAGGCCCATGAAGTCGGAGTACACCTGCGGGTTCTTCCAGTAGATCGCGAGGTAGGGCAGCAGCAGCAGCACGCCCCACAGCGGCTGTGTCCACAGCTGCAGCTTCGAGATCAAGGTGATGCCGCGCACCACCATTGGCACGATCAGCAGCGAGCTGATCACGTAGCACCAGGCGATCGGGATGTCGAAGAACATCTGCAGCGC
>JARXKP010000299.1 GCA_030271615.1 Pseudomonadota bacterium
CCAAGCCGGTGATGGAAGGCAAGGCGGTGCTGTTCAAGAAGTTCGCCGGCATCGATGTGTTCGACATCGAGCTGGCCGAGCGCAACCTCGACAAGCTGATCGACTGCATCGCAGCGCTGGAGCCGACCTTCGGCGGCATCAACCTCGAGGACATCAAGGCGCCGGACTGCTTCTACGTCGAGCGCGCGCTGCGCAAGCGCATGAAGATCCCGGTCTTCCATGACGACCAGCACGGCACAGCCATCGTGGTCGGCGCGGCAGTGCTGAACGCGCTGAAGGTGTCGGGCAAGAACATCAAGGAAGTGAAGCTCGTCACCTCCGGCGCCGGCGCTGCAGCACTGGCCTGCCTCAGCCTGCTGGTGAAGTTGGGCCTGCCCCGCGAGAACATCTGGGCCACCGACTTGGCCGGCGTCGTGTACGAAGGCCGCGTCGAGCTGATGGACGAGGACAAGATCGTCTTCGCGCAAAAGACCTCGCAGCGCAGCCTCGCCGACGTCATGCGAGGCGCGGACGTATTTCTCGGCCTGAGCGCGGGCGGGGTGCTGAAGAAGGAAATGGTCGCGACGATGAATCCCGACCCGATCATCTTTGCGCTGGCCAACCCGACGCCAGAGATCCTGCCGGAGGAGGTCAA
This sequence comes from Pseudomonadota bacterium, assembly GCA_030271615.1. Lineage (GTDB taxonomy): Bacteria > Pseudomonadota > Gammaproteobacteria > Burkholderiales > Burkholderiaceae_C > PBB1. The sequence goes on from JARXKP010000299.1 coordinate 635, forward strand.
GCAGGTGCGCAGCGACGCGATCATCGCGACCGGCCGCACCGACTACCCGAACCAGGTCAACAACGTCCTGTGCTTCCCGTACATCTTCCGCGGGGCGCTCGACTCGGGTGCCACGACGATCACCGTCGAGATGGAGATCGCAGCGGTGCACGCGATCGCCGAACTGGCACAGGCCGAGCAGAGCGAAGTGGTGGCCGCTGCGTATGCCGGGGTGAACCTCAGCTTCGGGCCGGAGTACCTGATACCGAAACCGTTCGACCCGCGGCTGATGATGAAGATCGCACCTGCGGTCGCCGAGGCTGCGGCAGCGTCCGGTGTCGCAGCCCGGCCGGTGCTCGACATGGACGCCTACCGTGAGCGGCTGCAGAGCTTCGTCTATGCCTCGGGCACGACGATGAAGCCGATCTTCAACCTGGCCAAGCGTGCGGTGAAAAAACGCGTCGCCTATGCCGAGGGCGAAGAAGAGCGCGTGCTGCGCGCGGCCCAGATCGTCGTCGACGAAAGCCTGGCAAGGCCCACGCTGATCGGTCGCCCAGACGTCATCGCCTCGCGAATCGAGAAATTCGGGCTGCGGCTCGAAGCAGGGCGCGATTACGACCTGGTCAACACCGACAACGACCACCGCTATCGAGACTACTGGCAGACCTATCACCAGCTCACCGCTCGCAAGGGCGTGACCGCTCACCTCGCGAAGATCGAGATGCGACGCCGCCTGACGTTGATCGGCTCGATGTTGCTGCACAAGGGCGAGGTCGACGGCATGCTGTGCGGCACCTGGGGGGTCACCCCGCTGCATCTGCACTACATCGAGCAGGTAATCGGCCTGCGGGAAGGCGCCAAGACCTTCGCCTGCATGAACAGCCTGCTGTTGCCGGGTCGACAGGTGATGCTGGTCGACACGCACATCAACTACGACCCGACCGCCGAACAACTGGCGGAGATCACCATGATGGCCGCCGAAGAGATGGTGCGCCTCGGTCTGAGACCCAAGGCAGCACTTCTGTCGCACAGCAATTTCGGCTCCAGCAACCAGCCATCGGCAGTGAAGATGCGCGACACGCTGGCCTTGCTGAGGCAGAACGCTCCATGGCTCGAAGTCGACGGCGAGATGCATGGCGACACGGCCCTCGATGCCGACTACCGCCGCGAACTGATGCCCACCAGCACACTCAGCGGCGAAGCCAACCTGCTGGTGCTGCCGAACATCGATGCCGCCAACATCGCCTACAACCTGCTCAAGACGGCAGCAGGCGGAGGCATCGCCATCGGTCCGGTGCTGCTCGGTGCGGCCAAGCCCGTGCACATCCTCACGGCATCGGCGACGGTACGCCGAATCGTCAACATGACCGCGTTGACCGTCGCAGACGCCAACGCGGCACGTTGACAGCGACAAAGAGCAGCCCGCTTCGGGGCCTTTGTGACACCGGGAAGACAGCTTTTCGTCTTTCAGATGACCCCAAGTTCCGACGGGGTTCACAGGGTATCCCTGACCAAAAATACATGTAAGCACCCACTTATTTAGGAGTGCTCATGCCCTGAATTGAGGCGTCGGCTTGAGATTTTCAGCTCGATTCGGTACCATCTGCCTTTCCGAATTAGGGGACAACCCGTGTTTTTCTCTGGCCCGCTGGGAGATCGGCAACGCATCGCCAGGGCAGCAAAAACAGCCGCACTTGCGGTTTCATTGACTGCCTCCATGTGGATGCCGGGCGCGTTGTGGGCCAAGGCACCACGCTCCAAAGACGTCGTTGTGGCATGGGCGCAACTCCCCCCTGAAGCCCAACGGACGCACCAGCTGATTCATTCGGGTGGGCCGTTTCCATACAGAAAAGATGGTTCGGTGTTTGGAAATCGGGAGCGTTTGCTGCCGACGCATGCTCGCGGGTTCTACCGTGAATACACCGTACCGACACCTGGTGCGCGTGACCGAGGTGCCCAGCGCATCATTTGCGGCGGGCAGACGTTGCGAGCACCTGATGCTTGTTTTTACAGCGGCGATCACTACGCGAGCTTCGGCCGCATCGTGCAGTGACCACTGTTTTGGTTTTTTGTCCTTAGGAGGAACGAGCCCATGCTCTTGCAGACCGTCCGTTCGAACATTGTTCAATCGATCCGCGCCTACCGCGTCGAGGACCTGATGCTGGCGGCACAAAACGCCGACCAGCATTTCCTCTACGCGAATCTGACGGCGGCCCAGTCGAAGCAGGATGTCCTGGACACCATTGCCGAGTCGTTCCTGTTTCCGCTGCACTTCGGAAAAAACCTCGACGCACTCTACGACTGCATGACCGATCTGGTCCACAAGGCTGGCTCGCAGCCCGGATTCGTCGTGGTGCTCGAACAGTTGCCTGACAACCCCCGTTTCGATCGCGAGGCGCGCGAGCAGTTGCTCGATGTGTTCCGCGACGCGGCCGATTTCTGGGCCGAGCGAAAGGTCGCGTTCAGGTGCTTCTACTCTTTTCAGTAGCCCGCTCACAAGAACTCGGTTCTTGGGAGCGGGCTACCGAAATGCCCAGCGCCCCCGAAAAGCCCGTCAAGCCTGCCGCCAAGAGTGCGGCGGGAGCCAACTTCGGCATGAACATGCCTTTGATGAGCAGCGCGTTCGACACCTCGATGTGGTTGAACGCCGCCTGACGGCGCGATGAAGCGGCATCCTGTGGCCCACCGCCACAGGAGTTGCCGAACCAAGAACAAAGCGGCCCGAGGGCCGCTTTGTTCTTGGTCGCTTCAATTCAGCGAAGGGCTGCGCAGAGCGACAGATATTCGGACACCGCGACCTCCTCGGCACGGCGCTGCAGGTCGAACGCACCGGCAAAGCCTCTCTCGTCGAGCCAGCGGCCCAGCGTGTTGCGCAGCATCTTGCGGCGTTGCGAGAAGGCCACCGTCACCAACTCGCCCAGCAACGCGGCATCGACATCCGGCCGCGCGGGCCGCGGCAGCATGCGCACCACCGCCGATCGCACTTGGGGCGGTGGTTCGAACGACTCCGGTTCGACATCGAGCACGGACTCGATGTCGTAGCGCCACTGCAACATCACCGACAGTCGGCCGTAGGTCTTGCTGCCCGGCGCCGCCGCCATGCGCTCGACGACCTCTTTTTGCAGCATGAAGTGCTGATCGACCACCTGCTCAGCCACCGGCAGCAAATGGAAAAGGATCGGTGTCGAGATGTTGTAAGGCAGGTTGCCGACCACCCGCAACGGTCGCCCTGCCGAAGCCGACAGCGCAGCGAAATCGACATTCAGCACATCGGCCTCGATCACGTTCAACGCGGACTGATGTCGCAAGCGGGCGGCAAGATCCCGATCGAGCTCGATCACCGTCAACTGTTCACAGCGCTCGAGCAGTGGGAAGGTCATGGCGCCCAGACCGGGACCGATTTCCACCAGCGCTTCGCCCGGGTTCGGCGCGATGGCGTCGACGATCGAGTCGATGGCCACGCGGTCGGTCAGAAAATGCTGCCCGAAACGCTTGCGCGCAATATGCGCCATCACGAGCCCGGCGATACGGGATCGCTCGTCATCACGGTGAC
>JARXKP010000022.1 GCA_030271615.1 Pseudomonadota bacterium
CATCACACCTGGATTCCGACCCGCGGTGTGGCGGGCCGCATCAAGCGCCTGGCCCTCCGATACGCGAGCAACATCGCGGTCAGCCGTGCCGTGGCGCAGAGCCTGCCCGTGCCCTGCACGATCGTTCCCAATCCGTACGCGGACGACCTGTTCGTGCGTGCGCCGGAAGGCACGCGCACCCGGGATCTGGTCTTTGTCGGCCGCCTTGTCAGTGACAAGGGCGTCGCGGTGCTGATCGCTGCGCTGGGCCTGCTTGCCAGGCGCGGTCGGTGTGTGGGTTTGACGGTGATCGGCGACGGGCCGGAGCTGGCCGCGCTGCGCCGCCAGGCCGCCGAGTTGGGCGTCAGCGAGCAGATCGACTTCTGCGGTCGACGCGTCGGCAGCGTACTGGTGGCGTCGCTGAACGAGCATCAGGTGCTGGTGGTGCCGTCGGTGTGGGAAGAGCCGTTCGGTGTGGTGGCGCTGGAAGCGATGGCCTGCGGCTGCATCCCCCTGGTTTCTCGCAGCGGTGGCTTGCCGGACGCTGTTGGATCGAGCGGTGTCGTGGTCACGCTGGGGGATGTCGATGCCCTCGCTCGCGCGATCGACGAACTGCTGGGCGACACGACCCGCCTTGAGCGCTTGCGCAGCACCGCGCCCGCTCATCTCGAACGCCACACCCGCGACCGCGTGGCGAGGGACTACCTTCAGATCATCAACGATGCTTGCCGCACGAACCCCACGCAGAGCGCCGAGAGCGTTGTCTGACCGGGTGACGGCATCGGCCGTCCCCGTGCACGTCGGCAGCGTTGCTTTGCCCGACTCGGCACGCGAACGCGCTCGCAAGCGGCTGGTCTGGACCGTGCTGCTGATCTACCTGCTCGCCATTTTCGAAGGGGCGATCCGCAAGTACATCGCGCCGCAGTTCGGTCAGTACATCTTCTTCATCCGCGACCCGTTCCTGATCTATGCGTACATCCTCGCGACGCGGTTCGGCATGTGGCCGCGCAACCAGGGGTTCTTCACGCTGAGTCTGTTCATGTGCGTGTTCGGAGTCCTGCTGTTCATCCTGCAGGTGGCCGTGTTCGGAATGGACAACACCCGATTGCTTCTGGGCATTTACGGGTGGCGCAGTTACTTCTTCTACGTTCCGCTGGCGTTTCTTGTCGGCGCGCAGTTTCGCCGCGAGGACCTGCGACTTTTCGCCCGTGTCACGCTGCTGGTTGCGGTGCCGATTGCCGTTCTTGTGGTCGCTCAGTTTTCTTCACCGCCGAACGCCCCCATCAACGTAGGCGTGGCGGAAGAAAAGGAGCTGCAGTTCAAGAGCGTCGGCATCACGGTCGAGCGCATTCGGACGGCCGGGACATTCACATCGCCTGGCGGACAGCAGCAGTTCATTGCCAGCGCATTTGCGTTTGTATTGGCCATGCTGCTGGTTCCGAAGCGTCAGGTTGGTCTGGTGTTCCTGACGGTGACGGCGGGCGGCGTGCTGACCTGCTTGGCGCTGAGTGGCAGCCGCGGTGCGATGCTGCTCTGCGGTGTGATCGGGCTGTTTGCCATGGGCATCGGGTTTGTCGGACGAAGCGCGGCCCTCAGGACCAAGGCACTCGTGTTGCCGCTGTCGCTCGGTGCTGCATTGATCGTTCTGTACCCCATCGTTTTTCCTGTGGGTTTTGAAACATTCATGACCCGCTGGAATGCGGCGGCGGGTACCGAGGCAACCATCGAAGGCGGCGTGTTGGGTCGTGCACTCCTGGGCTTGGTGGATTTCGTGCGATTCATCGATTTCGTACCCGTCCTCGGCTACGGGATCGGCTACGGGGGCAACGCAAGCACCATTCTCGGGGCCGAGGTCGATGGGATCAAAGTGGGCTGGCTCGCCGAAGCAGATTTCTCTCGCCAGATGGTCGACCTCGGACCCGTGTTCGGCATTTGCTACATCGTCATGCGCATCGCACTGACGATCTGGCTGGGCCAGCGCGTCTGGTTGGCCTCACGGCGAGCGCCTGACCCGCTGCCGATCCTGTTGTTCGCCTATGCGAGCTACCAGCTTCTCTTCGGTCAGATCACCGGCAACGGAACCATCAACGTCTACGGCTGGCTCTTCACCGGCCTGTGCATCGCGGCATCGCGCGAAGCCTTGTCTGCGGGTCGTGAACGGAACGGCGTTGCGTTCGCGGCTTCGAAGCGACGCATGGGCTTCGGGCGGCTCGTCACGTGAGCGCCTCGAGTACCGTCGATGCTTCCCCACCTGCACGGTCAATGAGCGTTGTTGAACGTCGCACTCACCACTTTCCCGTTTGACGAAAGCGCATCAATGAACGACACAGTGATGGTGACCGGCGGCGCCGGTTTTCTGGGCTCTCACCTCTGCGACCGCCTGGTCGCCGACAAGCGCGATGTGCTTTGCCTGGACAACCTGTTCACCGGCAGCCGCAACAACATCCGGCACCTGCTGTCGTCCGACTACTTCGAGTTCCAGCGGCACGACGTGACCTTCCCGGTCTACGTCGAAATCGGCCAGATCTACAACCTCGCCTGTCCTGCGTCGCCGGTGCACTACCAGCACGACCCGGTGCAGACGACCAAGACCAGCGTTCACGGCGCGATCAACATGCTCGGCCTGGCCAAGCGGGTCGGCGCGCGCATCCTGCAGGCGTCCACCAGCGAGGTGTATGGCGATCCGGCGGTGCACCCGCAGACCGAGGATTACTGGGGCAACGTCAACCCGATCGGCATCCGCGCCTGCTACGACGAAGGCAAGCGCTGCGCCGAGACATTGTTCTTCGATTACCACCGCCAGCACGCTCTTGAAATCAAGGTGGTCCGCATCTTCAACACCTACGGTCCGCGCATGCACCCGAACGACGGGCGCGTGGTGTCGAATTTCATCGTGCAGGCGCTGCGCGGTGAAGACATCACCATCTTCGGCAGCGGCCAGCAGACGCGCAGCTTCTGCTACGTCGACGACCTGGTCGAGGTGATCGTTCGCATGATGGCGAGCGATGCGACGCTGACCGGTCCGGTGAACATCGGCAACCCGGGCGAGTACACGATGCTGCAGCTGGCCGAGACCATCCTGCGCATGACCCAGAGCCGCTCGCGACTGGTGTTCAGGCCGCTGCCGAGCGACGATCCCAAGCAGCGATGCCCCGACATCTCGATCGCGAAGGCCAAGCTCGGATGGGAGCCGAAGGTATCGCTCGAGGATGGCCTGGCTCCAACCATCGCCTACTTCCGCAAGTTGCTCGAAGCCTGACGGCTCGGCGATGAACCTGGTGCACAAGACCGCTGCTCCTGCGCTCGATTCGCGATCGGGCGAACGCGCGACCGTGTCCTCGGTGACCACGCCGCAGCGTCAGGGCCTGGGCGTGATCGTGCTGACGTACAACTCGGCCAACGTCATCGAGCGCACGCTGCGTGCTGCGCTTCAGGTCAGCGACACGGTGTTCGTGGTCGACTCGGGTTCCAGCGACGACACCGTGGCGATCGCGACCCGGCTCGGCTGCCAGCTGGCTCATCGCCCCTTCAAGAACTACGCCGATCAACGCAACTGGGCGATCGACGAATTTGGCCAGCGCAGCGAGTGGCAGCTGCATCTTGACGCCGACGAGGTGCTCGACGACACCGCCATCGCAGAGATCCGGCGCGTGCTGGCCGCCCCGAACGGCGCCAGCGGGTTCATCTTCAGGCGCCGTACCTACTTTCTCGGTCAGCCCCTGCGTTTCGGCGGCAACGACAACTTCCATCTGCGCTTGTTCAAGACCGGCACCGCGCGCTGCGAAGACCGCCTGTACGACCAGCACTTCGTGTCCGAGCTTCCGGGGGTGCGGCTTGGAGGGGTGCTGCACGACATGAACGTGGGCAGCCTGACCGAGTGGACCGCGCGCCACAACCGCTGGAGCGACATGGAAGCCGCCGAGCTGTTGCGAGAGAACAGCGACGGAGCAGGGCAGATCAAGGCTCGTCTTTCGGGCGATCCGCGTGAGCGACGACGTCTCTACAAAGGGCAGTACTACAAGGCGCCACCGATCCTGCGCGCCATCCTGCTGTTCTGCTACCGCTATGTGCTGCAGGGCGGTTTCCTCGATGGTCGTCCGGGCTTCTTCTACGCGTTCTTCCAGGTGTTGTGGTTCCGCATGCTGGTGGATGCGAAGCTGCACGAGAAGCGGGCATGAGCATGGCCGCGCTGGTGACTCGCCGCCGCATGGCGAGATTGGGCGGGTTCGCGTCCACCCAACTGGTGGTTCAGGGCATCGGTTTTGCATCGGGAATTGCGCTGGTTCAGTCCATGGATCAGGCGCAATACGGCCACTACACGCTGGCTCTGAGCATGGTCGGCCTGGCCAACGTGCTGCTCGATCTCGGGTTGTCGACAGCCGTGCTCGCGCAGGGGGGGGCGTTGCATGCCGAGCCGCAGCGATTGGGCGGTTTGTTGGGCGACGCCTTCGCCATCCAGCGCCGACTGCTGATCGCGGGGACATTGCTTCTGCTCCCCGCGTTCGCTGCGATGTTCTTCAGGCAAGGGCTCGAATGGCGTGAGGTGGCGGTGCTCTCTTTGCTGGTGATCGCCTGCACGGCTTTCAATGTTCACAACGCGCTCGCCATGACCGTTGTTCGGTTGCGCGGCGACTTGTCCATGCAGCAGTGGCTCGAGGTTGGCGTCAACCTCGGAAAGCTGCTGCTGGTGCTGGCGGCGGCAACCATCCTTCTCGACGCGCAGATCGCGGTGGGCGTGAATGTGATTGCCGCGGCGGTCATGCTGTGGCTGCTTCGACGCTATCTGGTCGCGCATTGTGGCCACGCCGAATCAGCAACGCACGAGCATTCACACGCGCTGAAATCGTTCATTCTTCGACAGGCTCCCAATTCGCTTTACTACTGCTTCATCGGCCAGATCGCGATCTGGCTGGTGGGTGTGTTCGGCAGCGCCGAACGCGTTGCCGAAGTCGGGGCCCTGGGACGGCTGGCTGCGCTTTTCACGGTGATCGGTGCCGTTGTCGGTGCGCTCGTTCAGCCTTACTTCGCCCGCGCGTCGACACGGCGCGAATTGATCAGCGGATTCGTCGCGCTCAATGCCTTCTTCGCGATCCTCACGGCGACGCTGGTCGGCGTCGCCTGGGTGTTGCCGACGGCGCTGCTCTGGATTCTCGGCAAGCGATACGCCGGATTGACGGACGAGGTGGTGTGGATGGTCGTCGCGTCCGCGATCTCCTCATGGTCCGGCGCGCTGTACGCGATGGGTGCGGCGAAAGGTTGGCTGGTCTCTCCGTTGCTGATGATCCCGCTGGGCATCGGCACGCTGACGTGGGCGGCATGCACGCTCGATGTGTCCACCGTCATCGGCAGTTTCATGATGAACAGCGCCGTTGCGACGGTGGCTTGGGTGCTCACCTTCGGGTTGGTCAGCCTGCGCCTGAAATCGATGCCGGCATCGCCGTTGGGAGGCATGCGATGACGACGTTGCGTGTCATCGAACGGACAAGCCGTGTTCCCCTGAATCGTCGGCAGGCCGCCCGGCTCGCCAGGCGTATTCCTCCAACGCCGGACCCCGGTATTCGTCAGTCAGGACAGAAATGAACAGTGCTGTTTGCACGCTCTTCGAAGGCAACTATCACTACGGTCTGGCGGCCCTGGCCAATTCCCTGCATCGCGCCGGATTCCGCGGACAGCTCTATGCGGGCTATCGCGGCGAATTGCCCGATTGGGCACTGAGCGCCGTCGCCAGCCCGCTTCATTCGTGGCCCCTGGCACGCTCTCTCCAGATCGATACAGGGTTGACGATCGTCTTCCTGCCACTGGAGACCGACTATCACCTGACCAACTACAAGGCCGATTTCATGCTGGCCTTGTTCGATGGACCGGTGCGCGATGCGGATGCACTTTTCTATGTCGACCCCGACATCTGTGTGATTTGCCCCTGGACGTATGTTCTCGACTGGGTCAGCTGCGGAGTGGCCCTTTGCGAAGATGTGAATTCACCGTTGCCGGAGCACCACCCTCGCCGGGTCGGCTGGCGGGAGTACTACGCAAAGCGCGGTGTTGCCCTGAAGTTTCGAGCGCCAGAATACGTCAACGGCGGCTTTGTCGGGGTGCGCGGCGCAGACCGAGCCTTCCTGACCTGCTGGAAACAGGCCATGGACCTGATGGCCGAAGAGATCGGTTCCCTGCGTCTCGCCTTGTCGGCCAATTCGGCATACCGCTCCACAGGCTTTGCCGATTGCTTTGACCGCACCGACCAGGACGGGCTGAACGTCGCCATCGAATCTAGCCAGATCCGCGTGAGCGTGATCGGCAAGGAGGCCATGGGACTGAAGGCCGGTTCGGCATTGATCCCTCACGCGCTGGGACACGTCAAGCCCTGGCGAATCAATTACGTGCGCTGGAGCTTGAGCGGCTTCCCCCCACGCCTGGCCGACAAGGCATTCTGGTCCAGCGTGGCGCACCCGATTTCTCCTTACAGCGCGGTGACCCGACGGCTCAAGCAAGTGGAACTGGCGGTGGCATCGGCCATCGGCCGGTTTTTCTCCAGGGCTTGAATCGTCCACGCTGCGATGAAGATCCTGACCGTCAGCAACTGTCCCCTGAAGGAATCCCAGGGGTCAGGCTACGTCATCATGGGCTACGCCGAGGGCCTTCGCCGGCTTGGCCATGACGTCGAGTGCGTCGGTCCCGACGCGTATGAATTGCTGCCCAGTGTTCGCCACGCCAAGCGCTGGCGATTTGCGCTGGGCATGGCCCTGTTTGGCATGCGCAGACGGTTCTTCTCGTCGTTCGACTTGGTCGAGTTCTACGGGGCAGAGTCCTGGTTGCTCGTGCTGCTGCTGCGATGGCTCGGAACCCGTTGTGTGCTGGTTCACCATTCCAACGGGTTGGAGACGCTTCAGCAACTTGAATTGACGCGCAACAGCGGTACCGACACGCATTCGGGCGCCCCGCGGCGTTGGTATCAGTTCCGCGCCAGTTCCCTGCTGGCGCAGGCATTCAAGAAGGTCGACGCGCTGGTCCTGGTCAGTCGTCACCAGCATCGCCACGCGGCCGAGATGAAGTACCAGCCTGGCGACCGGCTGCTGTCCATCGAAACGCCGCTTCCCGATGTCTTTTTGGATCAGCGCGTCGACGGTGCACGGCCAACGACCCTCGGCTACTGCGGTGCGTGGCTTCGAACCAAGGGCACCGACATGCTGACCGACGCCGTCAACCAGTTGCTCAAGGTGCACCCGGGTGTGACGCTTCAACTGGTGGGCGTTGGCGACGATTTCGACAAGTTCTCGGTCTTCGAACCGCAGATCTGCGAACGCATCCATGTGAGCCCCTTCATCGCGACGAAGCCCGAACTGATGCAGTGGTACCGGTCGATCTCCATTCTGCTGATGCCGTCCTATTCCGACAGCTTCGGCCTTGTTACTGCCGAAGCCATGGCATGCGGCTGCGCCGTCGTCGCCACCCGCACTGGATTCGCGGCGGACCTCCAGGACCGACAGGAAGTCATGCTGCAGGCTGGTTTCACGGCGCAGGATGTGGTGGCTGCGGTGACGCCCTTGCTGGAAAGCGATGCACTCAGACGGCGCGTTTCAATGGGCGGCTATCAGCGTGTCCAAGCGCTTCGATGGGATACCGCGGCACAGGCACTTGAAGGCTTCTACGTACGTTGCTCCGCTGCCAAGCGGCAGCATTGACCAATAGGTTGTACGGTCATGAAACCGGCAATTGCCTCTGCCCCTGCCCTGAGCGCGTCCGTCGTGGATCGATGGAGTTTGTTGGCCCTTCTGCGCTTCGTCCTGGCCCTCATTGTTGCCGTCAATCATCTGGCCGAGTACACGTCCTTGGGTCCTCTGGCTTGGATTCCCCGCCTCGGTGCCTTCGAGGCTGTCTTGGGGTTTCTTCTGGTCAGCGGCTATTCGATCGGTGTGTCCTTCCGGAAGGCGCCTGCAGGGTTCCACCTGCGGCGAGCTTGCCGCGTGTACCCCGTCTACCTGGCCGCCATGCTGTTGACTTATTTCGCGAACCCAGCCGAGGCAACGTTGCCCTTCCTTGCTGTGCTGGCGCTGAACCTGCTCTTCCTCAATCAAATTTTTACGACGACCTCTTACGTGTGGCCCGCCTGGAGCCTGTCACTCGAGGTCTGGCTGTATGCGCTGACTCCCGTTCTGGCCAAGTTGAGTCGATCCCGAATCCTGATGCTGGTCCTCGGCTCGCTCGTCGTATACGTGATCGACACTTGCGGAAGGACGCTATTCCACTGGCCCTACTACGCATGGCAAGGCTTCGGCCTGAACCTGTTGACGCTGTCGTTTCCGTGGCTGCTGGGATTCCTGTTGGCCAACTCGCCAGGTGCTGAACAGCAGGTGCTTCGGTGGATCGCATGTGCGCTCAGCGGCCACATTCTTCTGGCGGCGTTGATTCAGTTCGGATACCGCCTGAAGCATCACGCGGTGGATGCCTACTGGATGGTCGACGCGCCCGAGTTCTTGATGCGATCCGCCACGCTGGTGGTGGTGTGGTGGTGCCTGCGTCAAGCGGTCACACCGCGTGAAACCAAGGGGAGGCGTTCATCGTGGATGGCTTTCTTGGGTGATTCCTCCTACCCGCTCTACCTGACCCACATTCCTGTCGCAATCATTTGCCATCGTCTCGGCATCGGCAACGCACTCTCGGTGGTCGGCGCCATGTTGACGACGTCTGCGGTGCTCTATCTCTCGCTCGATTCGTACAGCCGCAGCCGCGAGAAACGCATGACAGTGAACTCACAAGCCTCGACATGAACCTGGTCCTCTTCACCCATCCGAATTTTCTCGGTTCGCAGAGCCATCAACACTTTGCGCGGATGCTGGTGCGCGCCTACCAGCGTCAGGGACACACGGTCGAACTGCGCCAGCCCGAGGCGGTGCTGCGTCAGCACATCCACGGTCGCGCGGCCAAGTGGGCGGGCTATGTCGATCAGTACATCGTGTTTCCCTGGCGCATGCGTCGCCGGATTGCCGCCGATCCGGCGCACACGCTGTATGTGTTCTGCGATCAGGCGCTCGGGCCGTGGATGCCACTGGTGGCCCGGCGCCCGCATGTCGTTCACTGCCACGACCTGCTGGCGCTGCGATCGGCACTGGGCGATGTGCCCGAGAACCCGACCTCGTGGACCGGGCGCATCTACCAGCGCTACATCCGTGCCGGCTTCCGTCATGCGCGGCATTTCATTTCGGTATCGCAGAAGTCGCGCGCGGACCTGCAGCTGTTCGGCGGCGTGCAACCCCTCACCTCCGAGGTGGTCTACAACGGCCTGAATCATCCGTACCGGCGCCAGTCCACCGACGTGGCACGCGCCAATCTTCAGCGGACCGGGCTGCCGGCACCGGCCGGATTCCTGCTGCACATCGGTGGCGGTCAGTGGTACAAGAATCCGACCGGGGTGCTGCACCTGTACGCGCACTACGTGGCAAGGCGGGTCGCCGCCGGTCAGCCGGTGCTGCCGCTGTGGATGGTGAGCCCGTCGCCCTCGGCGTCGCTGCAGGCGGTGATCGATGACCTGCCCCAGCAGGGCACGGTGCGCTTCTTCCAGAAGCTCGATACCGACGCGATCGAGGCGCTGTACTCGCTGGCGGCTGCCTTGATCTTCCCCAGTCTCGCCGAGGGATTCGGCTGGCCCATTGCCGAAGGCCTGGCCTGTGGCTGCCCGGTGATCACGACCGGCGAGGCCCCGATGAACGAGGTCGGTGGTCCGCATGCCCACTACCTTCCCCTGCTGTTGGCCGGTGAAGGGATTTCGGCATGGGCAGATCATGGAGTCGACGTCCTTTGCGGCGTGCTCGATCGTCCCGCCGCCGAGAGGGATGCTGCGGCTCGCGCAGGCGTCGAGTGGGCTCGTCAATTTGATCCGCAACGAGCGATCGAGTCGTATTTGACGATCTATCAATCGGTGCTTTCAATGGCGTTGCCAACCGATCGGGCGAAGGCGCCCACCTGATGAGAGGCAGCGAATCACCAGAAATCGCTTCGGCCTCAGCGGCAGAATCGGAAGGCCGGCTTCTGGCAATCCGCAATCAAGGCGGCATTCTGTTCGGACACGACTGTCGGATGCACAGTGATGGCGCTGGCATGGCTTGACGCGTGGGTCAAGCCGATTCGTGGCGGTTGCATGGCGAATGGCTGGACCCCGTCGTCTGCAACACGGGCACGCGGAAATTGAAGCACCAACTCGATCAAACGGAATGCACGGCCTCGCCGCCGGGCAAGCCACGCCTGCGCCTTGTGCTGGCCGGCTTCGTTGCGCTGCTTGCACTGACCGAGCTCGGCATGCGCATGGGTGGGTTGATCGAATTCCCGGTCTATCTGCGTGACGACTATTTCGGGTACGCACCGGGGCCAAATCAATCCGGCCGATTCATTCGTCAGAACGATTGGGTCTTCAACGACCTCGGAATGGGCGTTGCCGAGCCCTGGAAGGCGACTGATCGCACCGATGTACTGCTGATCGGCAACAGCATTGTCCTGGGCGGCAATCCATACGACCAGAAAGACAAGATCGCCCCTCGGATTCAGTCACATCTGCCTTCCTCGTGCGCCCTGTGGCCCGTCGCAGCCGGGGGATGGACCACGGTCAATGAATACCGCTTTCTCGAGCGTCATTCCGATGTCGTGGCCGGCGCCGATTTCTTCGTGTGGGAGTACATGGCGCACCAGATGGGCGGCGTGAACATGTGGTCTCGCGAGACGGCACATCCCACCCAGCGACCCACCTGGGCCACGGGTTATGTGGTGAGAAAGGCCTTGGATCGGCGGTTCCCGTCGACTCCCAGGTTCGAACTGCGCGATCCTGACGACGCCGCACAGAACTACGATCAGTTCGACCTGATGCTGAAGAGACTGGTGGAGGCCAGTGGTCGACGACCTGCCGGCGTGATCTTTCTATACCCTGATCAGCAGCAACTGGCGACCGCGCGCAGCGGGCTGGAGTGGTTGGCGGATCGACCGCTCTTGGAGCGTCTCGTCGCGAAACACGGCCTCGTGCTCATCGATGTTGCGAGCTATCCGCAGTGGACGGCCGCGATGTACAAAGATGGAATCCACCCGACTCGGGACGGCAATGCGCTGTTGGCATCGATCCTCGCAGACGCGGTTCGCAAGCACGCGGATCGATGCTGAAGACAACGATCACCCTCGGACTACCGTCCCCCGATTCGCATGCTGTCGGGGTAGGTGTTCGCGAGACCGCCTGTCGCCAAGACCGCCCACCCGCAAAGTCCGGTGAAAAGCAAGGCTGCGACCATGACCAACGACCAACCCGCGCGCGGTGAGCTGGACCGGACCGGCTTTTCGAAGAGCTCATGCGTGAGCGCCGCCAGAACCACGCTTGAAATGAGGATGATGACTCGCAGCTCGTTGGTGAGAGGCATTCCCAACGAAACCGGGAACGACAGCAAAGGCCAATGCCACAGGTAAAGCGGATAACTGATCACGCCGTAGAAGCGAAGTATCGGGTGCGACAAGACGAGTCGATTGACCGATGCCTGTGGCCCGGCGGCCAGCAGCGCGAAGGTGCCGACGGTCGGCAGCAGGGCCCACCATCCGGGAAACTGTTGGGTGTTGTCGATCAGAAGTACGGCGCCTGACAACATCGCCACTCCGGCCCACGCAAAGAATTCCGGATACCACGGATGAACACCCATGGCCAGGGTCGTGCGCAGCCAGGCCATGGGTCCGCACCGGACGGGATCGCTCAGGCAGGCGAGCATGGCGCCGACCATCAGCTCCCACAGGCGCGTGGGTGGAAGCAGGAAGGTCGCATTGGGATTGCTGTCGACAAAGGCCAGGTTCAACAAGAATGAGAGTGCCAGAAGGCCACCGATCACTGCCATCGTCCGGCGCTCGCAGCCGACGAGGCAAGTCACGGCGATCGGCCACAGAAGGTAGAACTGCACCTCGAACGCAAGTGCCCACAAATGGAAAAGCGGCGTCCCTGCTGAACTCAAGCCCGCAGATCCCACTTCCCGCCACATGGCGAAATTAGAGATGAACAGAACCGCTGCGACCACGTGCTTGCCGATCTGGCGCAGCTCGTTTGGGGGTGCAAACAGGAAGCTGAATACAAGGCACGACAAGAGAACGACGCAAAGCGACGGTACGACTCGCTCGATGCGATGCCCGTAGAAATCAGCCAGGTTGAACTGACCTGCGTTGTGCGCACGGAACAGGGTGTTCGAGATGAGAAAACCCGACACGACAAAAAAAATGTCGACACCGACCAAGCCTCCGCCCCGGCTCAACTGCGGGAACAGATGAACCGCAAGAAGTGACAGAACAGCGATGCCTCGCAGGCCATCGACGTCAGTGCGATAGCCCGGCGCGACTTGCGCTGAAGGCAGTGCATTGCCCGGCGGCAGGGCATTCAAGTCATCTCGTCGGACAGAAATTCTTAGCGCATCGTTCATTGGTTGCGAATGACGGGTATCGATTCGAAAAGAAACATCTCATACACACTGATACCAGTCTATGTCTTGAACAAGACAGGTCGAACAGCGAACGATCGTCGAGACTGGCCCGTCCGGACTGGTCCGGTTCAGGTGTTTCGGGGTCGGACGGGACTGCATGAGGTGCAGCCGATCGTCATGAAGCGATGGCTGTTGATTCCATGGCGTTGACCATCATCGAAACGACATCATGCATGGCCAGTTCGGCTCGCCATCCGAGCACGCTTTCAGCCAACGACGGATCCGCACGGCTGACCGACAGTTCGTTCGGTCGGGCCAGGGCGACGCTCTGATCAACGTGGTCTCGCCAGTTCATTCCCAGAAGACGGAATGTCGCCTCGACAAATTCTTCCAGCGTGTGGGTTTGACCGGTTGCAATCACCAGGTCCTGCGGAGCCGACGGCTGCAGCATCCGGTGCATCGCAACCACGTACTCTGGCGCCCAGCCCCAGTCGCGGGCGATATCGAGCCGACCCAATTGCAGTCGCTCAGGTGAACCATCGGCAATTCGGCAGGCGGTCGAAATGATTTTTTGAGTGACGAAGCGCTTGGGCCGCAGCGGCGACTCGTGGTTGAACAGGATGCCGCTGCAGGCATGCAGGCCATAGGCTTCGCGGTAGTTCTGCACCAGCCAGAAGGCAGACGCTTTGGCCACGGCATAGGGGCTGCGCGGGCGGAATGGGGTTTGCTCGTTCGCTGCTTCGCCACCGGTGTCGCCGAAACATTCGCTGGAACCCGCGTGATAAAGACGGACTGGACGATCCGTCAGGCGGCATGCCTCGAGCATGTTGAGCGTTCCAAGGACAACGCTCTGCAGCGTTTCAGCGGGCAGTTCGAAAGACAGCCCCACGGAAGACTGGCCGGCAAGGTAATACACCTCGTCGGGCAGCGACGCCCGCAATGCAACGTACACGCTGCGAAAATCTTCGGGAACCATCGAGAGTGCTTGCACGCGATGGCGTATGCCGAGCCGCTGCAGATTACCGAAGGTGGAACCGTCTGCATCGCGAGACGTTCCCCAGACTTCGTAGCCGAGGTCCAGCAGCCAGCGTGCCAGGTAGGAACCGTCCTGCCCGCTGACGCCGCAGATCAGGGCTCGGCGTCTGCTTTCAGGCATGGTCCACACACGCGATGTTCGTGACTCCGCAGGATTCGGCGAATGTCTGCGCCTGAAGAGCAAGTGAGTGCCTGGAATACCACGCTCGTCCAGCGTCCGCCACGGCTCGGCGGGCAAGGAAATCCTTCGGGATCGACGGTTCGGATTTGAGCATCACAAAGTGAAGACCTTGCTTCAGACCGTCCGTGTCACGGGCCGTGTCTGCGGTATTCAGTGACACGCAACCGTGGGCTGCGTAGGCCGCAAAAACGGTCGACTTGCCGAGGTACTGGGGCGGATAGTCGAGCAACCCGTACGCCGAGCTCTCGAGCACGGACCGCAGTTCACTTGTTTCCAGCCGCCCGAGGAACCGCATCTTCAAGGATCTCTCGTGCCAGGGGTATGCAGCGCCTGAACCGACCTCCACCACTTCCGTGATGCCTGCACTGCGCAGGTGGGCAGCCAGAGGCGGCAGCCTCGCCAGCGCGCGATGGCGAGTCGATTGCGATCCAAACACTGCGACGCGCGGTGCTCTGACGTTGGTGTCCGGGACCGCGTCGGGTTCCCCGACGGTGGAAAACACCGGCTGAACCTGAATCGGCACCTCCTCACCGACCTGTTTGCGCAGCCAGTGACCGTGCAGCTCGGTGTTGGTCCACAGGCCATCGCTTGCGCGTGCGATGCGAGATGCAATCGACGCCTGGACCCGCGACAACCAGAAGGCGGATCCCCAGGGTGGGCCGGACGCAAAAAGTTCGTGAAACATCGTGACCAGCCGCAAGTTCTCGCCCAACAGCTTGCGGGCGTTCTCGATTTCCCGCACCAGCCAGAAGCACAGTCCACGCTGCTCGAAGCCGTAGCCGGAAAAATGCAGAACCAGCGAGCACGGTTGACGGTGTGCCTCGACGAGTACTTGAAGGCGATCGCCCAATGACTGCTGTCGTGCATCCCCCGGCGACAGTGCAATCACATGGCTGGTGATTCCCATGGATTGCCACTGTCTTTGCAGGCACTCGAGATAGTCCCGCACCCCACCGGTCCCGGGCGCGACCAGTTGAACCACGAGTCGTTGCTGCCTCCAGGCCTCGGAGATCGATGCGTGATGTCTCATTCGCTCTTCGACGTGGCCTTCAGGCTGTTGGCCGTTCCGAGGTCGAACGAGTACACCCTGGCGCCGGTCTGCTGGATGCTGCCTCCGCTCGATCGGGCTGCGAAGGCGACGCCTGCGCCGCTCGGCCCGCCGATCGCCAAGGCGAAACTGGGATCGGTGCCGAAGTCGGCCGAGCTTGGAAGGGCGCCCAGAACTCTCGACGTGGTCGTGGCCGCGTCATAGGTTTCCAGCGAAGCACCGGTGAAAGTTTGCGCCGCAGTGAAGCCGCTGGCAAAGATGAACCGGTTGCGGCTTTCGCTGCTGTTGAAGTTCTGGGTGCTGGCGTCGGCCATGTTAATTGGCCAGCCGCCGGTGCGGGTCAGCAGTGGGGTGCTGCTGCTTTCGTTGACGAGCTCGATCGTGTAGGCGGCCGCGGCGGTGCCCACGTTGGTGACGCGCCACAGCAGATGCACGCCGCTCGCGCTGGTCTGAACCGATGTGAAGATGGTCTTTGCGGTCACCGTTTCGGTCGGCGTGCCGCCGGTCTTGTTGACGCGGATCAGGCGGTTGTCGGCCTGCCTGAGCACGGTCAGGTAGATCACGTTGCTGCCGAGGCTGGCCAGGGCGATCGAGCCGCTCCCCGAGGTGACCACCGTGGCCACCGGATTGGTGCGGGTGATGCGCAGCACGGTGGACGTGGCGTCGAAGGTGTTGTCCGAGTTCCGATAGACGTAGAAGCTGTCGGCGTCATAGCCGATGGACTGCCAGCCGGAGCCCGCCGTGGTGACCGCATCGAGCGGTGTCTCGGTGAACGTGCTGCCGCCGGAAAAATTGATCACGCCGAGCCGCGTGCCGTCTTCCACCAGGGCCTGTTTGTACGTGCTGGCGACCACGCTGGAGATGGCCGCCACAGCGCTGGCGCGGACCTCGACGGTGGTGGCCGGGCTGGTGTTCCACAGCACGACGTTGCGCGGATAGATCCAGCCTCGCGGGGCCAGCGTCGCCGGGTCGCGCACCGCATCGAGCGGCGCGTCGCCCGTAAGTACAGTTACTGTAGGAGTCCCGTCTGAACTCAAGCGCACTTCGGCCCGCGCGTCGTCGCTCGTGTTGCACTCCCCGTCGACGCCGGTGGTCGAGATGATGTAGCGCGAATTCAGCGGTATCGCGTAATCGTTGGCCGAAATGAGAAAGCGACAGGCTGATGAAGTCCCCGTAGGCTGTCGTTTTGGCAGTGGCTTTGCACCATTAGCCTGCATTGAGACGGCGCGCACATCGCCTCCCACGATGTACACCAGCGAATACGGCTGCACCGAGCTCGCGCGCAGAGCGCCCGTGTCGACCGATCCGCTGGACAACAGGCGTGCATCGGTGACGTTCAGGCTCGCGCTTTCGATGATGTATTCGGTGTCCGTCTTGCTCGGGTGCACCAGCGAGAGCCCCTTCTTGTTTGGCGCATCGGTTGGGCCTGAGGCTTTGAGGACCCAGCCGTAGGCGCCGGATGCGGGGTACGTCGTCGTGCCGCCGCCCGAGTTGCTGCTGCCACTGCCGCTCCCACCGCCGCAGCCCGAGAGCCCGATGACTGCGAGGGAGAGAGCGACGGCGCTGCGTGCGTAGGTGAGTTTCATGGTTGGATTCCGGTGTCTTCGATAGGAGGTCAGGGGAATGCGCGCATTCCCGGAATCGCGGGCTGCGACTCCTGTTGCAGCGCGGCGAAGCGCTGCAGCACGCGTGGCACGTAGGCCATCGTTTCTGCGTTGGGCGGAATCTGTCCGTGGTGTCTGGCAACGGCCTCGGGGCCCGCGTTGTAGGCGGCGAGGGCGAGGGTCTTGTCCTGGCCGAAGCGGTCGAGCAGGCGACGAAGGTGCCGTGCACCGGCGCCGATGTTCTGCCTCGGGTCGAACGGATCGCTCACGCCGTAGTCGCGGGCGGTGGCGGGCATCAGCTGCATCAGACCCTGCGCCCCGCGGGGCGACACCGCACGGGCGGCACCGCCCGACTCGATGGCAATCATCGCGTGCAGCAACTCGGGCTCGAGGCTGTTGCGGATGGCCGCTTGCCTGACGATGCCGGCCAGTGGCAGGTCTGACGCGGGCGCCTGCGCCGCGTGCTGCGAGCGACGGGCGCTGACGGCTGCGGTCGATGGCACAAATCCCGGGGCGGGCACCCGCGGCACGTCGGCCACGACCTCGATCAGCAGCCGCGCGTCAGGCCCCTGAGCGCGGTCCGACAGGTGGATCACGTCGGCGTCGTTTTCGATCAGGTAGATGCGCTCACCGGGCGATGCCATGCATGCGCCTTGCAGCGACAGGGCGACCCCGCAGACACCCGCCCATCGTCGCCATTTCGCGGGCGCAACGAACAATTTGTGAAGCTGACTGGGACACCAGGACATCGTGAAACGAAGGGGGATAACAGGACGATTTCTGACCTTATCAGCGGCATGTGACAGCCACATCACAGTGGATCGCGAGGCGGGCCAACACACGGCCGTCACAAAACTTCCCTAACGTGGGTCGCCATGAAACGACATGAATCAGACAGCGTGATGACCAATCAAGACCTCGCGGGGACCACTGGCGGTGCGGTGCCGAAGGCCCCGAAGCGCGCGCTGATCTCCGGCGTGACCGGGCAGGACGGCGCCTACCTCAGCGAGTTGCTGCTGGGCAAGGGTTACGAGGTGCACGGCATCAAGCGGCGCTCGTCGTCGTTCAACACCGATCGCATCGATCACCTGTACCAGGACCCGCACGTCGATCACCAGCGCTTCGTCCTGCACTACGGCGACCTGACCGACAGCACCAACCTGACGCGGATCATCCAGCAGGTTCAGCCCGACGAGATCTACAACCTGGCCGCGATGAGCCACGTCGGTGTGTCGTTCGAAATGCCCGAATACACGGCCGATGCCGACGGCGTCGGAACGCTGCGCATCCTGGAGGCCCTGCGCCTGCTGGGTCTCGAGAAGAAGACACGCTTCTATCAAGCCAGCACCAGCGAGCTGTACGGTCTGGTGCAGGAAACCCCGCAGAAGGAGAGCACGCCGTTCTACCCGCGCAGTCCGTATGCGGTGGCCAAGTTGTACGCCTACTGGATCACCGTGAACTACCGCGAGGCCTACGGCATGTACGCCTGCAACGGCGTGCTGTTCAATCACGAGAGCCCGCTGCGTGGCGAGACCTTCGTGACCCGCAAGATCACCCGCGCGATGGCGCGCATCGCGCTGGGCCTGCAGGACTGCGTGTATCTCGGCAACCTGGATGCGCTGCGCGACTGGGGCCACGCCAGGGACTTCGTCGAGATGCAGTGGCTGATGCTGCAGCAGAACGAGCCCGAGGACTTCGTCATCGCCACCGGCGTGCAGCACAGCGTGCGTCAGTTCGCCGAATACGCCGCTGCCGAGCTGGGCGTGACCCTCGAATTTTCCGGACGCGGGTGTGAGGAGATCGGCAAGGTGGCGCGCATCGAGGAAACGCCGAACGGCGTGATGCCTCGGTGCCATGTCGGCGACGTGGTGGTGCGGGTCGACCCGCGCTATTACCGGCCCACGGAAGTGGAGACCTTGCTCGGCGACCCGTCGAAGGCCAAACGCAAACTCGGCTGGACGCCGACCACCGACCTGAAGTCGCTGATCCGGGAAATGGTCGCTTCGGACTACGAATCGGCGCGCCGCGATTGCCTGCTGAAGACGGCGGGATTCGCCACCTTCGAATTCCATGAGTGATCGGCGTGTGATGAGCTCCGAATGCCCATCCGGACCCGCGCGATTGCCTGCCCGTCTCGCGTGCCGTCATGCGATTCGGCAGCAATCGTCCGGAGTGCGGGAGCCGGGGGGCGTCGCTTGACCGGTGGTGAGCGGCAACGTGTCAGCCCGTGACGGGTGCCACCGTCCACAGCGCCCCGACTTCCATGTTTGAAGACCGCAGCTACAAGAGAACCTTCTACAGCGCACCGCAGTCGGTGACATCGCTGGTGGCGGCGTTCCTGGAGCCGTCACTGACGGTCGGAACTTTCCTGTTCGCCAACTGGTGGATCGAGCAACGACTCACCCGGCCGGAACTCACGCTCTGCCTGCTGGTGTTCGCGCTGACGTTTCCCGGGCGCAATCGCTTCCGGGACAATTTTTTCGACGCCAGTGTCGACATCCTGATCAGCTGGCTGACCTTGCTGGGGCTGTTGATGTTCTGCGGGTCCGCCACCCGCAGCTTCGAATTCTTCGATGAACAGGCGCTGATCATCTGGGCCGTCGCGACGACGCCGTTGCAGATTCTCGCGGTGTGGATCGGCAAGAAACTGCTGCAGCGCCATTCGTCGAGACCGGACACGCGACGTACCGCGATCGTGATCGGCGGCGGCGCTCTGGGGGTGAAGGTCTCACGAGCCCTCGACGGCATCGACGACCGCAGCATCGATTTCCTGGGGTATTTCGACGACCGGGCGGACAAGCGGTTGCACGAGAAAGCCGCGTTGAACCGTCTCGGTGGCTTGAACGATGTGGCCACCTTCGTGCGCGAGCGGGCGGTGCGCGAAGTGTTCATTACTCTGCCGCTGGGCTCGCAGCCGCGCATCGTCGAATTGCTGGAGCGGTTGCAGGGCACCACCGCATCGCTGTTCTTCGTGCCCGATGTGTTCGGCATCAGCATCATCCAGGGGCGCCTGCAGGACATGAACGGCGTGCCCGTCGTCGGCATCTGCGAAACCCCGTTCACCGGCACCAATCAACTGGTCAAGCGCATCAGCGACGTGGTGCTCTCATCGATCATCCTGATCGTCACCTCACCGCTGCTGCTGGTGCTGGCGATCGGCGTGAAGCTCAGTTCGCCGGGACCGGTCGTCTTCAAGCAGCGCCGCAACGGCCTCGACGGCGACGAAATCATCGTCTACAAGTTTCGCTCGATGACCACTCAGGACAACGGATCGGTGGTGAAGCAGGCGACCCGCAACGATGCACGCCTGACGCCCTTCGGCGCGTTCATTCGTCGCACGTCGCTGGATGAGCTGCCGCAGTTCGTGAACGTGCTGCAGGGCCGCATGAGCATCGTCGGGCCGCGCCCGCATGCGGTGGCGCACAACGAGGAGTACCGCCGGCTCATCAAGGCCTACATGGTGCGACACAAGGTCAAGCCGGGTGTCACCGGTTGGGCGCAGGTCAATGGCTACCGGGGTGAGACCGACACCCTCGAAAAGATGCAGGCCCGCGTCGAATACGACCTGGAATACCTGCGCAACTGGTCGATCGCACTCGACCTGCAGATCATCATGCGAACGGTCCGCGTGGCCTTCTTCGAGCGGCATGCGTATTGACCTGCGCTGCATTGCAGCTTCTCGGCCTTCGTGGCGGAAACGTTGCCGATCAGCGTGCGGATAACAACCTCGGGAGACCCGTGGCGAGGACGGGAATCCAGGCGATGAGCATGGTTCCGATGAAGATCGCGAGCATCGCAGGCATCACCGAGGCAGCCACATAGCGGATCGACTTGCCGAACATGGCCGAGGCGAAGTACAGGTTCATGCCCGCCGGGGGACACAGGAAGCCCACTTCCATCGCCGCCAGAAAGATGATCCCGAAATGCACCGGGTCGATCCCGTAGCTGAGCGCCAGCGGCAGCAGCAGCGGTACCAGCACGACGATGGCGGCGAAGATCTCCATCAACGCCGCCGCCGCGAAGAGGAAGAGGCAGAGTGCCAGCATGAAGGCGTACCGATTCGGTATGACGCTCTGGACCCATTCCACCGCGAGATCCGGAATGCCCGCGTCGACCAGGAAGTTGGTGAGGGCCAGGGCCATGCCGAGAATCAGCATCACACCGCCGATCAGCTGCGCGCACTCGGCCAGACATTTGCCCAGCAGTCGCCGGTCCAGTTCGCGGTGCGCCACGGCCTGGGTCATGACGGCATAGGCGGCGGTCAGTGCCGCGCTTTCGGTGGGGGTGGCGAGTCCTCCCACCAGCGAGCCGATCGCCACCAGAGGTGCCATCACTTCCCACTTGGCAGCCCATGCAGCTGTCGCGGCATCCCGCAGAATTGGCGCTGACGGTGCAGGCGCGGTTGCAGACCCGGGCGTCACACCGCCCCGAAGGAAGCCGCCAATCAGCAGCAGGCAGGCCACCATCACGACGGCTGGCACCAGGCCCGCGAGCAGCATGTCCTTGATCGGCACGCGCGCAATGACGGCGTACATGATCAGCGGCACCGAGGGTGCCAGCAGCACGCCGAGTGCGCTGGCGCTGGTGACCAGCCCGATGCCACGCTGTTCGGGGTAGTTGGCGTCTCGCAGCAACGGCAGCAGCAAGCCGCCCAAAGCGAGGATGGTGACGCCGCTCCCGCCCGTGACGGCGGTGAATGCCGAGCACAAGACCGCAGTCGCCACGACCGTGCCCCGCGCACCACCGCCGAACAGCGCGAGAAAAAGCGTGCCCAGCCGCCGTGCTGCTCCGGTGCGCGCAAAGATCAGGCCCGCGAGCGTGAACAGCGGCAGCGCCGGCAACGACGGGTTGACCGTGATCTGGTAGTGCGACAAGGCGATGGACGCCAGCGGCAAGCCGTCGCTCCAGAACAGCGCCAATGCCAGTCCTCCCAGCACCGCGAAGATCGGTGCGCCTGTCAGCAGCACACACAGCAGCCACGTCAGGGCGGGCCAGAGCGGTATCGAGCCGCCGTCGAACGTGGCTGCTGCTGCCCAACCCGCAAGCGGCAGTGCCAGCGCGCACAGCGCCGTCCGTGGCCCTGCGGTAGCACAGCGCGCACCCAGTTTCACACCGAGCAACGCGAAACCCGCGGGCATCGAGGCCTGTACCCACCAGACAGGCACACCGTAGGCCAGGACCTGAGCCGCCTCCATTTCGCTGGCGACGAAGCGCCAGCTTGCAAAGGCCAGCAATCCGCAGATGACGGAGGCACTGCCCTGGGCGAAAGACCGCGATGCCAACTGAACCCGGGCGCCTCCCCACTGGCTGAAGCTGCTCCCAAGCGTGCTGAGGTGGCCCTGCCTTTCAGCGGCCACCGCACCGAACATCGCCAGCACCAGCCCGAGGTGCTGAACCAGCACCGAGGCGTTCTCGATGCCTCGGC
>JARXKP010000300.1 GCA_030271615.1 Pseudomonadota bacterium
CTGTTGTCGTGGGTTCGAGCCCCATCAGCCACCCCATCCCTGCTCTTCACAAGGTCTCATAGAGACCCAGACGCCACGCAAAATCAACGACTTACGGGGTCGTTAGTGTCTGGAGAGTTCCTGCCGTCTCACGGCAGCTCAGCGGATGTAGGGGAACATGTAGGGGAACGAACGGCAGTGTCCCTGTCCGTTCGGAGGTTTGTTCCCCTATGCTCACTCAAACACACTGCAAAAACGCGATCTGCCCGACAGGCAAACTGCGTGTCCGACTCGCGGACTCCGGTGGCTTGTACCTGGAGGTCGTTCCCTCGGGATCGAAGCGCTGGTTCTGGAAGTACTACTTCAACGGGAAAGAGAAGCGCCTTGCGCTTGGCAGCTATCCCGACGTCGGGCTGAAAGAGGCCCGAGTCGCCCGGGATGACGCGAGGAAGCAACAGCAGCGTGGTGCCGATCCGGTTCTCGAGCGCAGGGTTGAGCGCCTCAGTTCCCAGTTCGACGTCAACGCGACGTTCGAAGTCACCGCCCACGAGTTCCACGCGACCAAAAAGGCTGGGTGGAGCGATCACTATGCCAAGCGTTGGCTGGAACGTCTGAGCAAAGACGTGTTCCCCTGGCTGGGCAAGCTCACCCTGTCCCAGATCGGCGCCCCGATGCTGCTGCAGACGCTGCGGCGGGTCGAGAGCCGCGGCGTACGCGAACTGCCTCACTCAGTGCTCGAGGCGTGCGGCCAGGTGTTCCGTTACGGCGTCTCGACCGGTCGATGTGAACGCAACCCCGCAGCCGATCTTCGAGGCGCGCTGAAGCCGGTTATGACAAGGCACATGTCGGCGATTCTCGAGCCGAACCAGGCCGGGGATTTGATGCGATCGATCGAGGGCTACCACGGGCAGCCTTCGACACGAACAGCGCTGATGCTGTCTGCATTCCTTTTTCAGCGGCCAGGCAACATCCGACAGATGGAGTGGGGTGAACTCGATCTGGACGAAGCGATGTGGACGATCCCCTCTGACAAGATGAAGCGCACCAAGCGGGAAAAGGTGAACGGACGTCCCCACCGTGTGCCTCTGCCGCCGCAGGCTGTCGCAGCCCTGAAGGACTTGCAACCGCTCACGGGTCAAGGGCGCTACGTTTTTCCGTCGCTGATAAGCAATCAGCGACCCATGAGCGAAAACACCGTGCGAGTCGCACTTCGCCGGATGGGCTTCGACAACGACACGATGACGCCGCATGGATTTCGGGCCATGGCCCGCACCATCATGGTCGAACGGATGAACGTGCATCCGGACGTGATCGAGGCACAGCTTGCCCATGAAAAGAGCGGCCCGTTGGGTGCTGCTTACGATCGGGCGGAGTTCATGGAGCAGCGGCGGCACATGATGAAGGCATGGGCCGACTATCTTGAGGAGCTTCGGCTCCGGCCGGCTGCGATGGCCAAGCGTTACGAACAGCCGACGGTGGCAGCGAACGCGGGTCAGAAGGTCTCCGCGGGCAGGGCCACGAAGCGCAGCGCGGTCTTGGGGTCGCCTGCGGCGAAAACATGATGGGCACAGAGTTGGCCGAAAGCCGGTCGCCGCCGAAACCCGCAGGCAAACGGTGAGACGGCGCGCCAGAACGGTGGCGTGGCAAATAGTGAAGATATTCTGGCGAATAACTATCACTGTAGCTAGAATATTCACACTATGGCCCAGAAGACTTCACCCCTGCTGCCAGTGACCGAGGATCACTTGCATCGATTCGGCGAGCGACTGCGTCTGGCGCGCCGGCGCCGGCGACTGTCGTCCAAGCAGGTAGCAGAGCGGGCTGGCATGGCCCCGATGACATTGCGGAGCCTGGAGCGTGGCGGGTCGGGCGTCACGATCGGCGCCTACCTGGCCGTCATGCAGGTGCTCGGCATCGAGCGGGATCTCGACCTGCTCGGGCAGGCGGACCCTCTGGGCCGCGAGTTGCAGGACGCCAGGTTGCCGGCGGGGCGCATGGCAGTGGCATCGAGCAAGGCCGGGGTCACGCAGCAGGCCGAACTGGGCGGCCGAAAGACCACGGGCACCCCTCCCGAGCCTGTGAAGCGCGCCGGGCGCGGCGAAGCCGTGCGGCATGTCGACCCACCCGTACCGTCCGTGCGCCCGCGTGCGAAGCCGGCAGGCGACGCGAGCGCGTGGATGGGCGACAGTGGCTTCTCCAGTTCCCGCGTACTCGCTGACCTGATCGAGCCGACGACGGCCCCGAAGAAGCGACGCGGCTGACGCCATGGCCACGGGTACGCGCAGTGGCAACCGAACGATTGCGGTCTACGCCGACTGGGACGGTCTGTCTGCGCCGCTTCGTCTTGGCGTGCTGCGAGCTCGGCGCGGGGCTGGGCGTGAAGTATTCGAGTTCGAGTTCGACAGGCTCGCGCTCGATGACCGCGCTTGCACCAACCTGCAGCTCGATCCAAGGCTGGGGCTCTTCGCAGGTCGGCAACACCCGCAGCAGGGCAGTGAAACCTTCGGCGTCTTCGCCGACGCCAGCCCGGATCGTTGGGGAAGACTTCTCATGCGACGCCGTCTTGAGCGCGCGCAAAGGGCCGGGATCGAGGCTGCGGCCGTACGACTTGTCGAGTCGGACTATCTGCTCGGCGTGCATGACGCGTTCCGCGTCGGCGCGCTGAGGTTTCGGCTCGATGATGCAGGTGATTTTCTGGACAACCAGCACGACCTTGCCGCGCCGCCATTTGTTCAATTGCGTGAACTCGAGGCCGCCAGCCTGGCGCTGGAACGCGACGAGGACAACACCGCTGCACAGGGTGATCAGTGGCTGCGCATGCTGATCGCGCCGGGCGGGTCGTTGGGTGGTGCGCGACCCAAGGCCAGCGTCGTCGATCCCGATGGCCACCTGTGGATCGCCAAGTTTCCCAGCGTGCGCGACGAGCATGACGTGGGTGCCTGGGAAATGGTGGTGCACACGCTGGCGCGCGGCTGCGGACTGCAAGTCACCGACAGTCTGGCGCGCCGGTTTGCCAACCCACACAACACTTTTCTCGTGAAGCGATTTGATCGCACGGGTTCCGGGCGGCGGCTTCACTTCGCGTCGGCGATGACACTCACCGGACGCCAGGACGGCGACGACGCTTCTACGGGCGCAAGCTACCTTGAGATCGCGCGTGTCTTGATCGATCACGGCGCGCAGACCGACATCGATCTTGGGGAACTGTGGACGCGGATCGTTTTCAATCTGATGGTTTCCAACACCGACGACCACCTGCGAAACCACGGCTTCATCCTGGTGCCGGGGAAGGGGTGGCGCCTCTCGCCGGCCTTCGACATGAACCCAGTGCCGCACGCCCAGGGGCTGAAGCTGAACATCAGTCAGGCCGACAACGCACTGAACCTTGATCTTGCCCGCTCCGTGGCGCCGTACTTTCGCGTATCCGTTCGTGATGCAGAAGGGATCATCGGCCGTTGCATGTCGGTCGTGCGTCAGTGGCGAACGATCGCAGCACACGTAGGCGTGCGGTCTCGGGAGCAGGAAGTCATGGATGCGGCGTTTCGGTTGGCGTCTGCCTAAAGGGGTTTGCAAACGCGCGGTCGATGGGTAGGCTATCGAACGGGAGTGGCTGGCACATGCGAAAGGCCCTGTTCTTGATATTCGTCGCCGCCGGCGCCGGTGCGGGGTTGATCGCGGCCATGGATGGAGACTGGGGGCTCAGAGTTGTGATGATGACCATCGGGGCCGTCGTCGGCGCTGCGATCGGTGGGGCGGTGACCCGCGTAGGCAAGCGTCGAGTGAATCTGCGACCCGTTGGCTTGGACGAACCCTACGGTCAGGGCACGTCAGCGGAGGACCGTGATCGAAACTACTGGCGCGACAAGGGCAACCCGCCATTCATGAAGCCGCCAAGTGCGGAGCCTGATCGGCACATGTTCGATCCCGACCGGCTCGACTGATCACTTCTTTCTCTTGAGCAAGTCTTTGGCCGCTTCTTTGGTTGCATCCATCGACTCAGCACCGTCGCTTGCAACCTGTCGGCCAGACTGCATCAACAAGGACCTCTTCGTCGCGAGCGTGCCATCAGGTGCACGAACGATCTGCGCTTTCGCATCGAAGCCGCCTTGCGAGGACTCAGTGCTTTGACGGATTTCTGCTGCCCTTTTCTCGACCTCTCCGCGTATGACCGAAGG
>JARXKP010000301.1 GCA_030271615.1 Pseudomonadota bacterium
CCTTCCACCTGGTGGCGAGCCAGCGCGAGGTGCTCGAGCACTACCCGCCGGCGCTGCTCGACACCTTCGTCGCGGTGACGATGACGGCCACGCTGCTGACCTACAGCCTGTTCGCGACCAGCCCCGAGTCGCAGGCGCAGCACGGTGAACGGCTGGTCTACACCGTGCCGATCGTCATCTTCGGCATGCTGCGCTACGCCTACCAGGTGCACCGTGGCCGCGGCGAAGACGTGGCCCGCGATCTGCTGCGCGACCCGTGGATCGTCGCCGCGCTGCTCGGCTGGCTGCTGGTGTTCATCGCGCCTGTGCTGACCGCTGCGACGTGAACCGGCACACCGACCGCCGCCCCTCGCTGGCGACACCCACGTCCTGACAATCGCCTTCTGCCCCCAACCCCGCCCCATGACCGTCGGCATCGCCGTTCCCCTCGCTCCGTTGTCGCCTGCACCGCAGTCGTCGCCCCCGCTGTCACTGCCGCGCTGGCTGCTGATCGCGGGCCTCGGCTCGCTGCTGGTGCGCGGCTGGATCGCGCTGACGCTGCCGATCACCGGCGACGAGGCCTTCTTCTACTGGTGGGGCGTCTATCCCGACTGGGGCTACTACGACCACCCACCGATGGTCGGCTGGTTGATCGGCGCGATGCGCGCCGTGCTGGGCGACACCCTGTGGGCGATCCGGCTGCCGGTGCTGCTGCTGCCGATCGCGCTCGGCGGCCTGCTGTGGCGGGCGCTGGCGGCGGTCGATCGCACGCGTGCCGCGTGGGCGGTGCTGCTGTTCTGGCTGGCGCCGATCAACTGGCTCAACGTGCTGATCACCACCGACACGCCGCTGATCTTCTGGTCGGTGGCGTCGGCGTGCAGCCTGCTGCTGGCCGACCGCCGGCCCCGCCTCGACGGCCGGGCCTGGGGCCTGTACGCGCTGTCCGGCGTGCTGCTCGGCGCGGCCTTCCTGTCGAAGTATTTCGCGGTGGTGCTCGGGTTCGCGTACCTCGTGCACTTCGTGCTGTTCCGGCGCGATCGGTTCGCCGCCTTTGCGCTGCTGCTGCTGTGCGCGCTGCCCGGCCCGGCGATCAACATCGCGTGGAACATGGATCACTGCTGGTCGAACATCATGTTCAACCTGATCAACCGCAATGCCGGCGAGGTGTTCACCTGGAAGAAGCCGGCGACCTACGTCGGGATGATGGTCTACCTGGTGTCGCCGGTGGCGGCCTGGCTGAGCTGGAAACACCGCGCCGACCTGGGTGTCGCCTTCAAGGCGCACCGGTTGCTGGGCTGCCTGGTCGTGGTGCCGCTGCTGTTCTTCGCGCTGCTGTCGGTCAAGAAATTGATCGGGCTGCACTGGGTGATGTCGTTCTATCCGTTCGGCTTCGCGTTCATCGCGCTGGGACTGCCCGCGCACCGATTGAAGGCCTGCGCCGTCGGGCTGGCGGTGCTGACGGGCCTGCACGTGATCGCGGTCGCCGGGATATCGATGACACCGATGGAGCGCTGGAAGTCCACACCGATCTACAAGGGCATCGTGCGCAGCGTCAAGACCGACGAGATGCTGAAGCAGGTCGACGCACCGGGCGTCGTGCTGATGTCGAACGCCTACACCGCGGCCTCGACCTACGGCTACGCGCAGCGGCGCTACGTGCCGGTGTTCGGTCGCGGCAATTTCCACGCGCGGCAGGACGACCTGCTGGTCGATTTCAGCGTCTACCAGGGCCGGACGATCCGCGTGATCCTCACCCATCGGCCCGACCTCGACGACTACCGGCCGTACTTCGATTCGGTCGAGTTGCTGACCTACACCCAGAACCAGATGGAGTTCTACGCCGTCGAGGGCCAGGGCTTCAACTACGAGGCCTACCGCACCGGCGTGCTGGCCGATATCCACCGCCGCTACTACCGCATCCCGGCGTGGTTGCCGCTTCGGGCCTGCCCGTTCTGCGAGCGCCTGTGCGGCACCGCCCGCTGCGATCTGGCGGACGCGCCGGCGTCATCAGACAAGCCCGAGCCGGACGAACGCTGAGCGTCAGTCGCGCGGGGCTCTGGCGTCGGGCGATGCGTGCAGCAGCATCGCGTCGCCGTAGCTGAAGAACCGGTAGCGCTGCGCGATCGCGTGGCGGTACAGCGCCATCACGTGCGCATGCCCGGCCAGCGCGCTGACCAGCATCATCAGCGTGCTGCACGGCAGGTGGAAGTTGGTGACCAGCGCATCGACCACACGAAAGCGGAAGCCCGGCGTGATGAAGATGTCGGTGTCGCCGACGCCCGCACGCAACTCGCCACCCAGCGCCGCCGATTCGAGCGCGCGCAGGCTCGTCGTGCCGACCGCGACGACGCGCCCGCCGCGCGCTCGCGTGCGGGTCACCGCGTCGACCGTGTCGGCGCCGACCTCGTACCACTCGCTGTGCATCCGGTGATCGGCCAGGTTCTCGGTGCGCACCGGCTGGAAGGTGCCGGCGCCCACATGCAGCGTGACCCGCGCGTGCGCGATGCCGCGCGCGGTCAGCGCGTCCAGCAGCGGCTGGTCGAAATGCAGCGCGGCGGTCGGTGCCGCGACCGCGCCGGGCTTCGCTGCAAACACGGTCTGGTAGCGCCGCTCGTCGTCGGCGTCATCGGCATGCGTGATGTACGGCGGCAGCGGCACGTGGCCGTGGCGCTCGAGCAGCGCCTGCGGATCGGACGGGAAGCGCAGGTGGAACAGCGAACCCTCGGGGCCGGCGCTGCCCAGCACCTCGGCGTCGAAGCCACTCTCGGCATCACCGGCCATCGCCGCTTCCACGCTGCGCGCAAAGCGCACGCGCTGTCCGCGCTTCGGCGACTTGCTGGCGCGCAGGTGCATCAACACCTCGTGGCCCGGCAGCACCCGCTCGACCAGCGCTTCGACGTGCCCGCCGGTCGCCTTGACGCCGAGCAGGCGTGCCTTGATCACGCGGGTGTCGTTGAACACCAGCAGGTCGCCCGGGTTCAGCAGCGACGGCAGATCGCGGAACACCCGGTCCACGGGATCGGCACCGGTGCCGTCGAGCAGGCGCGACCCGCTGCGTTCGGTCGCCGGGTGCTGTGCGATCAGCTCGGGCGGCAGTTCGAAATCGAAATCGGACAGGGTGTGGCGGACGGTCTGTGAGGTGGTCATGTCGAGGCGGAAGCGGCCCGCCGCAGCCGCCGGTGCAGCGTTGCGGCAAGCCCGAAACAGGCGGCCGGATTGTTCCACGCGGTGGTGCACCGACCGCCGGGGCAGCGGTCAGAATTCGCGGATGTCCACCCGCGCGCCGATCCCGCCTGACGCCCGAGACCCCGGCCCCGTCACCGCACCGGCCGCCAAGGTGAAGTCGGCCCCGCAACGCGCAATGGAAAAGCTCGGCCTGCGCCGCGACATCGACCTCGCGCTGCACGTGCCGCTGCGCTACGAAGATGAAACCCGGCTCACCTCGATCGCCAACCTGCACGACGGCATCACCGCGCAGATCGAAGGCACGGTGCAGCGCTGCGAGATCCAGCTGCGCGCACGCCGGCAGCTGCTGGTCACGTTGGTCGACGCTGCCGGCGACACGCTGCTGCTGCGCTTCCTGCACTTCTACCCGTCGCACCAGAAGACGCTGGCCGAAGGCCGACGCGTGCGGGTGCGCGGCGAGGCACGCGGTGGCTTCTTCGGTCTGGAGATGGTGCACCCGACGTTCAAGGCGGTCGACGGCGACAGCCCGCTCGCGACCGCGCTGACGCCTGTCTACCCGACCAGCGCGTCGCTGCCGCAGGCCTATCTGCGACGCGCCGTGGCGTCCGGAGTGCAGCGCGCGGATCTGTCCGAGACCGTCCCGGACGGTCTGCTGCCGCGCGGCCTCGCGACGCTGCGTGACGCGTTGCACTGGCTGCATCACCCGCCCGCCGACGTGTCGCTGTCGGCGCTGGACGACCGCACGCACCCGGCCTGGCAGCGCTTGAAATTCGAGGAGCTGCTGGCGCAGCAGCTGTCGCAACTGCAGGCCAAGCGCGAGCGTGCCAAACAGCGTGCACCCCGCTTCGCGGTCGTCTCCGGCGGACTGCAAGAGCAGTTGCTCGCGGCGCTGCCGTTCACGTTGACGGGCGCGCAGCGCCGCGT
>JARXKP010000302.1 GCA_030271615.1 Pseudomonadota bacterium
CAGACCGAATCCGGACTCACCGGCATCGCGGCCATCGAAGCACGCAACCGGGCCAAGGCGCAATTGCTCTACGACTGCATTGACGGATCGACGCTGTACCGCAATGAGGTCGATCCAACCTGCCGCTCGCGGATGAACATCCCCTTCTTTCTCGCCGACGAGTCGCTGACCGAGCCGTTCCTTGCGCAGGCACGCGAGGCCGGCCTGCTGCAGCTGAAGGGCCACAAGTCGGTCGGCGGGCTGCGCGCGAGCCTCTACAACGCGATGCCGCTGGAAGGCGTGCAGGCGCTCGTGAACCACATGCACGCGTTCGAGGCAACACATGGCTGACCAGCCCATCGCAACGAATCCCGGACTGCTGGCCCTGCGCACGCAGATCGATGCGCTTGACCGCGACCTGCTCACGCTGCTGAACCAGCGGGCCGCGCTGGCACTGCAGGTCGGCGAGGTCAAGAAGAAGGAAGGATCGGTCGCTTTCCGACCCGAGCGCGAAGCCCAGGTGATCGATGGGCTGAAAGCAAGCAATGGCGGCCCGCTCTCGTCCGACAGCGTGGCGCCGATCTGGCGCGAGATCATGTCGGCCTGTCGCGCGCTGGAGACACCGACACGCGTTGCCTACCTCGGCCCGGCGGGCACCTTCAGCGAATCGGCCGCGCTCGGCTTCTTCGGTTCGTCGATCGTCAAAGTGCCCTGCACCAGCATCGACGAGGTGTTTCGCGCAACGACAGCCGGTGCGGCCGATTTCGGCGTCGTGCCGGTCGAGAACTCGACCGAAGGCGTGGTCGCGCGTTCGCTCGATTTGTTCCTGACGACGCCGCTGTTCATCATCGGCGAGACCAGCCTGCTGGTGCGGCACAACCTGCTGCGTCGAGAAAACAACCTCGCCGGTATCGAGGCTGTGTGCGCGCACCCGCAGGCGCTTGCGCAATGTCACGGCTGGCTCAGCAGCCACCTGCCGAATGTCGAGCGGCGGCCGGTGTCCAGCAATGCCGAAGGCGCGCGACTCGCGAGTCTGGATTCCCGCCTGGCGGCGGTGGCGAGCGACCGCGCAGGCAGCGAATTCGGCCTGCACATCGTGTCGCCGGCGATCCAGGACGACGCGCACAACCGCACCCGGTTCGCGGTGGTGACGCACCCGCAGCGCCATCCACAGCCGCAGGCGTCGGGGCACGACTGCACCAGCCTCGTGGTGTCGGTGGCCAACCGGCCCGGTGCGGTGTACGACATGCTGATGCCGCTGAAGACCCATGGCGTGTCGATGAGCCGGTTCGAGTCGCGCCCGGCCCGTTCGGGTCAGTGGGAGTACTACTTCTACATCGATCTGCAGGGCCACCCGAGCCAGCCCGAAGTGGCGCAGGCGCTGAAGGAACTGCGCGACGTCTGCGCCTTCTTCAAGCTGCTCGGCACCTACCCGATCGACGCCCACTGAACCGCTGAAGCCGCTGCAATGTTCAACCAACTGGGGGTGATTGGCTGCGGTCTGATGGGCGGGTCGTTCGCATTGGCGCTGCGGAACGCGGGACTCGTCAAACGGGTCGTCGGCTACAGCAAGTCGCCGTCGACCACCGAGAAAGCCCGACGCATGGGCGTCATCGACCAGGCGGCCGAGTCGGCGCTGATGGCGGTGTCCGGTTCAGACATCGTGCTGATGGCCGTGCCGGTGGCCGCCAGCGAGGCCACCTTCCGGGCCATCCGCCAGTTGATCGAGCCCGGCGTGCTGCTGATGGACGTCGGCTCGACGAAGCGCGACGTCGTCGACGCAGCGCGTCGGGTGCTGAAGGAGCGGCTGCCGAATTTCGTGCCAGCGCACCCCATCGCCGGGAAAGAGGTCGCGGGCATCGAGCACGCCGACGCGACGCTCTACCAGGGTCGCCAGGTGATCCTGACGCCGTTGCCGCAGACCTTGCCCGACCTGATCCAGAAAGCCACCGATGCGTGGTCAGCGGTCGGCTCGCAGGTGCTGCGCATGACGCCCGAGAATCACGACGCCGCATTCGCCGCCATCAGCCACCTGCCGCACCTGCTCGCCTTCGCCTACTTCAACGGCGTCGCCGGGCAGCCAGCGGGGCGCGATTTCCTGTCGCTGGCCGGGCCAGGCTTCCGCGATTTCACGCGCATCGCCGCGAGCGACCCGACGGTGTGGCGCGACATCCTGCTGGCCAACCGCGAGGAGCTGCTGAAACAATTGCAGTCCTTCCAGCAATCGCTGGCAGCGATGGAATACGTGATGACCAGCGGCAATGCCGATGCGCTCGAGGAGTTGATACGTGCCGCCTCGACGGCACGTGGTGGCTGGTCGATGAATTCAGGCAAAAGCGGACCGCCGAGCTAGCGCGTATTCGTCCCGGCGAGGCTCGCGAACGCGAGCGACTCGCTGCGTCCTGCCCATTTCGACAGACCCTTATCCGGCCCACCGATGTACGCCATTCCCTTTCTCGACATTCCCCCGCTGCTGCAGGCCAGCGGGACGGTGCGCCTGCCCGGCTCGAAAAGCATCTCGAACCGGGTGCTGCTGCTGGCCGGGCTCAGCGAAGGCACGACGACGGTCCACGATCTGCTCGATTCCGACGACACGCAGGTGATGCTCACCGCGCTGCGCACGCTGGGCTGTCGCATCGAGACCTTCGACGCCAGCGTGCGCATCACCGGTCTGGGCGGGCGCCTCGACGTGCGCGAGGCCTCGCTGTTCCTCGGCAACGCCGGTACCGCAATGCGGCCGTTGACCGCCGCGCTCGCCATGCTGGCAGCCACCCAGGGGGGCACCTTCGAACTGAGCGGCGTACCGCGCATGCACGAGCGTCCGATCGCCGACCTGATCGACGCGCTGCGCCCACTCGGTTGCCGCATCGACTACCTGGGACAGCCGGGCTATCCACCGCTGCGGCTGCTGCCCGGATCCAACACGCTCGACCTGTCCGCACCGATCCGCGTGCGCGGCGACGTGTCCAGCCAGTTCCTCACGGCACTGCTGCTGGCGCTGCCCCTGCTGACGGCCGACCAGCAGGCGGTGATCGAGATCGACGGTGAGTTGATCTCCAAGCCGTACATCGAGATCACGCTGAACCTGCTGGCACGCTTCGGCATCGCGGTACAGCGCGACGGCTGGCAGCGCTTCGTCATCCCGGCCGGCAGCCGCTACCGGTCGCCGGGCGACATCCACGTCGAGGGCGATGCCTCGTCGGCGTCGTACTTCATCGCGCTCGGGGCCATCGCCGCGACAGACGCGCCGCTGCGCATCGAGGGTGTCGGCACCGACTCGATCCAGGGCGACATCCGCTTCGTCGAAGCCGCCCGGGCGATGGGCGCGCAGGTCACCGGCGGCGCCGGCTGGATCGAGGTGCACCGCGGCAGCTGGCCGCTGGCTGCCATCGACATGGACTGCAACCACATCCCCGACGCGGCGATGACGCTGGCGGTGATGGCGCTGTACGCCGACGGCCCCAGCCGCCTGACCAATATCGCCAGTTGGCGCGTCAAGGAGACCGACCGCATCGCGGCGATGGCGATCGAGCTGCGCAAGCTCGGCGCCAACGTCGTCGAAGGACCGGATTTCATCGAGATCGCCCCGCCGACGCGCTGGACACCCGCCGCCATCCACACCTACGACGACCACCGCGTGGCCATGTGCTTCTCGCTGGCGGCCTACAACCCGCTGGCACTTCCGCCACCATCGGATCCCGTCTCCGTGCGGATCCTCGACCCGAAATGCGTGGGCAAGACCTTTCCCGACTACTTTGAAACGCTTTTCTCGGTGGCGGGAACCGAGCCGAGATGGATTCCCGTGATCACCGTCGATGGGCCGACCGCTTCGGGCAAGGGCACGGTGGCAAGTGCGCTGTCCGAGCACCTCGGATACCACGTGCTCGACTCGGGTGTGCTGTACCGCGCCACTGCACTGGCGGCGGTCGACTCGGGGATCGACCCCGACGACGAGCACGGCCTGGCGACGCTGGCCGAAGCGCTGGACATCGGCTTCGAGGCCGGCACGATACGCTTGGGCGGTGCCGACGTCACGGCGCAGCAGCGCCTGCCGGACGTGGGGCAAGGCTGAAATCCGCGAGGCCAGCGAAC
>JARXKP010000303.1 GCA_030271615.1 Pseudomonadota bacterium
GGATCGATCGCCAGCACCGCGACACGATGGCCCCGCTCGATCAAGGCCAGACCCAGCGCCTCGATGAAGGTCGACTTCCCGACTCCCGGCACGCCGGAGATGCCGAGCCGCATCGCGCGGCCGGTGTGCGGCAGCAGCGTGTTCAGCAGTTGATCAGCCTGTGCGCGATGGTCGGCGCGGGTCGATTCGAGCAGGGTGATCGCCTTCGCGATCGCACGGCGCTGCGCCGGCGCTGAAGCCGCGAGCAGGTCGCTGCAGTTCGGCGGGCGATCCACGGTCAGTGAATCTCGAACGCGCTGCCATCGGGCAGCCGGTAGCGCGAAAAGCCGTTCACGTCGATGGTGAGGATCGCCTTCACGCCGGTCTCGCTGGCCAGCCAGTAAAGCGACGCATCGGTGAAGTCCATCGGGGGCTGTGCCGGCTCGGAACAGGCTTTCATCCAGGCCGTCATGTCGACCAGGTCGTCGGTGTCGAACGGGAACACCTGAACGCCCCCCAGCGCGACCCAGTTGAGCATCTGCAGACGCGTCTGCGGATCGAGCCGCTGGCTGGCTTCGGCGATGCACGGCCAAGTGGTGTACAGGCGCAGCGGGCGATCTGGATCGGCCAGCATCCTGTCGTAGTGCGCGTGGGTCGGCTCGGATGTGTTGAACAACGCCACCAGCGGGCCGGCATCCACCAACGCGATCTTCATCGACAGCCTGTTCAGTTCGTTCCGGACAAAGGGGCCGAATGATCGCGCTGGGCAGATCGTTCAGCACCGCTGTTGGCGCTGTCGCAGCCGACTGCGGATGACCCCGGAACTCTCGAAATCTCACGGCAGAGCGGCGCCTGCTCCCGTGCCTGACGCAGCAGCTGATAAGGATCCTTGCGGCCCAGGGCACGCTCGACCGCTTCGATCACGAATTGCGACTTGGTGATGCCGCGACGCCTGGCGACCACTTCGAGCTCCTTCTCGAGCAAGACGTCCATGCGAACTGAGATCGTCATGAGTGTTCTCCGGTCGATACAAGAAAAAAATACCGTGTCGCGGCAGGATGCTCCGGCCGCCTGAAGACAGCGTCGTTCATGCCAGCGCCCGCTTGATCTGCTCCAGCACGTCCTTCGCGCTGGCGGGGATCGGCGTGCCCGGCCCGTAGATGCCCTTGACACCGGCTTCGTAGAGGAAGTCGTAGTCCTGGCGAGGAATCACGCCGCCGACGAAGACGATGATGTCGTCGGCCCCCTGATCCTTCAGCGCCTTGATGATCTCGGGCACCAGCGTCTTGTGGCCGGCTGCCAGCGTGCTGACCCCGACCGCGTGCACGTCGTTCTCGATGGCCTGTCGCGCGCACTCTTCGGCAGTCTGGAACAGCGGGCCCATGTCGACGTCGAAGCCGAGATCGGCGTACGCGGTGGCCACCACCTTGGCGCCGCGGTCGTGGCCGTCCTGGCCCAGCTTGGCGATCATCACGCGCGGGCGGCGTCCCTCGGTTTCGGCGAATTCGGCGATCTCCTGCTGCAGCTGCGCCCAGCCTTCCGCGCTGTCGTAGGCGGCTGCGTAGACACCGGTGACCTTCTGCGTGTCGGCACGGTGGCGGCCCCAGGCCTTCTCGAGTGCATCGCTGACCTCGCCGACGGTGGCGCGCACGCGCATCGCGCGGATCGCCAGATCGAGCAGATTGCCGGTCACCGACTGGCCTTCCTTCTGTGCTTCGCTGCTGGCCTCGGCACAGGCGGTCAACGCATCGAGCGCCGCCTGCACTGCCGCGCTGTCGCGCTTGGCGCGGAGGGCCTTCAGCCGGGCGACCTGGTTCTCGCGGACCGCGACGTTGTCGATGTTCAGCGTGTCGATCGCGTCTTCGGTCTCGAGCCTGTACTTGTTCACGCCGACGATCACGTCGCGGCGCGAATCGATGCGCGCCTGCTTCTCGGTGGCGCTGGCCTCGATCTTCAGCTTCGCCCAACCGCTGTCGACGGCCTTGACCATGCCGCCCATCGCATCGACCTCCTCGATGATCTTCCATGCCGCGTCGGCCATGTCCTGCGTCAGCTTCTCCATCATGTAGCTGCCGGCCCACGGGTCGACGACGCTGGTGATGTGGGTCTCTTCCTGGATGATCAGTTGCGTGTTCCGAGCGATGCGGGCGCTGAATTCGGTGGGCAGCGCGATCGCTTCGTCGAGGCCGTTGGTGTGCAGGCTCTGCGTGCCACCGAACACCGCGGCCATCGCCTCGATGGTGGTGCGCACGACGTTGTTGTACGGGTCCTGCTCGGCCAGACTCCAGCCCGAGGTCTGGCAGTGGGTGCGCAGCATCAGGCTCTTCGGCGTCTTCGGCTCGAAGGCTGACATGATCTTCCACCACAGCAGCCGCGCGGCGCGCATCTTGGCGATCTCGAGATAGAAATTCATCCCGATCGCCCAGAAGAAGCTGAGCCGGCCGGCGAACTCGTCCACATCCAGGCCCTTGGCCAGCGCGGTCTTCACGTACTCCTTGCCGTCGGCCAGCGTGAAGGCCAGCTCGAGCGCCTGGTTCGCACCGGCCTCCTGCATGTGATAGCCCGAGATGCTGATCGAGTTGAACTTCGGCATCTGCCGGGCCGTGTACTCGATGATGTCGCCGACGATGCGCATGCTCGGCTCGGGCGGGTAGATGTAGGTGTTGCGGACCATGAACTCCTTGAGGATGTCGTTCTGGATGGTCCCCGCGAGCAACTCCTGCGACACGCCCTGCTCTTCGGCCGCGACGACATAGGCGGCCAGCACCGGCAGCACCGCGCCGTTCATCGTCATCGACACGCTGACCTTGTCGAGCGGAATGTCGTTGAACAGGATCTTCATGTCCTCGACGCTGTCGATCGCGACGCCGGCCTTGCCGACATCGCCGGTGACGCGCGGGTGATCGCTGTCATAGCCGCGGTGCGTGGCCAGGTCGAAGGCGACGCTGACACCCTGTCCGCCCGCGGCCAGGGCCTTCTTGTAGAAAGCATTGGACGCCTCGGCCGTCGAGAAGCCGGCGTACTGGCGGATCGTCCACGGGCGCACCGTGTACATCGTGGCCTGCGGCCCGCGCAGATACGGCGGAAAGCCCGGCAACGTATCGGTGTGCGGCAGATCCTTCAGGTCGGCGGCGGTGTACAGCGGCTTGACCACCAGCCCTTCCGGTGTGTGCCAGTTCAAGGCGTCAACCTGCCCACCCGGCGCGGACTTTGCTGCGGCTTTCTGCCAGGTGCCCAGCGCGTCGGAATTCAGGTGCGAAGGTTCAGGCATGGAGGCTCCGTTCAGCATGGCGTGGAACACACGGATCGAACAACGGGATTCATCGTTGCTGCCGCACGTCATGCATAATTCAAATTTGAATTATAAACAGAACTTCAAGTTGCATCCGACGTTTTCCCCGGCCTGCGCACTCGTCTTTCATTTCAATTCACGGCACCCACCCACCGGCAGATCAGCATGAGATCGTTCGACGCCTCGAAAACGTCACAGCCCCCCAGCGCCACCCGACTGTCTTCCGCCACCAGCGAGACTTCGGATCGGCTGCAGCTGCCATCGACCGCCTTGTATCAGCAGGTGGCCGCACGACTGCGCTCGAAGATCATGGCGCACACGCTGGCGCCGGGCAGCTGGATCGACGAGCAGTCACTCGCCGCCGAGTACGGCACCAGCCGCACCCCCCTGCGTGAGGCCTTGAAGGTACTCGCCGCCGAGGGTCTGGTGACGATGAAACTGCG
This sequence comes from Pseudomonadota bacterium, assembly GCA_030271615.1. Taxonomy (GTDB): domain Bacteria; phylum Pseudomonadota; class Gammaproteobacteria; order Burkholderiales; family Burkholderiaceae_C; genus PBB1. The sequence goes on from JARXKP010000303.1 coordinate 3,715, forward strand.
CCGCGGCGCCTATGTCACCGAGGTGTCCGAACGAGACCTGTCCGAGGTGTTTCACCTGCTGTCGCTGCTCGAATGCGACGCCGTCGGTGTGGTCGCCGAGCGGGCCTCTGACGCGCACATGAGCGAACTCGCTGCGCTGCACGCACAGCTGGAGGCGGCAGTGACCGACGCCGAGGCCTTCTTCGCCGCCAACGAACGTTTCCACATGCGGCTGCTCGACATCGCGGACAACCGCTGGCGCAATCAGATGGTGGCCGACCTGCGCCAGGTGATGAAACTGAATCGCCA
>JARXKP010000304.1 GCA_030271615.1 Pseudomonadota bacterium
TGTTTGCAGACCAATGGTCGCCTGGCGACAGGAAGACCTGGAAGTCGAACACGTCGTCCGAGTTCGCAGCGCCGCGGAAACGAACTTTCACGGCCTTGCCGAAGGTCTTGTCAGTGTTGACCAGATTGATCAGCGTTGCATTGCCGTTTTGCACGGTGAAGTAAGGAATCAACAGAATGTGACCCGTTCCGTCCGAGCTGATCGCCAGATGCGTTGCAGTTGCCGTTGTTGGCAAAGTTGCGGTAGTTGCAGCTCCGGCATTTGGGATAACGCCAGCTGTTGCAGCGCCAGAAATGGCCAATCCACCAACCATGGCGGTGATACTCAAAGCGAGAATATTTTTTCTCATGAAGACTCCAGATTAAAAAGTTGATCAGCGCAGCTACTGACGACGTTGATAGCGCTGAGAAATGCTAGCACATGCGTAAAACGGGTTGTTTGATTGAGTGCCTGACAAACCCGAAACGTTGCTCGAGTGCAACACGTGTCAGTTTATTTCGATATGCAGGCCTCCCATGCGGGTCCATCGTCAAAGCTTCTGAAAAAACCACCATCGGCCATCTTCTAGGAGCCAAGTCTCGTCGACATGAGTTGAAATTGTATTGCCGAAATGAGCGCCGAGCAACGGTCTTGCATCTACACGCACGACTGTTGCACATTTTTCTGCTTCACAGGTCACCGAGACGACTTCAGCAGCCAGCAGGTTGACAGTACTGCCGAACTTGGCTTTGTACGCATCAAAGCCCGAAACCGATCGGAATGACGGAGTCGTGAACTCGTAAGCCTTGCGAGTGTCGCCGCTCAGTAACGCGATCCAACGTTGTTTCGCACGCTCTCGAACGGTATCTTCAGGCGAGGCTGAATTCAGGTTTGCGCAACCTCCGATGAGTGCTACCACCATAGTGGCTAGAAGTAAAACAGTTTTACCTTTGGTTGTTGGCTGCGCGGGCTGATCGTTGAGCATCATTTTGAAATAAGTCTTTCGATCGAAGGGTGGGGTTTCAATGAGTTGTTGGGTGTTTTCGTGAATACGGTGAAATCGTCAGTGGTCACGCAGATCCTCGATGGCCGAGAAGCTCTTCATGCGCTGGCGCATTTCTCCGCTGACGTCTCTCACTTCCTGGTCCGAGCGCACCACGCGGGGGGTTATGACCACCAGCAATTCGGTTCGTACCTTGTTCGTGTTGTTGCTTCCGAACAGTGCGCCGACCACGGGTATGTCCTGCAACAGCGGAATGCCGCTCTTTCCAGTGGTCGTGTTGTCGCGAATCAGCCCCCCCAGCACCAGCGTTTCGCCGGAACGAATGGCGACCTTGCTGTCGATTCGTCTTTGCAAGAAGGTACGCTGCCCTGTCGCCGTATCCACCTGCCCCACATCCGTGACACCTTGATTGATTTGCATGGTCACGATATTTCCGGCGTTCACGGACGGCGTGACCGCCAGTGACACCCCCGTGTCCTTGTATTGGATCGTGGTGGTGGCAAAGCCGCCGGTAGAGACGGTTTCTCCTGAACGGACTGGTTGTTGATTGCCGACGGCAATGGACGCCGTGTGATTGTCGAGAACCATCAACGATGGGCTCGAAATCACCTTGACCAGCGATTTCTCCGCGAGCGTGTTCAGCACCGCACGCACGTTGCCCAGTGAGTTGCGCAGTGTGTAGGAAAACCCGGCCAATGGACCGCCCAGGACTCCTCCGTTGCCTGTGCTGAGGACGCCTGTGCCGTTGGTGCTGCCGGACGAGCTGTCGTTGAACAACCATTGGACGCCATATCGAAGGTCGTCGTTGAGTGTGACCTCGATGATGCTGGCCTCGATCAAGACCTGGATCGGCGGGATGTCGAGCTTGCGCAGGGTGTCTTCGATCTTCTTGTAGTCGCTGCGGCTGCCGTAAACCAGGATCGCATTGTTGAGGTTGTCGGCGATCAACCGAGTGCCCAGACCCAGTGCGACGGCTGTCACGGTTTGGGTGCTTGACCCGCCCGATCCTGTTTGACGCGACGATCCGGAACTGGCTCCGCTGTTGTTTCCGGTGCCGCTCGCGGAATACCCGAAACCGCCATTCAGCTGAGCGCCTTGACCCGAAGTAACGGATGACAGCCCGGGCGACACGCCGTTGCCTGACTCAGTCGCAGCGGTAGATTGGGGTTCTGTTCCGAAAATCCCGTTCAGCACTTTGGCCAGGTGCTGAGCTGAGCCGTTTTGAACCGGGTACACGAAGAGTTGTGATTCGGCGCTGTTGGTCGGTTGATCCAATCGCTCGATCCAGCGGCGGATGTCTTCGAGACGGGCTGCTTTCGGGGTGACGACGATGATGCTGTTGATTCGCTCAATCGGAATCAGGCGAACGCCACCCAGCAATGACGGTGTATCTGCCGTCGAGGCAGCGGGCGGCAAGCCGCCGGATGCTGCCGACGAACTCTGGACGCCGCCACTGCCGCCCGTCCCCGATGCAGCGGCTGCACCCGGAGTGATCATGCGAAGCGTTGATTCGACATCTCGAATCGACGCGTACTTGAGCGGGAAGACGCCGATCGACATGCCCTTCAGCAAGTCGATGTCGAAGGTGGAAACCATTTCGAGCCAACCTTCAACCTGGTTTCGGGTTCCGACCAGTATCAGCAGGTTGCGAAGGGTATCTACCCGAATCAGGGCCTCTGGCGAGATCATGGGGCGCAGGATGGTCGCCATCTCGGCAGCGCCGATGTTCTCAAGCGGCACGATCACCGTGCCATACCCGGGTGGCAGCGGACCACCGCCGCCGACTTGCCGAGGCGCTGAAACGATGCCCTTGAGTGCCTCTGCACGACCTACGTGGTACACGCCTCGGGAGTCTCGTGCCATGAGCAAGCCGTTGGCTTGCAGCGCACCTTCGAGAAGGGCCACGGCCTGATCGGCGGACACGCTGCTCTTGGTCGACAGCGTCACGGTCCCGGTGAGTGGCTTGTGCAGGACGTAATCGACTTTGAGGATTTGGCCGAGGATCAGATGCACCACATCGGCGATCGGCGTTTCTTCGAATTTGAACGCGCTCTCCGGCCCTTCCAGGCCGGGCTTTGGCACTGATGGTGCGATGACGCGATCGGTGCCGCGAACAGTGATGGGCTTGCCCACCGGCGACCCGTCGGTCTCCGGGTCTGCGGTGGTGCTCTCGGCTGCCCGCGCGAGCGGTGGATTGCTTGCGGCTGGCACGGCGTCGATCTGAAGGGGCGGTGACGCACCCTCTTGCGCCATCAGCCCGTCCCGGGTTGACGGGCTTTCAGTCTTTGCGCCTGGGTTGGCGCAAGAAACCTGGCCGATCACCAAGGCGATGATCGCTAGGACGTGACGTTGAATGAGCATGTTGGCGTTGGTTAGGGGGCTATCGGCGGCCTACCGGCTCGGGCCCGCAGTTCATTGCGACGTCGCAGAAGGTCGCGCGCTTCGTCTTCCATCTTCTGGACAATGGACATCTGAGATTGCGGCGCGTTGGATCCCGACTGCGGTGTCGGGTTGTTTGGGGATGCTGCTGCCGTTGGCGCCGGGCGGGCACGAAGCAACTGAACGACACGGGATTCATCGTTGCGCACGAACTTCACATCGCGCTCGTCGATAGATTTCAATGTCCAATCTCCAATTTTCTCATTGATGGAAATTCGCCTCGATATGCCGCCGACATTGGCGATGATGCCGCCCGTTTCGGTGCCCGAGTAGATGCCCTGTATCAAGACATTGCCCAAGGGATCGGGGACGGGCTCGGCGGCAAGCGGTGCTGCGACGACGGGAGGCGGGGGGCGTCGGCTTGGAGAAAACAGTGGGCGTTCCAGTGTTGCCAGGACCAGCGTCATGTCGGTCGGATGCGGTTTCGACGACGCGCGCGCAGCTGTCGAAAAATCCGGTTTGATGGCCAAGGGTGGCGTCCACCTCACGTTGCGCAGTTGGCCGTCCTGGTCGACCCACAGCCACACGAGAACCCCGGCCAGCAGCAGGTTCAGCACGACCAACGCATGC
>JARXKP010000305.1 GCA_030271615.1 Pseudomonadota bacterium
GCGCTATGTCGCACCCGACGGCCACACGGTGTGGGTGCAGTGCAGCGTGTCCTTGTTGCGCGACGAGAGTGGGCGCCCGCAGCGCATCGTCAGCGTGGCCGAGGACATCACCGAGCACCGACGACTCGCCGAAGCGGTGCGCGCCCGCGAGGCCGCCGAGGCGTCCAACCGCGCCAAGAGCGATTTCCTGTCGCGCATGAGCCACGAACTGCGAACGCCGCTGAACGCCATGCTCGGCTTCGCGCAACTGCTGGACCTGGAAAATCGCCCGGCGCTGAGCGCCGCCCAGCGGGCGTGGGTCGGACAGATCAAGCAGGCGGGATGGCACCTGCTGGAAATGATCAACGACGTGCTGGACCTGTCGCGCATCGAATCGGGCAACCTGCGGATGGACCTGGAGACGCTGGACCTGGCCGAGCTGCTGGCCAGCGCGCGACCGCTGGTGCAACAAAGCGCCGATCAACGGCACATCGTCATCACCGACGAACTGGCTCGCGACGCGACTTACGTCCGTGGCGATGCCACCCGCGTCAGGCAGATCCTCACCAACCTGCTGTCGAACGCCGTCAAGTACAACGTCGACGGCGGTCGCATCCACTTGTCGAGCCAGGCACGAGGCGATCGGGTCGAGCTGATGGTCACGGACACCGGTCTCGGCATGAGCGCCGAACAAATGGCATTGCTGTTCCAGCCCTTCAACCGGCTGGGCCGCGAACTCACCGGAACCGAGGGCACCGGCATCGGTCTGGTGATCAGCCAGCGACTGGCCGAGCTGATGGACGGAGAGCTGCGAGCCGCCAGCCACGTAGGTCAGGGGTCGGCGTTCATCCTCAGTCTGCCTGCGGCAGGCGATCCCGACACGGTGCCTTCGGACCTGTCCCGCCTCACCTCGGAGCGCATCGATTACCACCGGCGACTCGTCCACTACGTCGAGGACAACGAAACCAACGTCGAGGTGATGCGTGGCATGTTGGCGCAACGCCCCCAGGTTCGCATGGAGGTGTCGATCTCGGGGCTGGAAGGCCTTGCGGCCATTCGCGCGCATCGCCCGGATGTCGTGCTGCTCGACATGCACCTGCCGGACATCAACGGACTTGAATTGCTGCGGCATCTGAAGCTCGACCCCAGCACCCGCGCCATTCCGGTGGTGGCCGTGTCGGCAGACGCCCTGCCGGCGCAGATCGAGGACGCGTTGATGGCTGGCGCGCACCGGTATCTGACAAAGCCGGTCAGCGTTGCCGAGTTGCTGTCGGTTCTGGACGATCTGCTGAGCCAGACCGAGACCGGTTTCGGGTGATTCCGCCTTTGGCACTCAGGTAAGGTGAGTGCTAATATAGTGGAACCAATACCGGTTTGAGGGAGTCGATGACTGCCATGAACATGACCTTATCCAACGCTTCCAGCACCTCGGCGCTCGCGCTGCGCGATCCGTGGGCGATGGTGCCTTCGCTGGGCAGCCTCGATGCCTACATTTCGGCCGCCAACCGTGTGCCGATGTTGACGCTCGAAGAAGAGCAGTCCCTGGCGCGCCAGTTGCGCGACAAGGGCGATCTGCAGGCGGCCGGGCAACTGGTGCTGTCGCACATGCGGCTGGTGGTGTCGATCGCCCGCCAGTACCTGGGCTACGGCCTGCCTCACGGTGACCTGATCCAGGAAGGCAACGTCGGCCTGATGAAGGCGGTCAAGCGCTTCGATCCCGACCAGGGTGTGCGTCTGGTCAGCTACGCCATGCACTGGATCAAGGCCGAGATCCACGAGTACATCCTGAAGAACTGGCGCATGGTCAAGGTCGCAACCACCAAGGCGCAGCGCAAGCTGTTCTTCAACCTGCGCTCGATGAAGCAGAGTCTGAAGGACGACGCGGTCGAGGGTGAAACCCACCGCAGCACGCTGACGCAGGGCGAAGTCGACACGATGGCGCGCACGCTGAACGTGAAGCGCGAAGAAGTGCTCGAAATGGAAACCCGCCTTTCCGGCGGCGACGTACCGCTGGAACCGCTGACCGACGACGGCGAGGAAAGCTACGCGCCCATCGCCTACCTGGCCGACGAGACGCAGGAGCCGAGCCAGGTGCTGGAGGCACAGCGTCGCGACTGGCTCGCGGGTGACGGCATCTCGCTCGCTCTCGACAGCCTCGACGCGCGCAGCCGCCGCATCGTCGAGGAGCGCTGGTTGAAGGTCAACGACGACAACTCGGGCGGCATGACGCTGCACGACCTGGCAGACGAGTACGGCGTCAGCGCCGAGCGCATTCGCCAGATCGAGGTGGCGGCCATGAAGAAGATGCGCAAGGCGCTGGGCACTCGCCACTGAGCGAACATGCCGTTGCGTTCACGGAAAACGGCCCTTCGGGGCCGTTTTCCGTGGCGAGCGCGCGGAGCATTGCACCCGAGCTTGGCTGTTCAGCCCGCCGCCAGCAACACCTTCAGATCGGCCGCCAGTGCATCGGCACCGCTGCCGTAGCGAACGAAGAGACGCACCTTGCCCTGGGTGTCGAAGACATACGAGCCAGCGGTGTGGTCGACGCTGTAGCTGCCCTCGGTCTTGCCGGGCACCTTGGCATAGAACACCTTGAACTCCTTGGCAGTGGCCGCGATTTCTTCAGGTGTCCCGCGCAACGCGATGAAGCTCGGATCGAATCCGCTCATGTAGGCCTTCAACACCGGGGCACTGTCGCGCTCGGGATCGACCGTCACGAAGATGCCCTGCACGCGGTCGGCGTCCTTGCCCAGCGTTGCCTTGACCTGTGCTAATTCAGCCATGGTCGTGGGGCAGACATCCGGGCATTGGGTGAAGCCGAAGAAAACGACCGTGACCTTGCCCTTGAAATCCGCCAGCGTGCGCGGTTGCCCGTTCTGGTCGGTCAGCGACAGCGTGCGGGCGTATTCGGCGCCGGTGATGTCGACGCCGTGGAACCCGGCCTGCACCGCACCGCCTTGCGAGGCCGTCTTTTCGCAGCCGACGAGTGCCAGCGGCAGCAGCAACACCGCTGCGCTGATGGCCCCGGCTCGCAAGAGACATCGGCGTGACAAGGCGGGCGCATCGCCCGTCGGATTCAGGATGAGACTCACAGCAGCGGGCCCAGGTAATGATCGACCAGCAGTGCTGCGAACAACAGCATCAGGTGCCAGATCGAGAAGCGAAAGGTCTTGCGGGCCAGTGCATCGGAGTAATGGCGCCACAGCTTCCAGGCGTACCCGGTGAATCCCAGGCCGAGCGCGACGGCAGCCACCAGATAGATGATCCCGCTCATGCCCGAGATGAACGGCAGCAAGGTGGCGGCGAACAGCACCAGCGTGTACAGGAAGACATGCAACTGAGTGAAGGCGGCGCCGTGTGTCACCGGCAGCATCGGAAGACCCGCCTTGCGGTAGTCCTCCGCGCGATACAACGCCAGCGCCCAGAAATGCGGGGGCGTCCACAGAAAGATGATCAGGCACAGGATCAGCGCTTCAGCGCCGACCTCACCCCGGATGGCTGCCCAGCCGAGCACTGGCGGCATCGCGCCGGAGGCGCCGCCGATCACGATGTTCTGCGGAGTCGCCGGCTTCAGCAGCACGGTGTAGACCACCGCATAGCCGACGAAGGTGGCAAAGGTCAGCCACATCGTCAGCGGATTCACCAGCGTGTACAGCAGTACGCTGCCGAGCACGCACAGCACGGCCGAGAAGGTGATCGTCTGCGTGTTGGTCAGCTCGCCCTTGGCGGTCGGTCGCCACGAGGTGCGCGCCATCTTGGCGTCGATGTGCTGCTCGACCAGGCAGTTGAAGGCAGCCGCAGCGCCAGCCACGAGCCAGATCCCGGCCGTGGCCGCCAGGGTCACCTTGAGGTCGGGCAAGCCGGGCACCGCCAGCAGCATGCCGATGACGGCGCAAAACACGATCAACTGCACCACGCGCGGCTTGGTCAGCGCGTAGAACTGCTTCAATCGCGACGAACGTCGCACGACGGGAATTGGGGTGATGAGGGTTTCGGACATG
>JARXKP010000306.1 GCA_030271615.1 Pseudomonadota bacterium
GGCGATGCCGCAGTTCGTCAGCGAATCCGTGACGGCCTGACAGCTTGTGGATCTTTCCGTTGACCTGGTCGAGCCCGTCGCGCTGTCACCTGAATGTCTGGGCGACCTGCGGCTGCGCTTTCTGGCCGGTAAAGACGCGCTGATCCGCCATTTCGAATCGGCGCGCCCGACGGCGCCTGCGGCGACTCGGCTGATCCGCGGGATCGCGCGCCACACCGACCACACCGTTGCGGGTTTGTGGGAGCAATCGGGCATGCCGGACGATGCGGCCCTGCTCGCGGTCGGCGGCTACGGGCGTGGCGAGCTGTTCCCGCACTCGGACGTCGATGTGCTGGTGCTGTTGCCGTCGAACCTGCCGGGCAACCCCAGCGCGCAGGCCCACATCAAGCGCTCGGTCGAAGCCTTCATCACGGCGTGCTGGGACATCGGACTCGAGATCGGTTCGAGCGTGCGCACCGTCGAAGAATGCATGGCCGAAGCCGAGCGCGACATCACGGTACGCACCGCGCTGCTCGAATCACGCTTCCTGTGCGGATCACGGCGGGGCTTCAACGTGTTCCGGCGCAACAACTCGCAGGCGATGCACCCTCGTTCCTTCCTGCGAGCGAAGACCCTGGAGATGCGGCAGCGGCACCAGAAATTCGAGGACACGCCCTACTCGCTCGAGCCGAACTGCAAGGAAAGTCCGGGTGGGCTGCGCGATCTCCAGGTGATCATCTGGGTCGCACGCGCTGCAGGCCTGGGCCGCAACTGGGGCGAGCTGGCGACCAGCGGTCTGGCCACCCCGTTCGAGGTCAAGCAGCTGCAGCGCAACGAAGGGGTGTTGAAGCTGATCCGCACGCGACTGCATCTGGTGGCCGGCCGGCGCGAGGACCGGCTGGTGTTCGATCTGCAGGGCGCCGTGGCCGAGAGTTTCGGCTACCGTGCCACGAACGGACAGCGCGCCTCCGAGGTGCTGATGCGGCGTTACTACTGGGCGGCCAAGGCCGTGGCTCAGTTGAACCAGATCCTGATGCTGAACATCGAGGAACGCGTCAACGGCTCGCAAGACGCGCCGATGCGGCCGATCGACGAGCACTTTCTCGAACGCGACGGCATGCTCGAAGTGGTCAGCGACGATCTGTACCAGCGCCACCCGCAGGTCATCCTCGAAACGTTCCTGACCTACCAGACGACGCGCGGCATCACCGGTCTGTCCGCACGCACGCTGCGCGCGCTCTACAACTCGCGCGACCTGATGAACGCCGAGTTCCGGCGCGACCCGGTCAATCGCGCGACCTTCATGCGCATCCTGCACGCGCCGTCCGGCCACACCCATGCGCTTCGACTGATGAACGAGACCAGCGTGCTGGGGCGGTATCTGTGGGTGTTCCGCCGGATCGTCGGCCAGATGCAGCACGACCTGTTTCACGTCTACACGGTCGACCAGCACATCCTGATGGTGTTGCGCAACGTGCGTCGGTTCTTCATCCCCGAACATGCCCACGAGTACCCGTACTGTTCGCAGCTGGCAATGCAATGGGACAAGCCGTATGTGCTGTACCTGGCGGCCCTCTTCCACGATGTGGCCAAGGGACGTGGCGGCGATCACTCGGATCTGGGTGCAGCCGAGGTGCGGCGCTTCAGCCGCGATCACGGTGTCGAGCGCGACGATGCCCTCCTGATCGAATTCCTGGTGAAGGCTCACCTGACGATGTCGCGCGTCGCTCAGAAGGAAGACCTCAGCGACCCCGTCGTGATCCAGAATTTTGCGCAACTCGTCGGCACCGAACGGCGATTGACCGCGCTCTACCTGCTGACGGTGGCCGACATCCGCGGCACCAGTCCGAAAGTCTGGAACGCCTGGAAAGGCAAGTTGCTGGAAGACCTGTATCGCGTGACGCTGCGTGCGCTGGGCGGCGCACAACCGCACCTCGACGCCGAGATCGAGGCCCGCAAGCAGGAAGCCCGGCACATGCTGAACCTTGCGCTGCAGCCGCCGGATGTCGAGGCCCCTCTCTGGAAGACGCTCGAGATCAGCTATTTCGCCCGGCACGATGTTGGCGAGATTGCCTGGCATGCGCGATCCCTGCACGCGCAACTGGACGCCGACACGCCTGTCGTGAAGGCGCGCGTGTCGCCGGTTGGCGAGGGTTTGCAGGTCGTGGTCTATGCGCGCGACCGCGCCGACCTGTTTGCGCGCATCTGCGGGTATTTCGATTCCGCCCACTTCAACATCCTCGACGCCAAGGTCCACACGACGCGGGCGGGCTACGCGCTCGATACCTTCCAGGTCATCAACCCACACCTCGAGGCATCGCGCGACGGCGCTCCAGCGGCCCAGTACCGGGATCTGATCTCGCTGGTCGAAAACCAGCTCGGCAACGCCCTTGCCTCGGAGGGAGCGTTGCCCGAACCGAGCCGGGGACGCCTGTCCCGCCGCGTGAGGTCGTTTCCGGTCACGCCTCGCATCACCTTGCGGCCCGACGAACGCGCGCAGCACTGGTTGCTCGGTGTCTCGGCCAGCGATCGGTCGGGCCTGCTCTACGCGATCGCTCGCGTGCTCGCACGGCACCAGATCAACCTGCAACTCGCGAAGATCACCACGCTGGGAGAGCGGGTCGAAGACACCTTCCTGATCGACGGCTCGGCGCTGCGCCACAACCGCATGCAGATCGCGATCGAAACGGAGCTGCTCGATGCGATCGCGGCGTAACGGGTCTGCATTGCGTCTGCCTCGTATCGGAATGACACGATGTCACTGACTCCGGTCACCGCCGACGACTGTCTGGCGCGGCTCGACGGCTACGACACGATCATCGATGCGCGGTCGGAGGGCGAGTACGCGCTGGATCGATTGCCCGGCGCGGTCAACTGGCCCAGTCTGAACGATGCAGAGCGGGTGCTGGTCGGCACCGAGTACAAGCAGATCTCGCCGTTCGTCGCGCGCAAGCGCGGGGCAGCGCTGGTGGCGCGCAATGTGGCGATGCACATCGAACGTCACGTGATGGACAAGCCGAAGGACTGGCAGCCGCTGATCTATTGCTGGCGCGGCGGACAGCGCAGCGGCTCGCTGGCGCTGGTGCTGAGCCAGATCGGCTTTCGAGTTCAGGTGCTCGAAGGCGGCTACCAGGCGTACCGACGGGCCGTGATCAAGGCACTCGAGGTGCAGCCCTCACAGCTGCGCTTTCGCGTTGTCTGCGGCAAGACCGGGTCGGGCAAGAGCCGGCTGCTGGCCGCCCTGCTGACACAGGGCGCACAGGTGCTCGATCTGGAGGGGCTCGCCAACCACCGCGGCTCGGTGCTGGGCCTGGTGCCCGGCAGCCCGCAGCCCACTCAAAAGCATTTCGACTCGCGGCTGTGGGAGGCGCTGCGCCGCTTCGACCCGTCGATGCCGGTCTGGGTCGAGAGCGAAAGCCGCAAGGTCGGCGAGTTGCGCGTGCCCGAGCGGCTGATCGAGTGCATGCGCGCCTCGCCTTGCGTGCGGCTTGAGCTGTCGATCGAGGCCCGGGTGGCGTTGTTGATGGAGGACTACGCCTTCTTCGTCAACGACGTGCCGACGTTCTGCGTGCGGCTCGATGCCCTGCGAGCGTTGCGCGGCAACGAGGTGATCAACCAGTGGCAAGCGACGGCTCGCTCGGGCCACATCGAAAGCGTGGTTCACGAGTTGCTGATCTCGCACTACGACCCTGTGTACCTGCAATCGATGCAGCGCAATTTCGTGGGGTTTGCCGATGCGTTGCTGGTGGAGCCCGAAAACGGCGACGCCAGCACACTGGCTGGCGTCGCGACGGATTTGCTGCAGGACTGATCGCCCTGCGGCGACCCGGAATCACCCCATGTGCAGGCCGCCGTTGACCGAGAAGTCGGCGCCGGTGGCAAAGCCGGATTCATCGGATGCGACCCACGACACCATCGACGCGATGTCGCCCGGCGTGCCCAGGCGCTTGACCGGGATGCCGGCGATGATCTTGTCGAGCACGTCCTG
>JARXKP010000307.1:0-2312 GCA_030271615.1 Pseudomonadota bacterium
TCGTGCGGATCATGCTCGGCCACGGCTTCTTGACGACGAGGATGCCGCCCTGCCCGTTCGGCACGTCCTTGCCCGTCTCGTCGACGATGGCGGCCATGATCCCGGGAAACGGCAGCGTGCACGACCCCGGTACCAGCGGTGTCGCGCCCGGCAGCGGGGTGATCATGTGACCACCAGTTTCGGTCTGCCAGAAGGTGTCGACGATCGGGCAACGCCCGCCACCAATGTGCTCGTGGTACCACTCCCAGGCGGCCGGGTTGATCGGCTCGCCGACCGAACCCAGGATGCGCAGGCTGGTCAGGTCGTACTTGCGCGGATGCACCGCCTCGTTCGATTCAGCGGCCTTGATCAGCGAGCGGATCGCGGTGGGCGCGGTGTAGAAGATGCTGACCTTGTGGTCCTGGATCATCTTCCAGAAGCGACCGGCGTCGGGGTAGGTCGGCACGCCCTCGAACACGATCTCGGTGCCACCCAGCGCGAGCGGACCGTAGGCGATGTAGGTGTGGCCGGTGACCCAGCCGATATCGGCGGTGCACCAGAAGATGTCGTCGGGCTTCAGGTCGAACGTCCACTTGGTGGTCAGCATCGCGTGCAGCAGGTAGCCGCCGGTGGAGTGCTGAACGCCCTTGGGCTTGCCAGTCGAACCCGACGTGTAGAGCAGAAACAGTGGATGTTCCGCACCGACCCATTCGGGCTCGCAGGTGGCAGGCTGCGCTTCCATCACCTCGTGCAGCCACAGGTCACGTGGATTCCAGGCGACCTTGCCGCCGCTGCGGCGGTAGACGATCACGTCCTTGACGGTGTCGCACTGGCCAGATGCCAGCGCGTCGTCGACGATGGTCTTCAAAGGCAACGCCTTGCCGCCGCGCAGTTGCTCGTCGGCGGTGATCACCATCACCGCACCAGTGTCCTTGATGCGGTCCTGCAGACTCTGTGCCGAAAAACCGCCAAAGACCACCGAGTGCGTCGCACCGATGCGAGCGCAAGCCTGCATCGCAACCACACCTTCGACGCTCATCGACATGTAGATGACGACGCGATCACCCTTCTTGACGCCGCGCGCCTTCAGTGCATTCGCCAGCTGGCAGGTCCGGGCAAGCAGTTCGTTGTAAGTGACCCGGGTCACCTCGCCACCGTCGGCTTCGAAGATGATCGCGACCTTGCCGCCCAGCCCTGCCTCGACCTGGCGGTCCAGGCAGTTGTAGGAGGCGTTCAGGGTGCCATCTTCGAACCACTTGAAGAACGGGGCGTTGCTCTCGTCCAGCGTGCGGGTGAACGGAGTCTTCCAGACGAGCATCTCGCGCGCCAGGCGAGCCCAGTACCCGGCATAGTCGGCCTCGGCTTCGGCGCAAAGCGCCTGGTAGGCGCCCATGCCGGACACATAAGCGTCGCGGGCGAGGTCGGCCGGCGGAAGGTACTGCTTCGCGAGAATCGAATCACTCATCGTTGTCTCCTGAATTGAATTCCTACTGGGGCAGGTTCTTGGTGCCTGCCGCCAGCAGCCCACTTCGACTGCGTCATCAAATTAGAACCATACCGAGCCGCTCTTACGAAGTGCTTACTCTGCGCGCACGCCGGCAGAAGGCGCTGAGGGTCAATACTAGAATTCGCTACGCACTGGATGCGAGTCGCGTCATTCCGACCCTGGCCGCGCCGATCGCGTTGACCGCCGAGCCCGCCCCCATGAGCCTCCCGACTCCGCAGTCCCCCCAACTGAAGATGCGTCCGCTGCCGGCATTGATCTTCGCCAGCCGCTGGCTGCAGCTGCCGTTGTATCTCGGCTTGATCCTGGCCCAGGGTGTCTATGTTTTCCACTTCTGGGTCGAACTGCTGCACCTGATCGAAGCGGTGTTCGGCAGCGAGAAGGCGCTGACGGCGCTGGTTCAAAGCATCGGCTACCAGTTGCCTCCGATCAAGGATGCTGCCGGACTGGTGATCGGCTACGAGGCCCCCAGACTCAATGAGACTGTGATCATGCTCGTCGTGCTGGCGTTGATCGACGTGGTGATGATCTCCAACCTTCTGATCATGGTCATCGTCGGCGGCTACGAAACCTTCGTGTCACGCATGGGTCTCGAAGAACACCCCGACCAGCCCGAGTGGCTGAGCCACGTCAATGCTTCCGTACTGAAGGTGAAGCTGGCCACGGCGATCATCGGCATCAGCTCGATCCACCTGCTCAAGACCTTCATCAGCGCCGGCAACTACTCCGAGAAAGTGTTGATGTGGCAAACGCTGATCCACCTCACGTTCCTGCTTTCGGCGCTGGCCATCGCCGCCACCGACCGCCTGATGTCCCACGACACGCCGCC
>JARXKP010000307.1:2412-3965 GCA_030271615.1 Pseudomonadota bacterium
GCGAATCGCACCATCAGACTTGCCGTGCCGAACACGCCCACGGCCTTGCCGATCACCAGGCCCAACGCGATGCCCAGCGGAACCGGCTGCAGCAAGGTGGAGATCGACACCCCTTGCAGCGACACCCAGGCGTTGGCAAACGCGAACACCGGCAACACCAGAAAAGCGACCCACGGATGCAGTGCATGCAGGGTGGCCCGCAGCGGCGAGCCCCCCTTGTCATCGCGCAAAGGAATGGCAAACGCCGTGACCACCCCCGCCAGCGTGGGATGGATGCCCGACTTCAGCACGCACACCCACACGACCAGCCCGACCACCCCATAGGACCCGACGTGCATCACGCGCGCCCGGTTCAAGGCGAAGAGCGCCGCCGCACCGGCACCGGCGGCTGCCAGCATCGGCAAGGACAGGTTCTCGGTGTAGAACGCCGCGATCACGACGATCGCGCCCAGGTCATCGATGATTGCCACCGCCGTCAGGAACACCTTCAACGAGGCCGGCACACGCGGCCCCAGCAGCATCAGCACCCCCAGCGCGAAGGCGATGTCGGTGGCGGTGGGTATGGCCCATCCGCGCAAGGCGACCGAGTCCGCGCGGTTGATGGCAACGTAGATCAGCGCCGGCATCAGCATGCCGCCGATGGCGGCGGCGGCAGGCAGTGCGGCCTGCCTGACCGACGCGAGTTCCCCCTCCATCAGTTCGCGCTTGATTTCCAGCCCGACGACAAGAAAGAAAACCGCCATCAGCAGGTCGTTGATCCAGGCGTGATGCGGCAGGCCCAGCACCAGCCAGTCGCCAGCAATGCGAACCTCGGTGCGCGCGTGCAGGACGCTGTCGTACCACGGGGCGAGCGACGAGTTGCTGACGATCAGCGCCAGCAGCGCTGCGGCCGCCAGAACGACGCCGCCGATCGATTCGGAGGCAATGAAACGACGAATGCTGTTCAACACGTTGATGGTTTCCGGTTCAGTAACAATTGTGGTCACACGCCAACCAGGGCGTGATTGACACACTGGCAAGTGCCGGGCCTAGTTCACCCCACCTCTCCCGCCTTCGAGAATTCAAGCATGACCATCATCCGCCACGACGACCTCGTCGAATCGATCGCTGCCGCGCTGCAGTACATCAGTTACTACCACCCGGCCGACTACATCGCCCACCTGGCCCGCGCCTATGAAAGCGAGCAGAGCCCGGCGGCGAAGGACGCGATCGCGCAGATCCTGACCAACTCGAAGATGTGCGCCGAAGGCCGCCGTCCGATCTGCCAGGACACCGGCATCGTCAACGTGTTCCTGAAGATCGGCATGGACGTGCGCTTCGAGGGCTTCAACGGCAGCATCGAGGACGCCATCAATGAAGGCGTGCGTCGCGGCTACCTGAACCTCGACAACACGCTGCGCGCCAGCATCGTGGCCGACCCGCTGTTCGAGCGCAAGAACACCAAGGACAACACCCCCGCGGTCGTCCACATGACCGTGGTGCCGGGCAACACGGTCGACGTGCAGGTCGCGGCCAAGGGCGGCGGCAGCGAGAACAAGAGCAAGTTCGTGATG
>JARXKP010000308.1 GCA_030271615.1 Pseudomonadota bacterium
AGCGCAAGTACAAGGAATACGGCATCCAGGAGAAGCCGTTCATCATCGTCAAGGCCGACGCCGGCACGTACGGCATGGGCATCATGACCGTGCGCGACCCGAAAGAGCTCGCCGAACTCAACCGCCGCTCACGCAACAAGATGAGCGTCATCAAGGACGGCCAGGAGGTCAGCGAGGTGATCCTCCAGGAAGGTGTTCCGACCTATGAGCGGGTCAACGATGCGGTGGCCGAACCGGTCGTCTACATGATCGACCGTTACGTCGTCGGCGGTTTCTACCGGGTGAATGCCGAGCGGGGCATCGACGAGAACCTCAACTCACCCGGAGCGAGCTTCGTGCCTCTGGCCTTTGCCGAATCGAACCAGCTGCCGCGTCCCGGCGTGAAGCCCGGGGCGAGCGCGCCGAACCGCTTCTACATGTACGGCGTGATCGCGCGTCTGGCGATGGTGGCGGCGAGCTACGAGCTCGAAGCCACCGATCCGGACGCCGAGATCTACGAGTGAGGCACCGCTCCGGTTTTCATTCCGATCGTGGCGTGTCGGCTGCATCGTTGCTGCACCGCAACATTCCTGACTGAAACGCGGCTCGCACAGAGGGGTGCGGTTCCGGGTCCTTGCCTCCCGGGGAGCACAATCCGTTGTCGTTGTGCACACGCTCTCACCGGTCCCGCTTCCGGTTCATCTTGACACCTCATCGCCCCGCTTCCAGTCTCGCCGCCCTGACATTGGGTGCCATCGGTGTCGTCTACGGTGACATCGGCACCAGCCCGCTGTACGCGCTCAAGGAGGTGTTCGCGCACGGCCACGTCCCGCTGACGCCGGCCAACATCTACGGCGTGCTGTCGCTGGTGTTCTGGACCTTGGCCATCGTCGTGTCGACCAAGTACGTGATGCTGATCCTGCGCGCCGACAACAACGGCGAAGGCGGCTTGATCGCCATGCTGGCGCTGGCTTCGCAGGCGGTGAAGCATCGGCCTGTGCTGCGCAGGCGACTTCTTCTGGTCGGCATCTTCGGCACGGCGATCTTTTTCGGCGACGGTGTCATCACGCCCGCGATTTCCGTGTTGTCGGCTGTCGAAGGCCTCGAGGTTGCGGCGCCGGGCCTGCATCGCTTCGTGCTGCCGCTGACGCTGGTGGTGCTGGCGGTGCTGTTCTTCTTTCAGCGTTTCGGAACAGGCTCGGTCGGGCGGCTGTTCGGACCGATCACCGTGCTGTGGTTCGCGGTGCTGGCCGCGCTGGGCCTGATGCACATCGTCGAGCACCCGACCGTGCTGTGGGCGATGAGCCCTCACCATGCGCTGGGCTTCGTCGCGGCGCAGCCGGCGATCGCGTTCATCGCGCTCGGCTCGGTCGTGCTGTGCGTCACTGGCGCCGAGGCCCTGTACGCCGACTTGGGGCATTTCGGCAAGCGACCGATCCGGCTCGCCTGGTTCAGTCTGGTGATGCCGGCGCTGGTGGTCAACTACTTCGGCCAGGGCGCGATGCTGCTGGAGCATCCCGAGAACGTCGGCAACCCGTTCTACGAGATGGCGCCGGTCTGGGCGCTCTATCCACTCATCGGGCTCGCGACCTGTGCCACCGTGATCGCATCGCAGGCGCTGATCACCGCTGCGTTCTCGGTCACTAAGCAGGCCATCCAGCTCGGCTACCTGCCGCGCCTGCGCATTGCTCACACCTCCGTCAAGGAGACCGGCCAGGTCTACGTGCCGTTCGTCAACTGGAGCCTGTTTGCCTGCATCGTGCTCGCGGTGGTCATCTTCGGTTCCAGCAGCAAGCTGGCCGGGGCGTATGGCATCGCGGTGACGATCGACATGCTGATCACCACGACGATGACTTTCTTCGTGATCCGCTACGCCTGGAAGTACCCGTGGTCGCTGTGCCTCGCCGCCACCGGCTTCTTCTTCGTGGTCGACACGGTCTTCTTCGCTGCCAACGCGGTGAAGCTGTTCGACGGTGGCTGGTTCCCGGTGGTGCTCGGAGCCGTCATGTTCACGCTGATGATGACCTGGAAGCAGGGCCGCCGCCTGATGCAGGATCGCATGCGCGACGACGCGATCGACTTGAAGAGTTTTCTCGAAGCCGTGTTCGTGAGCCCGCCCACCCGGGTGCCCGGCACCGCGGTTTTCTTGGTCAGCGAGCAAGGCTTCACGCCGAATGCGCTGCTGCACAACCTGAAGCACAACAAGGTGCTGCACGAGACCAACCTGTTCGTCCATGTCATGCACCACGAGGTACCGTGGCTCGGCTTCGACAAGCGCTGTCAGATCGAGCCGCTCGGGCGCGACTGCTGGCAGGTCACACTGAACTTCGGCTTCAAGAACGATCCCGATGTGCCTGAAGCGCTCGAGCTGCTCAAGATGCGCGGTGTGGCGCTCGACCCGATGGACACCAGCTATTTCCTGTCGCGCGACATCGTGATCCCGGTGCTTGCCGACGGCATGGCCATGTGGCGCGAGAAGCTGTTCGCCAGCATGCACCGCAACGCCGCGGCCGCGGCCGACTTCCTGCGTCTGCCGACCAATCGCGTGGTGGAACTGGGGTCCAAGGTCGAGATCTGAGGGGCCGAAGGCTTCTGCGGCACGGGGAGCATCCTGCTGCTGAGCGCGCTGGTGCCGGTTGTGCAACAGTGGCGGCCGCGAGCCTGGTCGCGCCATAGGAAACCCACTCATGAAACTGCTGTTCGTTGCCGATGCGCTCGAAGGTTTCAACACCGCGAAGGACACCACGTTTTCGATGATGCGCGAGGCGGCGTCGCGCGGGCACGAGTTGCTCGCCTGTCACCCGCGCGACCTGATGTGGCGGCGTGGTGGCCGCGTCACGGCTTACGTCCGCGAGATCACGCTGACGCCGGATGGCCCCGCGTGGTTTTCAGCCCGACAACAGCCGCCTGACGAGATCCCGGTCGCGCTGGCCGATGTCGATGCCGTCGTGATGCGCAAGGACCCGCCGTTCGACAGCGAGTACTTCTACACGACCCACCTGCTCGGCCACGCCGAGCGCGAAGGTGCCCGTGTCTTCAACCGCCCGGCCGCGCTGCGCGATCACCCGGAAAAGCTCGCGATCCTGGAGTTTCCGCAGTTCATCGGACCGACCCTGGTCACGCGCGACGCCAGCGACATCCGGAGATTCCATTCCGAGCACCAGGACATCATCCTGAAGCCGCTCGACGGCATGGGCGGCATGGGCATCTTCCGCGTCGGGCCCGACGGCCTGAACCTGGGCAGCATCATCGAGACGCTGAACCGCCGCGGCGAGCAGACGGTGATGGTCCAGCGCTACCTGAGCGAGATCACGCTGGGCGACAAGCGCATCCTGTTGATCGACGGCCAACCGGTGCCGTTCGCGCTGGCGCGCATCCCGCAGGGCAGCGAGATCCGCGGCAACATGGCCGTCGGTGGCAAGGGGGTGGCTCAACCCCTGAGCCCCCGCGACCGCGAGACCGCCGAAGCGATCGGTCCGGTGCTGGCGGCGCGTGGCCTGCTGCTGGTCGGGCTCGACGTGATCGGCGACTGCGTGACCGAGATCAACGTGACCAGCCCGACCGGATTTCAGGAGATCACGAAGCAGACCGGGTTCGATGTGGCGAAGGCGTTCATCGATGCGCTGGAGGCCCGGTTGGCGGACTGAGCGTTGCGACATCCTGCAGTGGCGCCAGTTGTCGCGCGCTATCGAATCGTCGCGCTTCGCCGCTGATCGGATCGACGAACGCGATCGAGCGTGCCAGCAACTGCAAGGGCTGGTCGTGGTCGTCGGTGTCGGCGGGCAACAGCGAGGGATACATCCGATCGCCGACGATCGGCATGCCGAGCGCGGCGCAGTGGACGCGCAACTGGTGGGTGCGGCCGGTCAGCGGGGTCAGGCGGTAACAGGCGACGTCGCCTTGCGCGGCCAGCACCTCGAACAGCGTCTCGGTATTCGGCTCCGCCGGTGCTTCGCGCATCCGCAGGAAGTGATCGTC
>JARXKP010000023.1:0-13175 GCA_030271615.1 Pseudomonadota bacterium
AAAGATTTGACCGACACCGACCTCGAGCGCATTCGTGACGAGATTGGCCGGCTGACGATCGAAGGCGATCTGCGCCGCGAGATGTCGATCAACATCAAGCGCTTGATGGACCTGGGTTGCTATCGCGGCTTCCGTCATCGGCGTGGTCTGCCAGTGCGCGGACAGCGCACCAAGACGAATGCCCGCACACGAAAAGGCCCGCGCAAGTCAGGGGCGCTGGTGAAGAAGTGATGGTCCAGTACGGCTGCAGCAGCTGCGCGACAGCACACGTTTAAGGAAGAACAGACATGGCCAAAGCACCCAATACCGCCGCCCAACGCGTGCGCAAGAAAGCTCGCAAGAACGTGGCCGATGGCATCGCGCACGTCCATGCGTCCTTCAACAACACCATCATCACCATCACCGATCGACAAGGCGGCGCCTTGTCGTGGGCATCCAGTGGTGGTCAGGGGTTCAAGGGTTCCCGCAAGAGCACGCCTTTCGCTGCACAGGTCGCTGCCGAAGTGGCAGGTCGTGCCGCGCAGGAACAAGGCATCAAGAACCTCGATGTGCGCATCAAGGGTCCGGGGCCCGGTCGCGAATCCTCGGTTCGCGCGCTGGCTTCGCTCGGCATCCGCATCAACCTGATTTCCGATGTGACTCCGGTGCCGCACAACGGATGCCGCCCGCAAAAGCGCCGTCGGATCTGATTTCTTTTTTCCCGTGTCGGCGGTGCCTTGGGGCAGCGCCGACATTTTTGTTGGGATCGGACGATGTCGCACATCGACCGACACCCGCTAAGCCCACCGTCTGAGCGCCCCATAACAACACTCGCCAGACTCGCGCAAGCCGCCGTTTGAAAGCGGTAGCCTGCGTCAGATAGATAAACAAGGAATCAACGTGGCACGTTATCTCGGTCCCAAGGCGAAACTGTCCCGTCGCGAAGGCACGGACCTGTTTCTGAAAAGCGCCCGACGCCCCATTGGCGACAAGGCCAAGTTCGACAGCAAACCTGGTCAGCACGGTCGCACCTCCGGGTCGCGTACCTCCGACTTCGGCCTTCAACTGCGCGAGAAGCAGAAGGTCAAACGTATGTATGGCGTGCTGGAGCGCCAGTTCCGCCGCTACTTCGCTGAAGCCGAACGGCGCAAGGGCAACACCGGCGCTAACCTGCTGATGCTCCTGGAGTCCCGTCTGGATAACGTCGTTTACCGCATGGGTTTCGGGTCTACGCGTGCCGAAGCCCGTCAGCTGGTGTCGCACAAGTCCATCACGGTCAATGGCGGGGTGGTCAACATCGCCTCGTACATGGTCAAGGTCGGTGATGCCGTCAGCGTTCGCGAAAAGGCCAAGAAGCAGCTGCGCATTGCCGATTCGCTCAAGCTGGCCGAATCGATGGGTCTTCCGGCCTGGATCCAGGTTGACGCTGCCAAGATGGAGGGCGTATTCAAGAAGACACCGGACCGCGATGAGTTTGGTGCCGACATCAAGGAAGCCTTGATCGTCGAACTGTATTCACGCTGATCCGGTTGCGACATGTCCTGCAGGCCCTCGGGTTTGCGGTACAGGCCGCGGTGGGTATTTCCCTAGATTGGTGTTGACGGGTGTCGCCGGCACCGACGGGTTCATCAGCCTTATCGGCGTAACGAGCCGAGGGTATTGAAAGAAAGACCGAATGCAAACGAACTTGCTCAAGCCCAAAGCCATCAACGTCGAGCCGCTCGGAGTCAATCGTGCGAAGGTCACGTTGGAACCGTTCGAGCGCGGCTATGGCCACACGCTCGGAAATGCGCTGCGTCGTGTTCTCCTGTCGTCGATGGTCGGGTATGCCCCGACCGAAGTGACGATCGCTGGAGTGTTGCACGAGTACTCGACGGTGGATGGCGTCCAGGAAGACGTCGTGCACATCATGCTGAACTTGAAGGGCGTCGTGTTCCGCCTGCATAACCGCGATGAAGTCACGCTGGTGCTGCGCAAGGACGGCGAAGGTCCGGTCACTGCAGGTGACATCCAGACACCCCACGACGTCGAGATCATCAACCCGAATCACGTGATCGCCAACTTGTCGCAAGGCGGCAAGCTCGACATGCAGATCAAGGTTGAGAAGGGTCGCGGCTACGTGCCGGGCAACCTGCGTCGTTTCGGTGACGAGCCTACCAAATCGATCGGCCGGATCGTGCTCGATGCGTCGTTCTCTCCGGTGGCTCGTGTGAGCTACACCGTAGAAAGCGCCCGCGTCGAGCAGCGCACCGATCTCGACAAGCTGGTGATGGAAATCAACACCAACGGTGCTATTTCACCGGAAGAAGCGATCCGCGCATCGGCGAAGATCCTGGTCGAGCAGCTGGCCGTGTTCGCACAGCTCGAGAACAGCGAGATCGCTGCGTTCAACGAGCCGCAGAACCGCAACACACAGTTCGATCCGATCCTGCTGCGCCCGGTAGACGAGCTTGAACTAACAGTGCGTTCGGCGAATTGCCTGAAGGCCGAGAACATTTACTACATCGGCGATCTGATTCAGCGCACCGAGACTGAGTTGCTGAAGACTCCAAACTTGGGCCGCAAGTCGCTCAATGAGATCAAGGAAGTTTTGGCCTCGCGCGGACTTACGCTCGGCGGGCGCCTTGAGAACTGGCCTCCTCAGGGGTTGGACAAGCGATAGCGCTAAGGCGAATACAAATGGCGGCGACGCCGTCATCGAACCGAACGGCCCTTGGTGCCGTTCATTAAGAGGGCTGCCACCGAGGCAGCCCGGTGCACCCGGAAGTACCTGATACGGCATCCGGCATCAAACTCAGAAAGGACTCGCACCATGCGTCACCGTCACGGACTTCGCAAACTCAATCGCACTTCGTCCCACCGCCTCGCCATGCTTCGCAACATGTGCAATTCGTTGTTGCAGCACGAAGCCATCAAGACAACCGTGCCAAAGGCCAAGGAATTGCGTCGCGTGGTTGAACCGCTGATTACTTTGGCTAAAGAGCCGACCTTGGCCAACCGCCGCTTGGCATTCGACCGCACTCGCGATCGCGATATCGTCACCAAGTTGTTCAACGAACTCGGTCCACGTTACAAGGCTCGCCCGGGCGGTTACACGCGCATTCTGAAGATGGGGTTCCGTGTCGGAGACAACGCACCGATGGCATTTGTCGAGTTGGTTGACCGTCCTGAAGTAGCCGAAGGCAGCGAACAGTCGGAGTGATCCTGTGAATGGCGGTTTGCTCAACCGCCCCGCAAGGCATCAATTCCGGGTATACTTATAAGCTCAGTCGCGGGGTGGAGCAGTCTGGTAGCTCGTTGGGCTCATAACCCAAAGGTCGTAGGTTCAAATCCTGCCCCCGCAACCATTAATTGAAGCGGAAGACGATGTTCAAAAAGCCAACCAACCGGTTGGCTTTTTTGTTTTCACGAACTCGCTGATTTTGACCCGAAGCGGCCGTGGCGCAGCATCACCGTGGGCAGCACCAGAAGGTTCAGCACCGTCGAGCTGATGAGCCCGCCGACGATGATGATCGCCATCGGTCCCTCGATCTCGCGGCCCGGTTCCGCGCTTCCCAGCGCCAGCGGCAGCAGGCCGAGCGCGGTCACCAGCGCCGTCATCAGGATCGAAGGCAGGCGCTCCTCGGCTCCCTGCAGTGCGGTCTCCAGGTTCCACGGCTGGCCCTCGACTTGAACCAAGTGTTGATAGTGCGACACCAGCATGATCGAGTTGCGCAGCGTGATGCCGAACAGCGTGACGAATCCGACCACCGAGCCCAGTGACAGCCAGCCGCCGGTGGCCAGCACCGCGACCACGCCGCCGATCAGCGCGAACGGCAGATTGACGGCGGTCAGCAGCGTGTGCCGCAGTGATCCGAAGGCCAGCAGCAGCAGGCTGCCGACGCCCAGGGTCGCCAGCGCCGACGTGATCAGCAGGTCGTTGCGCGCCTGAGCCTGCGCCTCGGCGGCGCCGGTCACTTCGGCGTGGTTGCCCGGTGCGAAGCCTCCACTCTTTTTTTGCCCGATGGCGTGCTGTGAAAGCCGGGCGCGCAGCTGCGCGACGAAAGCCTCCGCGTCGTGACCGCGCTTGAGGTTGGCGATCACCGTCTGGACCCGCTGACCGCCTTCGCGCAGCACCTTGTAGCGTCCTTCGACCAGGGTCACGTCGGCAACGTCGCGCAGTTCGATCAAGCGCCCGCCCGGCGTGCGCAGCGGAAGCCGTTCGACCTGACTCACGTCGTGCCGCGCCGATGGCGCCAGCACCAGCGCGACCGGCGTCGGGGTCACCGCACCGGCGTGCCTGCCGACGACGAGACCATCGAATGCGATCTGCACCGCGTCCATCACGTCTCCGGCATTCATGGCATGCAGCGCGAGCTGCTCCGGGCGCAGCCGCACCGACAGTTGCGGTGCTCCCGGCGGTGCCTGCATCTGAACATCGGTGGCGCCTGGCATTTGCGACAGCAGGGCGGCCACCGCCTTGCCGTCGTTGTCGAGCGCGTCGAGGTCGGCTCCGTACAGGTTCACCACCACATCGGCCGGATAGCCGCTGACTGTCTCTCCGATGCGCTCGGTGAGAAAGGTGTTCACGCCGAACACGAGGCCCGGGAATGGCGTGCTGCCGGCAGCGATTTCGTCGGCCCGGTCGTCATCGCCGTCGTCGCCCGACAGCGCGCGGCGGATGTCCTGCAGGATGCGGCGCTGATCGGCTCCCGAGACCTGGCCGATCTCCACTTCCATCTCGCTGTAATGCGGCCCGAAGGTATCGGCGCCGTTCTGCGAGCGACCGACCCACTGCGCGACCGACTTCACCCCCGGGATCGCCAGCAGCGTGTCCGAAACCTGCCGACCGATGCGCAGCGATTCGCCCAGCGAGGTGCCTGGCACCGCGCTGACGTGGACGATGTAGTGGCCTTCCTTCAGCGGCGGGATGAACTCGCCGCCCAGCAGCGGCAGCACCCCGATGCCCGCCGCCATGCAGAGCGCCGCCGCAGCCTGCACGGCGGTGCTGCGCCGCTCGATCGCGAGCAGCAGTCGCCGATAGCGCGGCTTCATCCAGGCGACCAGCGGCGGGTCGGCCACCGGCAGCGCCGCATGCCGCAGCAGCAGCAGCGACATCGCCGGTGTCACCGTGAGCGCCACTACCAGTGACGCGATGATCGCGGCGATGTAGGCCAGGCCGAGCGGCGCGAACAGCTTGCCGGCGACACCCGACAGCGTCAGCAGCGGCGTGAACACCAGCGCCACGATGAAGGTCGCGTAGACCACCGACGAGCGCACCTCCATCGACGCGTCGAAGACCACCTGCGCGGCCGAGCGGGGCAAGGCCAGCACGCGGTTCTCGCGCAGTCGGCGGAAGATGTTCTCGCAGTCGATGATCGCGTCATCGACCACCTCGCCGAGCGCAATCGCCAGGCCGCCGATCACCATGATGTTCAGCCCCATGCCGAAGGTCTGCAGGGTCAGCACCGCGCTGATCAGCGAGAGCGGAATCGCCACCGCCGAGACCATCGCGGTGCGCAGGTTGTACAGAAACAGGAACAGCACCACGATGACCAGCGTGGCGCCGATCAGCACGTCGCCGCGCACGTTGCCGACCGCCGTCTCGATGAAACTGGCCGGGCGGAACAGGTCCAGGTGCACCGTGGCGCCGGCGCGTTCGAGCACCGGCCGGATGTGCGCGATCGCAGCGTCGAGCGCCCGCGTGGTGTCGCGGGTGTTGGCACCCAGCTGGCCCTGCACCAGCAGGAAGACGCCGGGCTTTCCGTCGATCTGCGCGGCGTTGTAGGCCGGGGCGCCGCCTTCGGCCACGGTGGCCACATCGCGCAGCAGCACCGTTTGCCCGCCGTGCTGCGCCACCACCGTCAGTCCCAGCGCGGCGATCACGCCATCGGCGGGTGTGCCCGGCGCCGCGCCCGGTGGCTCCATCGTCAGCGCGATGCGCTGGTTGTCCGACTCGATGAAGCCGGCCGCGCGCACGCCGGTCGCGTTGCGCAAGGCCGCGGCGAGATCAGGCAGCGCCAGTCCCGCCTGCGCCAGCCGCTGCGCGTCGACCTGCACCTGCCACTGGCGCAGCGCGCCGCCGAACACATTGACATCGGCGATGCCGGGCACCGCCATCAGGTGCGGGCGCAGCGTGCCTTCAACGAGGCTGCGCAGCGCGATGCCGTCGAGCGTGGTCGAGGTCAGCCCGAGCCCGAGCACCGTGCTCGCCGACGAGGTCAGCGGCGTGATGTTCGGCACCACGCCCGCGGGCAGCGACGAGGTGGCCTGCGCCAGCCTCTCGGCCACGCCCTGCCGGTTGCGGTGCAGGTCGGACGATTCGGTGAACAGCGCGGTCACCACCGACAGGCCCGGGATCGACTGCGATCGCAACGAGGTCAGCCCTGCCAGCCCGCCGATGGCCTGCTCGACCGGACGCGTCACCTGCGCCTCGACCGCCGCCGCGTGCAGTCCCGGCGCTTCGGTCTGGATCACCACCTGAGCCGGTGCGAACTCGGGAAACACATCGAGGCTCGCGCCGGTCATGCGCAACAGGCCGTAGCCCGTCAGGGCCACCGCCAGACCCATCACCAGGCCGGCATGACGCACCGAGAAACGAACCACCGCGGACAACATCAGTCGTCGTTCTCGTTCTTGATCTGCGACTTCAGTTCTTCCGACAGCAGCAGCTGCGCGCCGCGCACCACCACCGGATCGTCGGTCTCGATGCCGGGTACGAACCACTGGTCGCCGAGCCGCATCGCGTTCGGGATCGCGCGGCGCTGAAAGCGGTCGATGCGAACGGCATCGGGGGTCGATGCCGCGCGGGCGGGCTTCAGATCCTCGACATCGACGGACTGGGCCTCGGTGGCCTTGTCGTCGGTCTCGTTGGCGTCGCCGCCCGCCTCGCGCACGTAGATCCACGCTTGCCCCGCGTGCCAGATCACCGCGCTGGCCGGCACCAGGCCTCCTGCGCGGGCGGCGTCGGCGCCGTCGCGATGGAGCCGTGCCGTGAGCCGCATGCCCGGTGCGAGACCGGCGCCCGGCGCCTTGAACAGCAGGTGCCGACCCCCTGCGATCGCTTCGGCGCCCGGATTTGCGCTGGCCGTGGCGACGCTGGAGGAGATCGCACCCAGCGCCTGCGCGGTCACCGGTTCACGGCGACCGGGCAGCGTGGCCTGCAGTCGGGTGGGCGCGCTGTCGATGTCGTCGGCGCGCAGTACGGCGCGCAGCAGCACCTCGCGGCCGGACAGCACGCGTTGCAGGACGGCTCCGTCGGGGGCGTCGAACCAGCTGGCGACCACCGCTCCCCAGGCGGCGCGAGCGCCGTCACGCAGCGCGTTCGATTGCGACTGCGCCGTGCGCTCGCGGGCTGCATCGGTCAGCGCCTGCGCGTTCGCGGCCTCGAGCGCGCGCTGCGAGGCGCTGCGGTCGTCGTCGAACAGCGCCTGAATGCGCGCCTGCTCCAGGCGGCTGGCCACCGCCGTGGCGTGGGACGCCGCTGCCTCCTGCTGCGCCGCACGCAGGCGGGTGCGCAGTTCGGCCAGAGGCTGCGGATCGAGCACCGTCACGGTGATTTCACCGGCGGTCGTGCCCGCAGACATCGTGGTGGCGGTCGGCCGTTGCAGCTCGACGCCGGCATGGCGCTGCGCGATCGCGTTCAGCCGCACCGCTGGCAGCGGGCCGGCTTCGTCGTCCGCCAGCAGCGACGGCGATGGCAGACCTTCCTCTTCGCGTCCCACGGCCAGCCGGAATTCGTCGCGGCCCAGGTAGACGGCGGCCCAGCCCAGTCCGACCATCAACACCGTCTGTGCGATCAACAGGCGAACGAGTTGGCGGTGGGTCATGGGGCGGTGCTCGTGGAGGACGGCGGCGCGGGTTCGAAACGCAGCGCCGCGGCGCCTGACAACGGCTGCTGCACCACGTCTTCGAGCGCGGCCAGTGCGCGTTCCCGTGCGGCCTGCGCCTCGACGAGTGTGCGGCGGACGTCGATCTCGGCTCGGCGACCGGTGAGTCGCTCGAGTCGGTCGGTGTCACCGTGCTCGACCCGTCGCGCGGTGCGCTCGGCCAGCGCGAGCGCGAGGTCGGCCTGACGCTGTGCGTCGGCTTGCTGCGTCGCGGCGGCCTCGGCGGCGAGCCGGGCGGTGTCGAGCTCGGCGATGGCCTGTGCCTGCAGCGCCCCGAAGCGCACAGCCTCGGCCTCGCGCCGGGCCAACGCTTCGGCGATCGGAGCGGCGTTGCGCTTCGACAGCGGAAGGGCGAAACCGAGGCCCAGCGACCAGCGGTGGTCGCCCTGGTCCCAGGCATAGCCCGGCTTCAGCGACAGCTCGGGAATCTGGCGTGCGATCTCCACGCGCACCGCCGCATCGGCAGACGCATAGCGAGCCAGCGCGATGCGCACCGCAATGTTGTTGAGCAGCGCGGCGCGTTGCATGTCGAGTGGTTCGAGCACGGGCTCAGTCGACGTGATCGGCGTGGCTGCCTGCGGCGCGCGTGCCGACAGGGGGGGCACTGATCCGTCGCGTGTCAGCGACGCAAAGCGCAGCGGCAGCTGCCGCGTCTGCTCGAGCGGCAGGCCGATGGCCTGCGCGAGCGCGCTGCGTGCCTGCTCGACCGCGTGCCGCGCCTGGTGTGCCTGCTGGGTGACCATCGCCAGTCGCTGCTGCGACGGAAACACCTCGGACATGCTG
Source organism: Pseudomonadota bacterium (assembly GCA_030271615.1). GTDB lineage: Bacteria > Pseudomonadota > Gammaproteobacteria > Burkholderiales > Burkholderiaceae_C > PBB1. The sequence continues at coordinate 8,631 of JARXKP010000023.1, forward strand.
ACCGCACCCAGTGTCAGGCGTCGTTGCCACAGCACGCTTTCCTCGCGTTGAAGCACCAGCGTCTCGTTGGCGATGGCGGCCAGCCGCTCGGCATCGAACAGTGCGCGGTGGCTGTCGCGAACGCGGCGGTGCACCTGCCACGCCGTCTGCGCCGCGCGCTCGACCGCTTCGAGCTGCTGCGCGTCGGCCACGTCGCTGAGCGCCTGACGGCGACTCTGGCCGAGCAACCAGTCGCCGAGCAGGGTGTCGAGTGCGACGCCGACGCTCCACGGCGAATCGCTGGCGCCCGGCGCGCTGTGGTGTTCGAGGGTCAGTTCCAGCGACGGGTTGGCGCGCTGCCGGGCGGAGCGACCGGCCGCCTGCGCCACGGCGACTTCGGCGCGCGCCACGGCGAGTTCGGGGTTCGAGGCCAGCGCCAGTGCGCTCAGCTCGGGCGCGTCCCAGGCTGCCAGCGGCCACACTGTGGTGTCGATGCCGAGGCGCGACATCGCCTCGCGCAGCGCAGCGTCGTCAGGCCGTCGGGCCAGTTGCGTGGCCTGCGCGAGTGCCGGGTCGAGCGGCCGCGGCTCGTAGGTCTGCAGTGCGCAGCCCGCCATCCCGAGGAGCGTGCAGCAGACCAGCGCGCTCATCCGCCAGGCACGGTGCTGCGGGTGCCCGCATCTGCCCGTCGAGCGGTTCGGTGGGCTCACGCAGAGCACGACCTTGCGGTTGATGGAGAAAGAGACGGCGGACATCGAGGCGGGCGCGGGGTGAAAGCGGGCGGGAACGAGGCGGCGGGGCGGGATGACGCAGCTCCCAGGCGGTGTGGTCTGTCCGATCGGAGATCGATGGTAGTCGGGAAATTTTCCCGACCGACCGGGCGAAACCCGCTTTAGCCTGCGAGCGTGCGCATCGCCACGTTCCGCCCGGACGCTGGCACGCTTCTCGCGCTGCTGAGGCCATCCATGCGACCCACGCCCCAGCGCCCACGCAACGCTTTCCGAAGGATGTCTCGAATGGTCTCGACGTTGGCAGCCACCCCGAACCCGGCGACTTGGCTGGTCGCCGACATCGGCGGCACCCACGCCCGCTTCGGGCTGGTCGATGGACCGGGTCGGCCGGTTGCACAGGTCCAGCGTCTGCGCGCCGATGCGCACGCGCACCCGGCCGATGCGGTGCGCGCTTACCTGGCTTCGGTGCTGCCGTCATCCGTCCGGCCGACGCGGGCCTGCCTTGCCGTGGCCACGCCGCTCGATGGCGACGAGGTAGCGTTCACGAACAACCGCTGGCGCTTCTCGCGCAGCGCCCTGCAACGCGAGCTGGGGCTCGATCACCTGCAACTGATCAACGACTTCGAGGCACTCGCGCTCGCGCTGCCGCGATTGACGGCCGATGGCCTGCGTGCGCATGGATCGCTGCCCCGTCCTCGAGGCACGTTGGCAGTCGTGGGGCCGGGCACCGGCCTGGGCGTGGCCGGGTTGATCGAGACGGCCGCCGGCTGGCAGGCGATTCCCGGTGAAGGCGGCCACGCCACGCTGGCCCCGACAGACGACTTCGAGGCTGCCGTGCTGGCTGTCGCGCGTCGCGAGGTCGAACACGTGTCGGCGGAGCGGCTCCTGTCGGGCATCGGACTGCCGCTGCTCCATCGCGCGGTCGCGGCGGCTTCAGGTCGTCTGGCCGAGGGCGAGGCGCTGACCACCGAGGCGATCGTGCAGCGCGGCGTCGGCGGCACCGACACCGGCTGCGTGCAGACGCTGTCGGTGTTCTGCGCGATGCTGGGGTCGTTCGCCGGCAATGTCGCGCTGACGCTCGGTGCGCGCGGCGGGCTGTACGTCGGCGGCGGCATCGTGCCGCGCATGGCCGATCTGTTTTTCGCGTCGGCCTTTCGCGATCGCTTCGAGGCGAAGGGCCGGTATCGCGGGTACCTGCAGTCGATCCCGAGCGCGCTGATCCTCGATCCGCATGCGGCGCTGACTGGAGCGGCGCTGGCACTCGAACAACGCCTGGGAACGCCTGCATGAATCTGAACCAACGCGCTTCGGGCGTGCTGTTGCATGTCACCTCCTTGCCAGGGCCGCACGGCTGCGGCGACTTCGGGCCGGCGGCGTATCACTTCGTCGATTGGTTGCACGATGCCGGCCAGCGTCTGTGGCAGGTGCTGCCGCTGACGCCGATCGGGCCCGGCGACTCGCCTTATCAAAGCGTGTCGGCGTTTGCCGGCAGCCCGCTGCTGGTGGCGCTCGAACCGCTGGTCGAGCGCGGTTGGCTGGCGGCCGACGCGCTGGCTGACGCGGTCGCCGCTGCCGACTTCGATGCGACGCGCGTCGACTATGCGAAGGTCGTGCCGTGGCGCGATGCGCGGTTGCGCGAGGCTGCCGCCGGCTTTGCCGCACACGCCTCGGCTGCCGACCGACTGGCCTTTGTCGGCTGGTGTCAGGCGCAGGCGCACTGGCTCGACGACTACGCGCTGTTCATGGCGCTGGAGCAGTCTCAATCGGCCGATGGTGGCTGGCGTGCCTGGTGGGACTGGGATCCGCCGCTGGCATACCGCGACCCTGCTGCGCTGGCGGCTGCTAGCTCAGCACAGGCCGACGAGATCTTCGTCTGGCGCTTCATCCAGTGGTGCTTCGACACGCAGTGGCAGGCGGTGCGCGCGCACGCCCGCGAGCGCGGCGTCGCGCTGATGGGCGACCTGCCGATCTTCATCGCGCACCACAGTGCCGACTGCTGGGCGCGACACGATCTGTACGGGCTCGACGACGCATTCCAGCCGACCGTGGTGGCCGGCGTGCCGCCCGACTTTTTCAGCGCGACCGGCCAGCGCTGGGGCAACCCGCTGTACCGCTGGGACCGCATGGCCGAGGAGGGATACGCCTGGTGGATCGCCCGCGTGCGGCGCGCGCTCGATCACGCCGATGTATTCCGCATCGACCATTTCCGCGGCTTCGCGGCGTGTTGGGAGATTCCTGCCGACTGCCCGACAGCGATCGACGGCCACTGGGTGCCGGGGCCGGGCCGGCCGCTGTTCGACGCGATCGAGCAGGCTCTCGGTGCGCTGCCCATCGTCGCCGAGGACCTGGGCGTCATCACGCCCGATGTCGAGGCGCTGCGTGATGGCCTCGGCCTGCCCGGCATGCGCATCCTGCAGTTCGCGTTCGGCGGTGATGCCGACAACGACTATCTGCCGCACCGCTATGTCCCGAACACCGTGGTCTACACCGGCACGCACGACAACGACACCACGCGCGGCTGGTGGCAGGCGGCCAGCGCGTCCGAGCGCGGCTATGCCGCGATGTATCTCGGGCTCGATGTCGGCGATGCCGCCGAGTCCGACGCCCGCGTGGCCTGGGCTGCGATCCGCGCGGCCAGCGCATCGGTGGCCAATCTGGCGGTGTTCCCGATGCAGGACGTGCTGAACCTCGACACCGTGCACCGCATGAATACGCCCGGTACGGCCGTCGGCAACTGGACCTGGCGCTTCGACTGGCCGATGGTCGGCGCGAAGCCCGGCCCGCGCCTGCGCCGGCTCAGCGCGGCCTTTGGACGCTGCCCGTTTGGTCGCTGGTCGAGCGGCTGACTCGGTTGGGGGCGATCCGATCGAAGTGAATCAGGCCATGAAGCCGAGGTCGGCGTCGAAGTTCGACAGGCGCGGAAACACCTCGTTCAGCGACGACGCGGCGCCGAACCAGCGGCCCAGCGTGGCGCCGAGCTGATCGACCGATGTCGTCGGAATCCACTTGCCATCGCCGGCGTCGTCGGGCCCGTTGACGATCAGCTCGGGAAAGCGGCCGACGATCTGCCCGCCCTTCACCGCGCCGCCGACGACGAAATGGTGGCTGCCCCAGGCGTGGTCCGATCCCTGGCCATTGCTCTGGAAGGTGCGACCGAAGTCCGAGGCCGAAAACAGCGCCACATCGTTCTGCACCCCCAGTGCCACCGTCGCGTCGTAGAAGGCTGCCACTGCGGCCGAGATCTCGCCGAGCAGCTCGTTCTGCCGCTGCAGCTGGTCGTCGCCATGGGTGTCGAAGCCGCCGATCGAGCAGAAGAAGCACTGCCGCGACAGGCCGAGCCGGCCGCGCGCCGAGATCAGCTTCGCGATCATCTGCAACTGTTGCCCCAGCCCGGTGCCGGGGAAGACCGTCGTCAGCTCGCTGCCGGCGAGCGCCTGCGTCAGGATGCGCTGGTTGTCGATCGAGCGGCCGACCACGCCGGTCCAGGCCTGTTCGAGCAGGTGGCTGCGGGGTTCGGACAAGGTGTCACTGATGGCGGCCGACAGCGGGTCACCGGCGCTGGCGTCGTAGAAGTCGAAGCCGAAACGGCCCGAGGACGAGACCTTGTAGGCCGCCATCGACTGATCGCCGTTTTCCCACAGGTTGCCGCCGGCCACCGACACCAGTCCGTAGCCGCGGTTGGTGGTCTCGGCGGCAACCAGGCGCTCGATCATCCGTCCTCCCCAGCCACTGCGAGGCGGAGCGTCGACGATCGCGCTCTGCCATTGCGCCTGCTGGTCCGAATGCGAGAACAGGTTGTCGGGCAGCGGCACCGACCGCGCGTCCCACTGTGCCT
>JARXKP010000023.1:13275-20611 GCA_030271615.1 Pseudomonadota bacterium
GAATGCGAGAACAGGTTGTCGGGCAGCGGCACCGACCGCGCGTCCCACTGTGCCTTGCTGGTCGGCACCGCCAGCGGCCCGATGTTGGCCAGCATCGCGGCCTTGCCCTGACCGAACAGGCGTTGCAGACCGGCCGTCGCCGGGTGCAGGCCATAGCGCGCGCCGCCAGTGTTGCTGGGCGAGATGGGCAGCAGGCTGTCGCGATCCAGCGCAAGGTTGGTGCGCGCGCGCCGGTAGTTTTCGTAGGTCGGCAGTTCGAGCGGCACCAGCAGGTTGTTGCCGTCGTTGCCGCCATACATGAACAGGCACACCAGCGCCTTGTAGTCGCCGACGCTTTGCGCGGAGGCCGACAAGTGAGCCAGGGTTCCGAGGCCCAGCCCGCTGGCGGTTGCGGCGCTCGCGAGCTTCAGGAATTGGCGTCGGCGCAGGGCGGCGAAGAGCATGGCAGCGGCCTTCATTTCTGGATCACGAAATCGGGGGAGAGCGAGACGACGATCAGCGCCGCCTTGACCCGCTGCGACAGCTCGTATTCGGAGGTGCCGGGCAGCGCCTCGAGCAGACGGGTCAGCCGGGCGCGCGTGCTCGTACGCATCTGCTGTGCAAAGAACAGCGCGTCGAGCCGGTCGATCAGCGCCGACGGCGTAGCGGCCAGAGCCCCCAGCGGCTTGAGGTCGAGCACCAGCCGGCTCTTGCCGTCGCCGTAGCCCTCGCTGTTGAACAGGTCGGCGAAGAAGTTCAGTGAGCCGACCACCGAGGTTTCGGTGGTGATCTGGAACTCCGGCGAATAAAGCCCGGCCTTCGCGACCGCGCCGGGCTGGCGGAAGTTGGGTGAGTAGAAATTGAAGACCGACGGCGCCAGCAGCGGGCTCTGCCCGAGCCCGTTGTCCGCGCTGTCGAGGTAGTGGATGCTGTTGATGCCGTTCTGGCTCTTCGCGCCCAGTGCGCGCAGGAAGCTGGCGAAGCGCACCACCGGCTCACGCTGCTTGCCGTAGCGGTCGCCCACCGCCAGCGTGACATCGCGCGCCTCGGGGTCGAGCAGCACCGCGCGGATCACGGCCTTCAGGTCGCCGCGCACCCCCGAGCCGTTGTCGTTGAAGCTGCGCGCCACGCGGGCGATGTAGGCCGGGCTGGGGTTGCTGGTGACCAGCCGCTGGATCAGCTGCCGGCCGATGAAGGGCCCGACGTTCGGGTGGTTGAAGATCACGTCGATCGCGTCGTCGAGGTCCTTCTCGGGTGCCTGGCCCGCTGGCAGCGTGGTGCCGTTCAGCAGCGTCTTGGCGTCGGCCGAGTGCGCGCTGGCGAAGGCGCGCATCGGCGTGGTCCAGTTCGAGTCGAGCTCCTCGTTGGCATCGTGGAAGCTGTCGGGCTGCGCCGGGTTCTGCGAGGCGAAGGTCCAGCCCGAGAAGGCCTTGGCGAAACCCTTCACCTGCGTTTCGCCGTAGGTCGCGAGCGGCTTGCCATCGGTGCCCAGCTTCGGCGTGCCGTCGAGGTTGAGCTGCACCAGGCCGATCGAGAACAGTTGCAGCACCTCGCGGGCGTAGTTCTCGTTCGGGTGGATGCCGCGCGCCTCGTCGTCCTTCTCGCTCTCGATCATGTTCAGGTAGTAGCCCATCGCCGGGTGCAGCGTCACTTCCCTGAGCAGCGTGCGGTAGTTGCCGAAGGCATTGCGGTTCAGCAGGTCCATGTACGAGGACATCGCGTAGGGCCGGATGTCGGGTGCGATGTTCGAGATCACCATGATCTGGCCCAGCGCGAACGCGGTGCGCGCGCGCAGCTGGTCCGCACCGGTCAGCCACTGCTGCCACACCGCCTCGTAGCTCATCTCCTCGGTGGCCTTGTGGTTCTTCTCGCGGCCCTTCTGTGCGTCGAGGTAGCGTGTGTGCAAGGCGGCAGCGGTGTTGAACTGCGTCCACAGCCAGCGCTCGTAGCCGTCGGTGCGCAAGGTCTCGATGTCGTTCGCGGTGGTCATGCCGAAGGTGGCCTGCGGGCGGGCCTCCAGTGCCGGTCGGGCCGGTGCGTTGCTGCCGGTGGCCGTGGTACCCGACGCGTCGGGCGATGCAGGGGTCGTGTCGGTGGTGGAGCTGCTCCCGCTGCCTCCGCCGCATCCTGCAAGGGACAGGATGACGACGAAGAGCAGGCCCTGGATCACGGCTCCTGCGGTTCGGGTGCCGATGTACGGTTTGTGTGCAGCATGCATGGGGGGTGGGCGTCTGTGATCCAGCGAACCCGCCTCGAGTCCTTGCCGTCGCCGTGGGTTTGAGCTTCGCAGGGCCGCGCGTCGGTGGCTGTAACCAAGTTGCAAACTGTGGCGCCATCGGTTTCGCGGTGCGCTGCCGAGCACGGGGCTTGCCGAAGCGCCGACCCCTGCGACCGTCGGCCATCATGGGCGGCTTTCGCAGGGGCCCCACCGTACAATCCCGGGGTTTTGCCCGCGACGTTCACCGCCGCTCCTCCAGAGGATTTCACGTGTTTATTTCCCAAGCCTTTGCACAGGGTGCGCCAGCCGCCACTGGCAGCACCGATCTGTTCGGCAGTGTCGGCTCGATGCTGCCGCTGATCCTGATGTTCGTGGTTCTGTACTTCGTGATGATTCGTCCGCAGACGAAACGGCAGAAAGAACACAAGGCGATGATCGATGCGCTGGCCAAGGGCGATGAGGTGGTCATCGGCGGCGGTGTGCTCGGCAAGGTCGCCAAGATGGGTGAAACATACCTCTCGGTCGAGGTCGCCAATGGCGTCGAGATTCAGGTCCAGCGCTCATCGGTCCTTCAGGTGCTTCCCAAGGGAACCTTCAAGTAAGTCCTCTGCCAGTCAACCGCGCGGCCGGTGTGACCCGGATATCCCCTCGGCATCCGCTGAGCGGTCTGCCCCCAGATCGATTGCCAGAAAGTCGTCATGAACCGCTATCCCCTCTGGAAATACGCGATCCTGCTGGCCGCCTTGCTGGTCGGGTTGATCTACACCCTGCCCAACCTGTTCGGTGAGGCCCCTGCGGTGCAGGTGAGCAGCGGCCGTGCCACGCTGAAGATCGACGGCAACGTCGCCACCCGTGTCGAGCAGGTGCTGACGCAGGCGGGCTTGAAGGCCGACTTCGTGCAGTTCGAAGGCACTTCGGTGAAGGCGCGCTTTGCCGACACCGATGCCCAGATCAAGGCCAAGGACGCGATCGGCAAGGCGCTGAATCCCGATCCGGCCGATCCGAGCTACATCGTCGCGCTGAACCTGCTGTCACGTTCGCCGCATTGGCTGGCGTCGCTGCACGCGCTGCCGATGTCGCTGGGTCTGGACCTGCGCGGCGGCGTGCACTTCCTGATGCAGGTCGACATGAAATCGGCACTGACCAAGAAGGCCGAGGCGCTGACCGGCGACGTGCGCTTGATGCTGCGCGACAAGAACCTGCGCCACGCCGGAATCGTGCGGGACGGCAACGCGGTGGTGGTGCGGTTTCGAGACCGCGAAACACTGACAGCAGCGCGCCAGCTGCTGGAAGACGAGCTGCGCGATCTGCAATGGACCGAAATCCCCGACGGCACCGACATCAAGCTGTCCGGCGTGCTGAAGCCCGATGCATCGCGCCGGGTGCAGGAAGCGGCCGTCAAGCAGAACATCACCACGCTGCACAACCGCGTCAACGAACTCGGCGTTTCCGAACCGGTGATCCAGCAGCAAGGCATCGACCGGGTGGTGGTTCAGCTGCCGGGCGTGCAGGACACCGCCAAGGCGAAGGACATCATCGGCCGCACGGCGACGCTCGAGGTGCGCATGGTCGACGAGAGCACCGAAGCGGCGGCGGCCGCCGGTGGCAGCGGGCCGGTGCCTTTTGGCACCGAGCGCTACACCGAACGCAACGGCGTGGCGCTGATCCTCAAGCGCCAGGTCATCCTGACCGGTGAAAACCTGACCGATGCGCAGGCCGGATTCGACGGGCAGACGCACGAACCGAGCGTCAACCTGACGCTCGACGCGAAGGGCTCGCGCATCTTCAAGGATGTGACGCGCGACAACATCGGCAAGCGCATGGCGATCCTGCTGTTCGAGAAGGGCAAGGGCGAGATCGTGACCGCGCCGGTGATTCGTGCCGAGATCGGCGGCGGTCGGGTGCAGATCTCGGGCCGCATGACCACGGTGGAGGCTGCGGATACTTCACTGCTGCTGCGCTCGGGTTCGCTGGCCGCGCCGATGGACATCATCGAGGAACGCACGATCGGCCCGAGCCTCGGCGCCGACAACATCTCGAAGGGCTTCAACAGCGTGCTGTACGGCTTCGCGGCGATCGCGGTGTTCATGTGCATCTACTACATGCTGTTCGGCATCATCTCCACACTGGCTCTGGCATTCAACCTGCTGCTGCTGGTGTCGGTGCTGTCGATGCTGCAGGCCAGCCTGACTCTGCCGGGCATGGCGGCGATCGCGCTGACGCTCGGCATGGCGATCGACGCCAACGTGCTGATCAACGAGCGGGTGCGCGAGGAACTGCGCAGCGGGGCTTCTCCGCAGGCCGCCATCCACAACGGCTACGAGCGCGCCTTCACGACCATCCTCGACTCCAACGTCACCACGCTGATCGCCGGGCTCTCGCTGCTGGCCTTCGGCTCGGGGCCGGTACGCGGTTTTGCGGTGGTGCACTGCCTCGGGATCCTGACCTCGATGTTCTCGGCGGTGGTGTTCTCGCGCGGCCTGGTCAACATCTGGTACGGACGGCAGAAGAAGCTCAAGGGCGTGTCGATCGGTCAGGTCTGGAAGCCGGCCGCCGATGTCGGCATGAAGACCTGACCCAGTACGTCGACGCAGAACAAGGAACACAGATGGAATTTTTCAGAATCCGGCGCGACTTCCCGTTCATGCGGCACGCCCTGGTGCTCAACGTGATCTCTGCGCTGACCTTCGTTGCCGCGGTGTTCTTCATCGCGACACGTGGCCTGCATTTCTCGATCGAGTTCACCGGCGGCACCGTGGTCGAGGTGGCTTACTCGCAGGCGGCCGACATCAACCGCGTGCGTACCACCGTCGAGTCCTTGCAGTTCGGCGAGGTCCAGGTGCAGAACTTCGGTACCTCGCGCGATGTATTGATCCGCCTGCCGGTGCGTGCCGACGTCAAGCAGGCCGAGGTGGTCGATCGTGTGTTCGGCGCGCTGTGCAAGGCCGAGGGCGGCATCGTCAGCACGCAATTGGTGAAATCGGACAAGGGCGTCGAGACCAGTGCGCCGGTGTGCGGCGAGGTCGGTGCCGAGAAGGTCCGGTTGCAGCGCAGCGAGTTCGTCGGGCCGTCGGTCGGCTCGGAGCTGGCGCGCGACGGCGCGCTGGCGCTGGCCGTGACGATCGCCGGCATCATGATGTATTTGGCGGTGCGATTCGAGTGGAAGTTCTCGGTCGCCGGCATCATCGCCAACCTGCACGACGTGATCATCATCGTTGGCTTTTTCGCCTTCTTCCAGTGGGAGTTTTCGCTGTCGGTCCTGGCGGCGGTGCTTGCGGTGCTGGGCTATTCGGTCAACGAGTCGGTGGTGATCTTCGACCGGATCCGCGAGTCGTTCCGCAAATACCGCAAGATGACCACGCCGCAGGTGATCGATCACGCCATCACCAGCACGATCAGCCGCACCATCATCACCCACGGCTGCACGCTGATGATGGTGGTGTCGATGCTGATATTCGGCGGCCCGACGCTGCACTACTTCGCGGTGGCTCTGACGATCGGCATCCTGTTCGGCGTCTACTCGTCGGTGTTCGTGGCCGCTGCGATCGCGATGTGGCTGGGAGTGAAGCGCGACGACCTGATCAAGTCGTCCGGCAAGGAGCTCGATCCCGATGATCCGAACGCCGGGGCGGTGGTGTAGAGTCAATTCGCCCCCCACCCCTGAAGGCAGCTTGAACCCATGGCGTCCACCGCCCACACGATGGCCCAGGCCACCCAGGCCCGCCGTTCGTACGTCGAGGGATTGCTCGACGGATTGCCGGGCGTCGTTCACGCCGTCGATCAGGGCGCACGTCTGCTGTTGAGTCAGGTCGCCGACCCAGCCACGATGATGCGGCGCCGTGATGCCGTCGAAGACATGAAGAATGCGGCCGGGTTCTGGTTGCAGGGCGCCATGTCGATGCTGCGCGGCGCACTGCACAGCGGCCTCGTGTCGGCATCGCGGCCGAACGATCTGCCGATGGCCGGCGGTCGCCAGAATTTCAGTCTGGTCGACAACGAGACCATCGAAGGCGAGATCCTCAGTTCGCGTCTGGCACTGGCCGTGATGGACCGCGCATCATGGGAATTCACCGACCTGCGCTCGCGCATGACCCTGCTTGAAGGACGCGACGAACTCGATGCCAATGACATCCTGCGTCCGCACGTGCTGGCGCGCATCGCCATCACGACTTGGCGCACGGCGGGCCTCAGTCACGAAGCCTGGCGCACGTTGCAGAACGTGCTGCATGAAGAGTTCGCGCACTTCAACGAAGAGGCCTATCACGAGGCGAACCGGCTGCTGATCCAGCAACGGGTGTTGCCAGAAATCGATCTGCGGCCCTTCATCCGCCGCTCTCGCAACGCGGCCTTTGTCAACACGCACTCTGGCTTGTCCGGGTCTGGCAGCCCTGCCACAGGGTTGGGTGCGCTCGCGGCGGCGAATGACGCGAGCGATCGAGCCGCTGCAGCCGATTCCAGGAGCGTCGGTGAGGAAACCCGACTGATGACCCGCGCAGGTGCACTCGGACGTGCCGGCTCCGATCACGCCGAGGCGGTTCTCGGCCGCCTGAACCGCCTGATTGGTCGGCAGTTGCCCGATTTCGCCAGCACCTCGCACGGCCACGCGGCATCGCCGGCACTCGAGGCGGCGATCACCAACGCCCAGCAAGGCATCGCGCTGCGATTGACCCCCGACCCGGGTGCGCGACACGCCAGCGCCCCTGTCAGCACGCCTGCCATGCTCGAAGAGCTGCACCAGCGCAAGCAGGCGCTGAAGGCTGCCGCGGCATCGCCGGGGGAACGCGCGACGATCGAAGTGGTGGCGCTGCTGTTCCAGAGCATCCTGACCGAGGAGCGCATCCCTGCCTCGGTGCGGGTCTGGTTCGCCCGGCTGCAGATGCCGGTGCTGCGTGTCGCGGTCGGCGAGCCTGATTTCTTCGCGACCACCGATCATCCGGCGCGACGATTGATCGACCGCATGGGTGCCTGCGTGATGGGCTTCGATGCCAACAACACGCGCCTGTCCGGCGGGGCGGTCGAGAAGGAAATCAAGCGCGTGGTTCAGGTGGTCGAGGCCTATCCGGACACCGGGCGACGCGTGTTCCAGACCGTGCTGACCGAGTTCGAGCGTTTTCTCGAGCACTATTTCAAGAACGAGAA
>JARXKP010000309.1 GCA_030271615.1 Pseudomonadota bacterium
TCCAGACCAACATCCTCGCGCTGAATGCGGCCGTCGAAGCGGCCCGCGCCGGTGAGCAGGGCCGCGGCTTCGCGGTGGTCGCCTCCGAGGTGCGCAACCTGGCCGGCCGTTCGGCCGAGGCCGCCCGCGAGATCAAGGGCTTGATCGGCGCCTCCGTCGAGAAGGTCGAATCGGGCTCGCGTCTGGTGGCCAACGCCGGTGACACGATGAAGGAGATCGTCAGCTCGGTGCAGCGCGTCTCCGACATCATCGGCGAGATCACCGCGGCCGCCTCCGAGCAGTCCGACGGCATCAGCCAGGTCAACACCGCCGTGGTCCAGCTCGACCAGATGACGCAGCAGAACGCCGCCCTCGTCGAGCAGTCCGCCGCCGCCGCCGAAAGCCTCAAGGATCAGGCCGGTCGACTCACCGATGTGGTCGGCACGTTTCGCCTGAAGGCCGGCTGACCCGCTCTACAAATCCCGCCCGCCCTGTCGATAACTCATTCATCGGAGTCGGCTGCGATGAAGCCCACGTATCGATCCGCCACCACCACGACGACCGTTCAACTCATGCACTCCTCTAGGAACACCCCATGAAGCTCACTGATTTCAAGATCGGCAATCGACTCGCCATCGGCTTCGGCGCCGTCTTGCTGCTGATGGTGGCAATGACCGCGACCAGCTTCGTCCACATGTCGACGGCCGTCAGAGCAATGGCTGAAAACACTAAGTTGTCCTCGCGCTCGAATCTCGTCAACGAGTGGTTTAGCCTGACCCAGTTGAACGTGACGCGTTCGATGGCCATCGCCAAATCACACAGCGACGCTGGAATGGTCGCGTACTTCGAACCGATGGCGAAAGAGACCACGGCGCGAATCAACGAGATCCAGAAATCGCTGGAATCATCGATCGTCAACGAGCGAGCCAAGGCGCTGATCGCCGAAATAGGCGTCAAGCGCAAGGCCTACACGGATGTGCGCGCACAGGCCACCGACCTGAGGAAAGCCGGCAACACGGCAGGCGCCGATGCGCTGCTGGCGCAATCGGTGCTGCCCGCGGCCGATGCGTATGCGAAGTCGGTCAAAGATTTGCAGCTGCTGGAGACCGAGTTGGGCGATGCCGATAGTGCGACAGCCCAAAAGAACCTGGGCACGGCCCAGACGCTGCTGCTGGCGCTGTTGGCGGCGGGTGTCGGCATGGGCATCTGGATGGCGTACTACATCACCCGATCGATCACGCAACCGCTGCAAACGGCACTGGGTGCGGCACGCGGCATCGCCGAGAACGACCTGTCTCACCCGGTCAACTCCGACCGCAAGGACGAACTGGGTGACCTGCTGCGTGCGCTGGACCAGATGCGCGGCTCGCTGCACCAGCTGGTGGGCCAGGTGCGTGGATCGACGGAATCGATCAGCACCGCGAGCGCCGAGATTGCCACGGGCAACCAGGACCTGAGCGTGCGCACCGAGCAGACCGCCTCCAACCTGCAGCAAGCCGCTTCCTCGATGGAGCAGTTGACCGGCACCGTCAAGCAGTCGGCCGACTCGGCCCGCCAGGCCAACCAGCTCGCTTCTTCGGCCGCCGAAGTCGCCGCCCGCGGTGGCGCCGTGGTCTCGCAGGTGGTCGCTACCATGGACGAGATCAACGCGTCGTCGCAGAAGATCTCCGACATCATCGGCGTGATCGATGGCATCGCCTTCCAGACCAACATCCTCGCGCTGAATGCGGCCGTCGAAGCGGCCCGCGCCGGTGAGCAGGGCCGCGGCTTCGCGGTGGTCGCCTCCGAGGTGCGCAACCTGGCCGGCCGTTCGGCCGAGGCCGCCCGCGAGATCAAGGGCTTGATCGGCGCCTCCGTCGAGAAGGTCGAATCGGGCTCGCGTCTGGTGGCCAACGCCGGTGACACGATGAAGGAGATCGTCAGCTCGGTGCAGCGCGTCTCCGACATCATCGGCGAGATCACCGCGGCCGCCTCCGAGCAGTCCGACGGCATCAGCCAGGTCAACACCGCCGTGGTCCAGCTCGACCAGATGACGCAGCAGAACGCCGCCCTCGTCGAGCAGTCCGCCGCCGCCGCCGAAAGCCTCAAGGATCAGGCCGGTCGACTGGCCGACGTGATGAGCATCTTCCGACTCGACCCACATGCCGCGAACGCGCCGTCACACGCCGCGCCGGTTCGATCCTCGAAGAAGTCGATGTCGTCGGCTCCGCGTGCTGCGGTGCCGAAGGCCACACCGAAGTCGCCTTCGCCATCCGCATCCAAAGCGTCGACCACCGTTGCAGCGGCACCGGCTGCTTCTCGCACCGACGATTGGGAAGCGTTCTGAACCACGCCCCCGCACGATTGACCCACCCGCTCTTTTGAAGACGAACACCCCGCCTGGAAGGACCACTCCATGAACATGATCACCGACGCACAACATGTCGCCCAGCACGAAGCAGCTCGCGAAACCGCAGGCAAGGCCGTGCACGCAGGCGGCGAATTTCTGACTTTCCGTCTCGGTGCCGAGGAATACGGCATCGACATCCTGCGGGTGCAGGAAATTCGCTCGTATGAATCGCCCACGCGCATCGCCAACGCGCCCTCGTTCATCAAGGGCGTGGTCAACCTGCGCGGCGTCATCGTGCCGATCGTCGACCTGCGCTTGAAGCTCGGTTGCGACACCGCCGAATACAACGGCTTCACCGTCGTCATCGTGCTCAACGTCAAGGGCCGCGTGGTCGGAGCCGTCGTCGACTCGGTCAGCGATGTGCTGGAATTGTCGAAGGATTCGGTCAAGGCCGCGCCCGAGATGGCTTCGTCGATCGACACCAGCTTCATCACGGGCATCGGCAACGTCGGCGACCGCATGCTGGTGCTGATGGACATCGAGGCGTTCATGTCCAGCTCGGACATGGGACTGATCAGCGACAGCCACTGATCCGCGGCGGATCGAACGATCCGCCACCTCCACGCACGCTGATTCGGACTCGAAGCAAAGCCATGAAACTGACCCAACTGAATATCTCTGCCCGATTGGCCTGCGCGTTCGGGCTGATCTTGTTGATGCTACTCGGCCTGGGTGGCATGGGTGCCTGGCAGGCCGGACACATCAACGCGTCGGTCGAGCACTACGGAGTCTTCACGACGCCGTCGCTTCAATCCGTGCGCGACTGGAAGGAAAGCCTCACCCGGCACCGCCTGCTCGAGGCGCGACACATCTTCGCCAGTTCTAATGTGGAGATGGCGAAGCTGGAAACCGAGATAACCGAAGTCACTGCGCTCCTCAAGACGCAGCTGGCCGCCTACGAGCGATTGCTGGAAAACGACAGCGACAGAACGATGTGGCAACTCGCGCAAACCAGCACCGCGGCGTACCTCGCCAACTGGGAAACGCTGAAGGCGCTGTCGCGCCAGACCGTGACAGACCCGTCCAAGACGGCGGAAGCGAACGCGCTCTTCCTGGGTTCGGCTGAGACGGCCTACGCGGCAGCCTCGCAGTCCTTCGACCGCGCCTGGGCGTTCAACGTGGCCCTCGCCGAAACGTCAGCATCTGAAAGCGCCAAGACCTATCGTCAGGCGGTCACGACGGTCATCGTCACGCTCACGGTGGCAATGCTCTCGGGGGTGGCCATCTGGTGGTGGCTGAGCCGCAGCATCACCCGGCCGCTGAACCAGGCTGTCAAGGTGGCAGAGCGCGTCGCCGAAGGCGACCTGAGCTCCCACATCGACGTCACGTCCCGCGACGAAACCGGACAGTTGCTGAGTGCCCTGCAAAACATGCAGCAGAACCTCACACAAACCGTCAGCGACGTTCGCCAGAACGCGGAAAGCGTGGCCACCGCCAGCGCTGAGATCGCCTCGGGCAACAACGACCTGTCGAGCCGCACAGAACAACAGGCCTCTGCGCTCGAGGAAACTGCCGCCTCGATGGAGCAGCTGTCAGGCACGGTCAGGCAGAACGCCGACAACGCACGTCAGGCC
>JARXKP010000024.1:0-19350 GCA_030271615.1 Pseudomonadota bacterium
GAAATCAGGCGTACCGCAAGGTACCGTGGGTTCGAATCCCACCCTCTCCGCCAAAGCGGTAGTAAACACGGGCCTTCGGGCCCGTTTTTATTTCTACCCATCAAAGATCCATCGTCAATGAGTTGAGATCGGGTATCCGGCTGCAAGTTGGCAAATGGCTCCCAACTCCCGGTCACTCATCCGAAGCGCCACGCCGACGCATTCGCAAAGCTTGAGCAGCCGGTTGCGATCAGTCTGACCCGCCCCGGAATTCGTGGAGGCTGTCTGGTTTTAGTCAGGCCACCACCGAGGTGGCTTGACTGGCGAGTTGCCGGTAGTAGTTTGCCTCGGCCTCTGCGATCAAAGTTCGGCCGGCAGCGACAGCCTTGGCCGTCAATGGCTCAATGTCTGCGGCGCGTGAGGCCCAGCCCGACGAGCCCCAGCGCGACAAGGGCGAGACTTGCTGGTTCGGGAACTGCTTCGGGCGCGGCGTCGATGCGTCCAAACAGACCGTGGCGCTCGTCATCAGGCCCTGCTGTGAAATAGAGGGTAGAGGGGCTCCCCCCGGTGCCGCCATTGCCGAAGCGCAGCCCCCACAAGCCATCAATTTCTATCGGATTGGCGAGCGGATCCATCAATGTCTTAACAAGTGATCCGGCATCGTCGTAGGCATTTATTCGACCATCACCGAAGTTCCCCACCAACAGGTATCCGGCCAGATCGCCGAACCCGACGGGGGCCAGCGCCAATCCCCAGGGCGAGTTCAATGCGCCTCCGGTGATCAGACGCCCCAAATAGTTGCCCTGCAGATCGAATTTGTTGACGATGCCATTGCCGGCGCCAGCCACGTCGTCGAGCTTTGCACCATCCGGTACAGCGTAGGTCACATATAGAACACCATTGATGTTTTGCACATTGAACGGTGCGTACCCGGACGGTAGATTCGGATCCGTGAAGTTGCCCGCCAAAGCCGGCGCCCCGGCATCGCCTTTCAGTACATCAATGGTTCCAGCACGGAAATTGGCAGCATAGGAATAGCTGTGGGCGCCGATCGTGGCGAATGCAAGGCCCTTGTAGACGTTGGCGGAATCCGCGAGCTTCAGTGTCTCGGCGCTGGTGCCAAGCGCTCCGCGCCAACCCGACACCGTGCCGTCTTCTGAGGCGAAGAGGAACACGTCGGAGTTGAACGACCCCGAAACGTTGGCAAAGGCAACCCCGGCGACAGATCCATCCCCGGGCATCGTCACGACCAACCCCTGTTTGACTCCCGCGCCGTTGTAAATCTCCGATGTGCCGCTGCCGTTCGAGCCGATCCAAAGCGGTGAGGTGGCGCTCGATGCCATTCCCCACGCGTTGATCATGCCGGGGTCGGTGGTCAGCGCCAACCCGGGCACGTCCGAAGCCAATTTGGTCACCTGGAGGGGACTTGCAAGAGTCGGTGCGACGCCAAACAAGAAGAGGCACAGCCCGCCACACAACGCCGATTGGAATGACTTGAAGAGTCTCATGGGTAGCTCCTGAGGAAGGTCATTGATCGTTCGTCCTCTGCCTATCGACGTCGGTCCGTGCCTTTTGCCGAGACGTTGCGCTCATGCGCATCAGCAACCGAGCGCCATTACCGGGCTGGAACTGTGCAAGCAATATCGAAGCCCAACACGCGTCCAAGGCGTGTTTCACCTATGAGTCGATGGGAGATTGCGGCGCGAAGAAGTTTCCAGAAGGTGTTGCCGTGTAAATCATTTCGACAATCTCTGGCCGTTCAGTTTCGTCTGATCGACTGCTGCCGAGCGTGATTCAGCACCTGTGAGGGTGATCGTTCTGCTGTCCGCAGGATCGACATCGCGAACAACCTGACGAACTGCGCGGCATGCTTGCCACGTCCTCGCTGGCAAGTCTTGTCGAAGCCAAACGACCGATTGATCACCCGGAGCGGGTGCTCGCCGATCGG
Source organism: Pseudomonadota bacterium (assembly GCA_030271615.1). Classification (GTDB taxonomy): domain Bacteria; phylum Pseudomonadota; class Gammaproteobacteria; order Burkholderiales; family Burkholderiaceae_C; genus PBB1. The sequence goes on from JARXKP010000024.1 coordinate 1,928, forward strand.
TTGGATGCTGGCCCCGCACTGCTCGATGGTCTCCGCGATGAAGTCGGCTTCGAGAAACGGGTTGAGCGCATGGCGCTTGCCCGCTCCCATGGCCACATGCCAGTTCGACCCCGAGCGTCGCTGCGCTTGTGGATGCCCAGGTGGCCGGGGCCCCCTTCCAGCGCGGCAAACTCCCGGTACGGCGGCACGTTGTGCAGCGTTGGCTCTATCGCCGGATCCGCAGCCCGAACCAAGGCTGCCGTTGGTGGATGCGCAGCATGTGTTGACGCCGCGGGCGGCCTGACCAACGTGCCGACCGGAGGATTGACCACGCTGAATCGTGGAATGGTCGAACGCTAGCTTTCATGTTCGGGGCTCAGGGCTGAGCATTCTCCCGTCGGCACTTGCCCTCTATTCTGGTCAGCGCTGGATCGGCGCCAACACTCGGCGCTAGCGCTGGCCAATCTCAAGAAGGGAAAAGAACGTCTCAGCCGCACGCGTTAAATCAGTGCCGGCCTCGGATTCAGGTTCGCACAGCGCCAGAAATGGAGGCAGTCAATTGCTTCGCGCTGGCCCGGAGGTGGGCCAGGAATTCGATGACGATTGGCGACGGTCGGTGGTCTTTCGGATGCAGGATGAACCAGTTGGACTGGGCCGGAAAACCACGCACCTTCAGTTCCGTCACGCCATCTCCGTCCGGATGACGTGCGATCGCGTGACGTGACAATACGGCCAGTCCAAGACCTGCTGCCACCGAGTGCTTGATGGCCTCGTTGCTACCAAGCTCGAGCCGCACATTCGGCTTAAATCCCAAGCAGTCAAAGTGCGCATCGCAAGCCATGCGCGTGCTCGAGCCTTGCTCCCGCAATATGAATCGCTCCTTCGCCAGTGTCGCCAAGGGGATGGTCTTCCGATGAGCCAGCGGGTGTCCATTGGACGCGATCACCACCAGCGGATTCGGCAGAAACATCTCCTGCTCGAGTTCCATGTCCGAGGGTGGCATCGACATGATGTACAGATCGTCGCGGTGGTCTTGTAATCGCGCCATCACGCCGTCGCGGTTGAGGAGCTGAAGCGCGATGTCGATGTCCGGGTAGCGTGCGCAAAACCTTCCCAGAATGCCGGGCACGAAATACTTGGCCGTGCTGACAACCGAGATGCGCAGCCGCCCTTGCGTCAAGCCCTTCAGCCCGTTGATTTTCTGTTCGAGCGCTGCCCACTCGTCGCTCATGCTCTGAGCGGCGCTGACCAGCGCCTCGCCTGCTTCAGTCAACCGCAAGCGCTTGCCCAACTGGTTGTACAGCGGCAAGCCGACTGAGTCGGCCAAGTCTCTCAGTTGCATCGACACGGTCGGTTGAGTGACATGGCAAGCGCGTGCTGCCGCAGTGATGCTCCCGGTTTCAGTCAAGGCTAGAAACAACTGCAGCTGGCGAAAGGTTGCATGCATAGATAAAAGGTGATGTCTAACATAAGAAATATTGACTTTACTCGAACAATTTCGATAACTAGCATCGATTCAAACGGAGATCTCGGCCCGTTCTCATGAACAACTTCCCTAAGGATGAACAATGACTTTCATTACCTCAACCGACGCCAAAGAACTTTTCTGGAACGAGATCGGTGTCGCCGACAAATTCAAGCCCCAGCACGCGAAGTTCGTGAAGTTCATCGAAAGCCACGACACCGTGACCTACGAAGACGTGATGCAGCAACTTGATAGCTTGATCGGTGAGCTGACACCGAACGACAACCAGCCGCGACGCGTGCTGATGTCACAGCCCGGCGCACGTTAGGGCGCGGGCGAGCGGGGCGCTCGTGCCGAGCTCGTCGGGCGTCGACCTTGAACGCTTGTACGAGGGTCTCGTGGAACGCGGTGTGTCATTTCCGGTGGTACCGAGTTGCCTCGTGCGGGGGATTCCGCCCAGAGAAAAGCCCGCTTTCGCGGGCCTCGATGTCGAGTGGATCGCTCAGCCGGCCATGCCCAGCAGCGCCCGCGGATCACTCCAGGCCGGTGGCAACGGCTCCATCCGGATCAGCCGATCCGAGGTCAACGCCATGGGCTGCGTCCCTCGCACGATGGACTGCACGATGTCAGACATGACCTTCTCCTGTTGAAGGTCCAGTCAGCGTATCAGTCTGTCTTCCCCTACCGGTCCAACTTCAGGGATTCACTCCACTCGCCGACCGGCGATTGATCTACCAGGAAAAGTCAAACTCCTTGAAGCATTGCGAGTTGGCGAGCTGAAACGGTGGCTCACGATAGGGTCGGCAGGCAGGTTTCAAACGGTTCAACAGTGCATGGTCATGAGCGAGCGCAAAGACACGCTTGCGACGCGGTAAGACCAGCTTACTTCCTCCCGCCGTATTGCTTCATCAGCGCCGCTTCCGCCTTGTCCAGATCTGCGTCTGACATATCCTGCATGTCCTGCATCGACTTGCCCGCCACTTTCCGCGTCTGCGAATCGCTCTTGGCGCGAATGGCAGCCTCATTTGGCTTCGTTTTGTCATCCTGCTTGACCTTCGCTTCATACAGGCGGACCACCTCCTCGTCGGACTTCCCCTCGGCAGCTCTTCCCAGCTGTGGGCGTACGGCGTTCGCCGTCTGAGCGTCCTGCTTCTTCTTGAACGCCACTTCCTGCCGCTTTCGATCCGCATCCTTGGCATTCTGTTTAGCGGTTGACGCCATGGCTGCTTTGTCGTGTGCCTTGATCGCCGCGAGATCCTCATCGGTACCCGACGCGCAGGCGGCGCTACATAAACTCAGCAGAACCAAGAGTGCAGCAAGAAGTTTCATGGTGTTCTCCATAGTGTGTTGACGATCGATCAGAACTGACCCGCGCCTGGAGGCTACCCGAGGATGCCCGTGTCTGTTCTGCTGATCACCGACGGTGCCATCAGGCAAGGCGCGACGCGCTCGTTGCGGCCGCGCGGGCCAGCGGGCAACGCGTCTTTGCCATTGGCGTGGGCGCGGCACCGGCCGAAGGCCTGCTGCGATCGCCAGCCGTGGCGAAGCGCTCGAAGCGGCGGCGGCACGCATGCTCGGACGCATCCGGCAAGAACCCTGGTCCGACCTGCACATCGACTGGGGCGGCCGGCCGATCTGGCCGACCGCGACACCAAGGTATGGGTTTGCCGGCGATACGCTGCACGATGTCCGGCGCCAGGAATGCGAGATAGATTACTCTCGTCAGATACGACCCGGTGATCTGCTCCTTGTTCGCGATCGACTGCACCGCCTCGCCGCGCCCCGAACTCAATCGCTCGAACCAGTCTTGCGCCTTTGCGATCAAGGCGTCCACGTTCGAGGGCGGCGCCATCGATCTTCTTCTTGTATCGCATGAAGCGGTAGTAGCGTGACTCGGCCGACCGACGCTCGAACGTCTGAACAATCTTTGTCGCATCGGCCTCGATAATTGCGCGCAGCGTCACCTCGCGGCCATCGCATCAGACTGATGCAGCGCGGACGAAAACCGTGCCAGCACAGCCGCTTCAAGCGACGGGGTTGGATTTCGGATAGCCCACCGTCTGAGCCAGTAGCACCTGCTGGTCGACGCCCAACTCCATTGCCGCCCTCAGCGCGCCACGGTCGATCCAAGCGCGGAGCACGGTCGCCAAGCCATACGAAGCACTGTACAGATACACGTTCTGCGCCATCGCACCGGCTGTCGTGTAGGCGTAGTCCTCGCGCTGCCCGCCTTGCACCAACTGCACCCGACTGTCGTCGGCGACGAATACCAGATCCAGTGCTGCCTCGGCGGTGAAGTCCTGGTTTCCGGTCACGTCGCGGACATCCCGGCGTACTTCAAGGCACAACACGTGGCCAGCCGGCTCGTAGCGATACAGGCCGGCAGGCAAGGCCACATAGACATCGATCTCCTGGTACGTCATTGCCCTCGGCGCCGTGCGCCCGCCGAGGGCGGGGCGGTTGACGCCGTAGGCAGCCCACAACAGGTCGCCGAGCATCTGCTCAGGCAACGCCGTATTCGCGAACTCGCGTTGCGATCGTCGCTGCTGCAGGGCCTCCATCAGCGGCAGTCCGCCGCTCGAACTCACAGGCGGCAAGACCAGCGTCGACGCCGAATCACCGCGCGCCGGCCGAACCGCAAGCTGACCCATCGGGCCGAAGCCCAACCGGGTCAGTGTGTTCATGCTCTCTCCCTGTCAGGCGACGCCCTGAATCGATCGCCGACCGTACACGCAACCAATGCGCAGGGAATGATTACGACTGTCATCAGGTTCGAATTGCGCGCTCGCACCAGCCTGTGCGCAGAGCGGGAACTGCTAGTCACAGCCGCCCCATCACCAGCAGGACGACGACGATGATCAGCACCAGCCCCAATCCGCCAACGGGGCCATAGCCCCAGCTGCTGCTGTGCGGCCAAGATGGAAAGGCGCCGATCAATAACAGGATCAGAACGATCAACAGGATGGTGCCCAAGCTCATGACGCTCTCCTTGAAGTTGTGAGCAAGTGGATTCAATTCCCGCTGAGCCGTACGCAGGCGTTTTCTCGCGGATCAGAGGAAATGACTATCGCGGAACTCCGAGCCGTATCCGGGCCCAAGCACGATCGTTGTAGCGGTCTGCCCCGGCGTTCTCATTGACCTGACTCAATCAGGGCGCCGCCATATGTTCGATATTGCATAGTGCGGACTGTTCGATAGTTGAAGCAGCAACGAAATCGATGCGTATGTCAATGGCATGAAATTGGTCAAGAGTGAGATTTAGGTGATCGAAGAGGAGTTCGTTATGAATGGCCTTGATCGACATCAATTGATGAGCCGCCCTATGTTCGATTGCGCACAGATCGCGCGCGGCCCAACCTCTAAATTCGATCGATCGTTCTAGAGACGCACGCGGGATCAAGGTGCACATCTTTTCGACTGCCCACAGACCGCGCTTGAACCTACCACCGAAGGAGATTCGTATGAACTGGGACCGTATTCAGGGGAATTGGAAGCAAGTCACGGGCAAAGCCAAGGAGCAGTGGGGCAAGTTGACCGACGACGACTTCGATGTCGTCGGCGGTCGCCGGGATCAGCTGGCCGGCAAGATCCAGGAGCGCTATGGCGTGGCGAAAGACGAAGCCGAGAAGCAAGTGGCCGAGTGGCAGCGCAAGGCGACCGACGCTTGGTTCACGAGGTAGCGAATGGCCGCAGCCTGGCACCGATGTCGGCCTGAGCTCACAGTTCTATTTTCTGATTTTTCTCAATTGACAAGGATTCCCATGAACATGCTTTTCGTCCTCAAACCCATGGCTGTCGCCGCCACTGTGTTATTGCTTTCGACGGCGCAGGCTGCGACGATCACCAAGGCCGACTATCAGGCCGGAAAGATTCGCATCAGCGCCGACTACAAGGCCGACAAGGCGGCGTGCGCGTCGCTGGCCGCCAACGCCAAGGACATCTGCGTCGAAGAAGCCAAGGCCAAGGAGAAGGTGGCGCGCGCCGAGCTTGAATACAGCTTCACGGGCAAGTCGAAAGATCGCAACAAGGTACTGGTCGCGAAGGCCGAATCGACCTATGCGGTCGCGAAGGAAAAGTGCGACGACAAGGCCGGCAATGCCAAGGATGTGTGCGTCAAGGAAGCCAAGGCGGTCGAGATCAAGGCGCTGGCCGACGCCAAGCTGGGCAAGGAGATCGGCGAGGCCAAGAAGGACGCCGCTGATGAGAAGCGGGACGCCGACTACCAGGTGGCCATCGAGAAATGTGACGCCCTGGCCGGTGACGCCAAGGCCGCGTGCGTCACGGCAGCGAAGGCGAAGTTCGGTAAGAACTGAGGACTCTGCCGCGTGTGTGCCTTTCGGACATTGAAGGAGATTTCATGAAGGGTTTTGTGCAGGACATCGAGAATTTGGCCACCCACAATGACGATTTTCGAAGGGTGCTTTACACGGCCACGAACTGCCAGCTTGTCCTGATGGCCTTGAAGCCTCAGGAGCAGATCGGAGCGGAGGTACACAAGCTCGACCAGTTCTTCCGCGTCGAAGCGGGCAGTGGCGAAGCGGTCATCGATGGGCTCCGGACGCCGATCAGTGCGGGGTTCGCTGTATTGGTGCCCGCTGGGGCACGGCACAACATCGTCAATACGGGTACGAAGCCGTTGAAGCTCTACACGCTGTACGCGCCACCGAATCATCGGGACGGCGTCGTTCATCGTCTGCGTGCTGACGCCGAAGCAGACCCCGAGCATTTCGATGGCAAGACTTCGGAATAGATGATGCAATCGGGATCGCTGACTCGGCGGAGTTTCGGTGGTCCCGAAGACCGGAGCTGCGCGCCCAAGGGACATGCTGATCAATGAGCCCTGAACCTCGGAATGAGCGGAACACGACGCGAAGCTGGCGTGAGGTCAGTCGTTTTGGCTCTGCGCAGCGGCTGTGTCGGGAGCTTTGTGCCTCTTCCGAGGCCGTTTCGGCACTCAAGACGCACCTCGGGTATTGAGGTCCAACAGCGACCTCTTCGCGATCACCAGGTTGGCCTTCCGTCCCTGGTCATTGTTCAACCGGCACGGGGGTGGTCAAAGTTCGGCCGGCGGCGACACGACAAGGCGGACAAGAAGGCCCTCATTCGGGCCGCCGCGGCGTTGAACAAGTCTGCGGCCTGATCAGCATGCGGCGAAGACTACGAGATGTGGCGCAGTAGGGGCAGGTCCGATTTATCGGTTGTCGCCTGTCGGTTCACTCCCGCAGGAACGACAGCAGTGCATCGTTGAACGCCTGGGCGTGCGACACGTTCAATCCGTGCGGCGCACCGTTCACCCTCACCAGCCTGCTGTGGAGCACGGCGCGGTGGGTGCGCTGGCCCGAGCCTTCAATGGGCACGATCGCGTCTGCCTCGCCGTGGATCACCAGCGTGGGCACCTTCACCTGCTTCAGGTCTTCGCGGAAGTCGGTCGTGCCGAACGAGTCCATGCAAGCCAGCGCCGCATGCTGCGCCGACTGCTGGCACAGGGCGATCGCATCGCCGCGCTGCGACTCGGTGACCTGAAGGGCGCCATTGGCCGAGAAGAAGTCCCTGGTGAACTGATCGAAGAAGGAGCTGCGGTCCTGCTCGAGAGCCTCCTTCATCTGTTGCGCCTTCTCAGGCGTGAGTGGGCCTTCGGGGTTGTCGGCCGTCCTCATCAGGTAGGGCGGCACCGCTGCGGCAAACACCACGCTGTGCAAACGCGATTCACCGTGCCGTGCGATGTAGCGCGCCACTTCGCCCCCGCCCATCGAGAAGCCCACCAGCGTCACGTCCTGCAGTCCGCACTGGTCCAAGACGCGCTGCAGGTCGTCGGCCAGCACGTCGTAGCTGTAACCCGATTCCGGCTTGTCCGAGCGACCGAATCCCCGTCGGTCATAGGCCACCACGCGATAGCCAGCGGCGCGAAGCACTGACACCTGCGGCTCCCAGGCCTGGGCAGACAGCGGCCAGCCATGGATCAGCACCACTGGTCGGCCGCCGCCACCGCTGTCGTCGATGTGCAGGCGCACGCTGTCCGCGGGTGCCGCATCGGCGATGCTGGAATCCTCAAGGTTCGCCGTGGCTCCAGCGGCAGCGCCACCCAGTGCGCCGGCAACGGCACCCAGCGCGGCCCCGACCACCGCCCCCACCGGGCCGGACACTGCGACGCCGATGGCGGCACCTGTGGCCATACCGGCCACCGCGCCGCCACCCGTCAGCACCGAGTCGGCCTCGCGCTCGGATTCCCGGGGTTCCAGCGGAATCTGTGCCGCGGGATTCGGATCCTGCGACGGAATACCGTGGCCGGGGCGGGCCTGCTCTGCAAGGTCTTCATCGGCAGGTGCGGTGTTTGACGGCGGGGTGGTGGATGGGTTCATGTGCCTCTCCTCAGGAAGTTGATGTTCAAGCGAGCACGAGGCTCGAGCAGCAAACACTTGTACGACCCGTACCGCGCCGGTCATGCCATCCTGCAGGCCGGGAGGATGTAGGACAACGTTCAGCGACGTGTCCTGCTGGTTGGCGATGAGGATGACTGCCGATTCGCGATTGAGAGCCACCGATCGGTCGCGTCGATCTGAGGGTTCGAGGACTTGACCAGGGCAAGCCACCTGACGGGCGCCTCCGGTGGAATATCGCGCTTTGGTTGATGCGTTGTCAGTTGACGATTGATCGGGAGTTTGAGAAACCAAATCCAGCTCAAGCGCATAAATCTCGACGTGGCCAAGGCATCGGCCAACGACTTCAACTCTGGCCTGGCTCCAACTCCAGCTTCATACCACCCATCATCTGGCCCGCGCCCGAATTCCGCCTCAGGGCCGGAGCGAAAATTCTCTCGACCGCGATGCCGTGGTGGTACGTCCGCGCCAATGCGCTGGCGCATCAGCGACGGCCAGCTGTAGGCTGTGTCAGTGCGGCGGCATCGCCACAAAGTGCGGCATCGCACAGAACTCCGTCGGTCGCTCCCTCAAGCTACGTGCATCGCAACTCTGGTTCCATGACCATCGGACCACACCATGAGCCCATACACCACTCTTCTGATCGTCGTCGTGCTGATGGTGGTGGGCGCCATTGCGCTGTGGCCGCGCAGCGCCAGCTGGAGTGACGGGCACAGTGGTGGTCTGGGTCCGGTGGCCCTTGTTCAACGGGTGCTGTTGCTCACAGGGCGTTTGTCATGACCGGAGCGACAGGTGCGAGGCGCAATTCGGACCGCATGCCGCACGAGGAGTGGGATCTGTTGTGCGACGCCGTTGCCGAACGGCTGCGTCGCAGCGTTGAGAAGCCCGCAGCAACATCTGTGCGCGCGGCGGTCAACGGTTGCGCGCAAGACCTGAAAGTGCTGCAGGCGGCACTTACTCTGGAGCGCGGCTACCTGCGTCGCATTGAAACCGAGCTGAATGAGACCCGCGCCGAGCTTGCGGCATCGCATGCCAACGAGCGGGATGCGCAATACATGGCCCAGCATGACAGCCTGACCGCGCTGCCCAACCGCAGCCAGTTCCGCCGCAGGCTGGACGACGCACTGAGCACCGCTACCACGCGCCCGCCGACGCTGGCCGTGCTGTTCCTGGACCTGGACGACTTCAAACCCATCAACGATATCCACGGCCACGACACGGGCGACGAGTTGCTGCGCATCGTGGCCCAGCGGCTCAGGCGAACTATTCGTGGCGGTGACATCGTCTGCCGCCTGGGCGGCGACGAGTTCGCCTGCCTGCTGTCGAAGCCCATGGGCCATGCCCAACTGGGCCGTCTGGCTCGTCAACTGTTTGAAGCCATTTCGGCACCGCTGCAGGTGGGCGGAATAGAAATCAGGGTGTGGCCGAGCATCGGTATCGCGTTGTGCCCCACCGATGGCGACACCGCCATCACCTTGCTGCGGCGCGCAGACGCAGCGATGTACCGAGCTAAACGCGGCCAGTTGGGCTACGCGTTCTTCGACGGTCAATCCGACGTGGTTCCGTCGGAAGCGGGTGGGTTGCATTGAACGAACAATTCCTTGATTACTCTGGATTCATTGAATTCCGCCTCGCCTTCGACGCACATTCCGCTGATGTCTCGGGTTAAGGCCAATGTCAGCCGCGATAGGGCAGCGGGGCGTGACATATATCGTGTGGCTTGGTCTACCGCGCTGCGTGTTCGTATGCGGACGCTCGATTTCGCAGCAAACGCATTGGCGGAACTTGTAGGTCTAGCGGTGGACATTGATCAGTCCGGTTGCCAAATCGGGCGATCAAGATATTCGGAACCAGGTCGTTGATCGCGGCGATGAGGGCCCATGGCGACCGCCCTCAAGCCGGCAACTGATCACACTGAACGTGTTCGGTTCTTGGTAGCCTGGCCGACCGATCCGATTGAATCCGCGCGTTTCCAAACAGCCTCGACCCAGAGCCGACTGTCACGGATCGACACACCCCGCCGGATAGGAATCGTTGTCCGACTCCAGAATGCTGAGGTGCTTGGGTCAAATACAGGGTTGAAGCCATGATCTGACGGGCCTTTGCGGTCGCAACGAGATCGGGGCCCATTCCCTCTCGTCAAGAAGCGCGCAGTTGTGCAAGCTTGTCTCGCAGCCATTGTTTGCTCGATACCGCGGCGCCATCACCGCACGTCACCTCGTACGGCTGACCGCTCAGACTGCTTTTTGTCGCAGCTCTTTCGATGAAGTCCTCTGTGGTGACGATCAAACCGCGTGCGGCGAAGTAGTCGTACTTGTCACGCAAGTGCGCTGCGGCATCCTTCGAGTCGTGCAAGGTACCGTTGCGGTAGAACGCGCATCCGGAGGTCTCGATGCTGGCGAGCAGGGCGTCCACCTCTGCTTGAACCGTCTTCGGTGGGGCCGCATACCCAGCCGTCGTCCATTGAAGTCCTGCCGTCAGCGTCAAACCAACGAAGCATCGTCGTTTCACTCACAGCTCCGAGTCGAGCGGCAACAGCATCAAGAGGTAGGCGTCGAACCGTTGGGTGCGGCTGCGGGCCGGTTCCGAGCTGTATTCAACGACGTTGGCGTCTTCCTGCGTTCGCCACACCAGGCTCGATGAGCCGCCGGCTGCGGCCGATTGGAACGTCACCTTGTACGCGTTCACCGGTTTCACCATGGCGTCGAAGCGGGCAGCCATTTGTTGCGCGAGTACCGGGCTGTCGATGATCAATCCGATCTCCGTATTGAGGTGCATTGAGCGTTGATCGAAGTTCATCGAGCCAATGAAGACTTTTTTCCGGTCGAATACGAATATCTTCGCGTGCAGGGAGTAGTTTCCGTAACGCGACATGGCTGCCGATTGCCCGCTTCCCCTGGCGTCACCGATGAGCGAGCGAACCTCAAAGAGTTCGACTCCGGTCTCCAGCAGAGGCACCCGGTAGTGCATGTAATTGGCCTGAGCCAGCAGCACCGTCGATGACTCGAGCGAGTTGGTCAGCACGCGAACGCCCGCATTCCGCTGACGCAGGTTCTTGAACATCATCATGCCCTCCTGCCCCGGAATGAGGTACGGCGTGATCACCAGCAACTCCGACCGCACGTCCTCAACCGCCTGGGCCACCGGCCGAAGCATCAGTCTGCCGACCATCCCGCCTTTTTCGACGCGCTTCTTTTCTGGGCTGTCACAGACCACCTGCGCGTGCGCCCAGACCAGCGGCAATTTTCCGGACAGCATTCCGTCCAGCGGCTCGCCTGCTGCGATGCGCGCCGAATAGTCGGCTTCGCCCGACGGGGCCGCTTCGAGATGTTGCGCCGAGGGCTTGCGACCTTCGCGCAAGGATTGATCGGCGGACTCGCCACCTGCCAGCGCTTCGGCTGGAATCGCAATGGCGCTGTTCCAATATTCATCGAAGGTTGCCGAGAGCTCCTTGACGATCGGGCCGGCGACGAAGACGTCGTCATCCGCAAACTGCGACTGGGGATCGACCTGGAAATACTGATCGCCTATGTTTCGCCCGCCCAGGAGCGCGACGGCGTTGTCTGCCAGGAACAACTTGTTGTGCATGCGGTAGTCGAGACGCGCGGAACTCAGCATGAACTCGAAGGCCCGGACGAGCTTGAGGTGGCCACGGTAGATAAACGGGTTGAATATTCGGACCTCGATCTGCGCATGCCCGCTCAGCGAGATGATCTGCTCGTCGCCGGCGACGGTCTCCCCGTCGTCGATCAGCACCCGCACGCGCACACCGCGATCGGCGGCGCGCAGCACAGCGTCGGTCAGCAGGCGACCGGTCTCGTCGCCGCGAAGGATGAAGTACTGAAGATCCAGCGTGCGCTGCGCCGCATTCGCCATTTGCGCCCGTGCCAGGAAGCCGTCGACACCCGCTGACAGCAGGTGAAAGCCCGAATACCCGGGATGTTCTCGAGCCGCTCGCTCAATCCGTTGGCCAAGAGCAGTGGTTTCCGGTTGCGTGATGGCCACGGAACTGGATTTTGGAAAGTTCGAGCCCGGTGGCAGAGACGCGCAACCACTCATCAGCAGGACGAAGGCCAAAACGAAAAATGCCCAATGGCGACTCGTTCCTCGCTCGCATTCGCGAACGCATTTCCACATGGCCTAATTCCGCCTGGGTTGAATCAACGCGCCATTACGCTTGCGATGTATCGAGCGCCGATCGGCTGCACCGACCCGCACGATCTGGGCGGCGCACATGGGCGCCGCCGGCAGACTCAAAGATCAAAGGTCTTTCTTGATCTGGATGTTGTTCTGCACCGAGGTCACGCCTTCAACCGCTTTGGCGATCGACGCGGCCGCATCCACATCCTGTTGGGTCTTGGCGCTTCCGCTCAGAACCACCATGCCGTTGCGATCGGTGTCGACATGGATGTGCGTCAGGCTGCGCACCTTGTCCTTCGCCAGCGCGGCCTTGACCTTCGTGGTGATGACGGAATCCTTGACGAATGCGGAGGGATGAGCACGGTCCGAATCCCCGTCTTCAGCGCGAACGGCGATGGGAGCCACCAGAGATCCGATGACGAGAAAAGAAGCGGCAATGAGTTTTGTGTTCACGGTAGATCCTTGGTTTGGAGTGAGAGAAATCCCAGCGCAGCCAGCTTGGCCGACCGCAGGTTGGGAGCACGAGTTGATGATGGCGGCGCGACCGCGACCGCACCGTCGGACGACCGGCGAAGCATCTGTAGGCGATCACCGACGCCGATCGAAATTTGTGCGCCGCAAAGCAGAACGTCATCGCTACATGGTTGTGGCCGGGTCTTGAAGCTCGAGGTGCAGACGCGGGCGTCAGTTCGCCTGCGCCAGATCGAGTGACACCATCCGCATTGAGAGAGCCCCTGCAGGATCTCGCCGAGAGAGTCACCCGGCAGTGAGGGTGAGCAATATGTCAGCGTACCAAGCGCAGTTCAGGCCCAGGGATTCCTCGACCGGCAAACTCCGGCCGGCCATCTCCAAGCGCGCCGAGTGCACGCCCAGCAGTTTCCAGGGCAACTGTGCATCCCCGGCGTCGTCCTGCATCACCACCGGCGCGCCGCTGGTGCCGCGGTGGGTTCGTGCATCGGTCAGGAAGTAACCCTGTCCCTGGAAGCGCAGGCCGAATGGCGACGAGATGACGGCCTGCCGCACCACCGGCAGATGGTGCAGCGTGTCGTGGAAGCCCAGCGGAAAGCCGACCACCAACAACGGTGTGCCGACCTTGACCTCCTGAAGTCGGTGCTGCAAGTGCGCAGGTGTGAAGGCCCGCAGCATCACGGTGGCTGGCAAAGCCGCCCGGTCGAGTTCGATCGCCGCGACGTCGATGTCGCCCGCACTGTCGCGCCCCTGGTGCCAGATGGCCTGTCCGTCGCGGTACAGCAGAACCGATAGAACGGCCGCCTGCGTGAGGTTGTCGGCGTTGATGTGCACCTCGATCTCGATCCGGTCGGGCAGGTGACCACTCGGTCTGTCAATCAGCACATGGCGGTTGGTGACCATGTACAACCGTTCGTCGCGTTGAAAGAAGAACCCGCTCGCACCGGTCAGTGCCTGCGTTCCGAAGAACGTGGAGACGCGGGCTGTGGTCAGCAGCAGGGACTCGATCATGGTGGTCGTCGGTGTGAGGCCAGCTCCGGCGCTGCCGCCGGACTGATGTGTGGCACTGTAGTGGCTTGTTGGTCACTCCGTTTGTTCTATAGCGAACAGAAGGAAACCTCCCGCGACAGCGAGACTAACGTGCCAGATTGATAGGCCCTTCATTCATCCAGTCTGATGGTTGGTGTTGCACAGGAAAGGACGGCCATGATGCAGTTATGCGTGGGTTTCGAGATGACCTACCAATGCGCTCAGCCGACGCCGATGATGCTGGCGTTGAGCATCCACCCCTCGCGGGCGGCCGATCTGGTGCGCCTCGATCAACTCGTGACCGATCCCGCCGTGCCCACGAGCAGCTACCTGGATCTGTTCGGCAACCGTTGCAGCCGCCTCGTCGCGCCCAAGGGCCGGTTCGTCGTGCGCAGCGACGCGGTGGTCAACGACAGCGGTGCGCCCGATGTCGTGGTGCCGTCGGCGGTGCAGACTGCGGTGCAAGACTTGCCAGCGTCGACGCTGATCTATCTGCTGGGCAGCCGCTATTGCGAGACCGAACTGCTGTCCGAGATCGCTTGGCAGCATTTCGCCTCGGTGCCGGCCGGCTGGGCGCGGGTGCAGGCCATCTGCGACTTCGTGCACCGGCACATCGAATTCGGCTACCCGCACGCGAGGCCTACGCGCACCGCGATGGAGGCCCATACCGAGGGCCGCGGTGTCTGTCGAGACTACGCCCATCTGGCGATCGCCTTGTGCCGGTGCATGAATATCCCGGCGCGCTATTGCACGGGCTACCTGGGGGATGTCGGCACCGAGCCGCCGTACGGCCCCATGGATTTCGCGGCCTGGTTCGAGGCCTATCTCGGCGACCGCTGGTACACCTTCGATGCGCGCAACAACACGCCGCGCATCGGTCGTGTGCTGATCGCGCAGGGCCGCGACGCCTGCGACGTCGCGCTGTCCAGCACCTTCGGACCGAACAAGCTGGAAGGCTTCAGGGTCTGGACCGATGTGCTGGATGCCGCATGACCTATTGCGTTGGCGTCAGGCTGGAAGAAGGGCTGATCCTGGCGAGCGATTCGCGCACCCACGCCGGCGTCGACAACTACGCCAAGTTCTGCAAGATGACGGTGTTTGAGCGCGTTGGCGACCGGGTGCTGGTGCTGCTCAGTTCGGGCGGGTTGGCGGCCACTCAGGCGGTGATCAGCATGCTGCGCCGACGGGCGGCCGCCAAACCGCCCCACCTGTATACGGTCAGCTCGATGTTCGACGTGGCGAACCTGGTGGCCGACGCGATGCGCGACCTCGATCGTCGCGATGGGCCGCATCTCGAAAGCGGAGGCCTGAGTTTCAATGCCTCGTTCATCCTCGGCGGACAGATCTCCGGCGAAGAGATGCGGCTGTTCCGCATCTATGCCGAAGGCAACTTCATCGAGGCCGGCACCGACACGAGCTTCCTGCAGACCGGTGAGGCCAAGTACGGCAAGCCGATCCTCGATCTGGCCGTGACGCCGACCGCCACGCTGGAGGACGCCACCAAGTGCGTTCTGGTGTCGTTCGACTCGACGATGCTCAGCAACCTGTCGGTCGGCATGCCGATCGACCTGCTGTGCTATGCCAGAGACAGCCTGCAGGTCACGATGAAGCGCCGCTTCGAGAGCGGTGACAGTTATTTCGAAACCCTCAAGCAAGAGTGGATCATCGGCACGCGCAAGGTATTCCACGATCTGCCGCCGCTGGCGTGGTAGCGCCGGACGGACCGGGCGCACTTGCGCGCTTGCCCGCCCGGTACGGCACCGGCGTTGGCAGCCGGTCGATCGCCGAACGTCAGTTCTTGCCGAACTTGGCCTTGGTCGCCGCGACGCAACTGCTCTTGGCGTCGCCCTTCTCGATCGCCACCGTGTAGGCGGCATCAAGCTTGTCGGCGGCAACGGGTGCCACCGGTCACCTGATCACACCGCGGCTGGGACCGGCCCAGCCCGCGAGTGGCGCCGCATTCGAAGCCAGCGGCACCCTGGAGAACTCGGCGCCCGCGCTGTTCGATGGTCTGGTGCTGCCCGATGGCGCGACGGTGCTGGGCGAGCATATCGAGGTGATGGACTTCATCTCGAACCAGCCCGGCACGGCAAGACCATCCTCACGCTCGGCGCGTCAAAGGTGCTGCTGGACCATGGCGGGATCGACGCGATCCTGCCCAATGGTGAACCGGACCCGGGCGTGCTCGTCAGAACCCGTGCACAGGCCGACACCGTGGCTGCCGATTTCATCAGCGCCCTCGGCAAGCATCGCCACCCTGAACGGGAGGCCGGGGCAAGCGGGCGCTGAAGCGGTACACATGCTGACCAGTCCTTCTCCTACAGAGCCTTGTCGCCGTCACCTGCTCTCGCATCCCTTCTCAACGGGCATAAACGGGTTTGGCGCCTTGATGGTGCCTAGCTCGCTCGCAGAACCCGGTCCTTTCCGGGGCCCACCCTCACATCCTGGAGACTCGAATGGATTCCACAATCACCACCCACAGCATCATCTCGTCCGACAAGGTCGAAGGTACTTCCGTTTACAACCACGCTGGCGACAAGCTCGGATCGATCGACGACCTGATGATCGACAAGCACACGGGACACGTGCACTACGCGGTCCTGGAGTTCGGCGGGTTCCTCGGCATGGGCACCGATCGCTATCCGATTCCATGGAGCATGCTGAAGTACGACACGGCGAAGGACGGCTATGTCGTTCCGCTCGACAAGGACCGCCTGAAAGACGCGCCGCGTTACGCTGACGACAGGCAGCCTGCTTACACCAGCGAGTACGGCAGAACGGTCAATGGCTACTACGGGATTGACTGATAAGTTCGATCTGTCGCAGGCGCCGCTAAACATGCGTTGGCTTGATCCGTATCTCCGGAATGCACCGAACGGCCTCCGGAGTTCGGTTCAAGGCCGAGCCAACCGCGCACCGAGGTTCAGGGCTGTGCGTTGGCCGCTGGTGCTGGCGGCAATTGCCTCGGTTGCCCTGCTGCTTGCATTCGAGCGGGTGGTGCGGCAGGCAGTGCAGCAAGGCGAGTTGCGGCAGATCACAGCGCGAGACAGAAGCAACGCAATCTGGCGTTGCAACGCTTTGAAAGCCAGGCCGGCACGTGCGGAATGCAGGCAAGGTTTGATCTAGCAGTTCAAAGTTTGCTGGATCCTGCGCCTTTCGTATGGCGGTTGGGTGAGCAATTTGAGGTTGGTGCCGGACTACGATATGAACTGCCCCGGGTTTTGAGGAGGCTCCAGTCTGCAGGCATCGGTTCGACCGTTGGTGGGTATCGTCTGAAGTTCATCCGCTTCGTGCCGACGGCACGGTGGCCAGTGCATCGGGTCACAAGTTCTCAGGCGTTCAGCGACGAGGCGCTGGAAGGCCTACCGACAAGCGTCAGGAAAGAAAATCAATGAGCGCGACCAGCCGAAAACCAGAGTTTTCTCTCGAGTGGATCAAGGAAGACGAGACCACGGAAACTGCCCGGCTGATGCCGACCAGCTCTCGGGCCAAGGCTTGGCTTGAGCACCACGGCATGCCTGCTCTCCTCGCGAGGGCCGACGCCGTCGGCAGCGAAGGACAAGCGCTGCACGAGATCCTCCAGGACCTTCTGGAAGCCGATGTCGGCATCGCTGGCGCCGAGCCGGTGCCGGCCTCCGACGTCACGCCGGGCACATGCGGCGAGTTCAGCGTCGCGTTCGAGGACGACCCGCGGGACAAGAACAACAAGATCGCCAAGGTGACCGGGCTCACCGAGCGGGCGCGTGGCTGGATGAAGTTCCAGGGACAGGGTCTGTCGTTGCGCGCCTCCAGGGAGCAGCGTCCGGGTGAGAGGCTTGATGCCGTCCACCAGCGACTTCTGGAGCAGGACCTGGGAGGCGGCATCCACCTCTGATCGCTCGGCCCGCCTCGCCCTGTTTGATGACCTCGGCCCGGTTTCACTGTTCGTCGTACAGGCCCGGAAGATTCTGTGGCGCCTTGTCTGG
>JARXKP010000024.1:19450-20556 GCA_030271615.1 Pseudomonadota bacterium
CCCGGTTTCACTGTTCGTCGTACAGGCCCGGAAGATTCTGTGGCGCCTTGTCTGGCCGGTCCTCGCGGTCCAGCGAGGGCATTGCACGGGCCAGTGCCTCGCCGTTCCATGCGGTGCCATCGAGGCAGGCGCGGTCCAGGTCCCGAAGCAGGGGCGTGAGATCGGCCCGGCCGAGTCGGCGTGCCAGCGCGTTGAGGCCGGCCGGCGCGTTGTCCGGCCCGGTGGCGCGTGCCCAGGCGAGCAGCGCGTCGCGCGCGCATTGGGCGTTGTGGTCGCGGCAGGCCTGCTGAAACGCCCGCCGCGCCGTCGCAGCCGACAAACCGGGCGCTTCGGTGGCTTGCGTCGGCGCGCCGGTGTGGCCCGCACGACGGCGGCGCCGGTGAGTCCAGGCCCAGGCACCCAGCGTCGCCAGCCAGAGCAGGCCCAGCGCTACGCTGATCCACACCCAGGCGAGCGTGGCGGTGCTTGATGGCGCTGGCACGTCTGCGGACGACGGTGAAGACGTGGCTGTCTGTTGAACGGGTGGAGCCGCCGCTGATGCGTCGGATGCCCCCGACGACGCGGCAGCGGCGGCTGCGCCGAGCATCGGCGTGGCATGGGCGCCGGGCACCACCTCCAAGGTGTGCGCGGGCAGCACCGCCTCGCGACGTTGATGGGTCACCACGTCCCACCAGCCCACGCGCAGCGCCGGCAGTTCGAAGCGGCCGGCACGATCGGCCAGCAACACGATGTCCTGCTCGCGGTGTCCGACGATGTGGCCGTCCTGCACTTCGTCGACGAGTTTCGGTTCGTCGGGGTGCGCCTTCAGACCCGAGGGCCAGGGCGCGAGGGCGCTCAGGTCCGGCAATTGGCTCGCACCGAGCCCGACGGCCGAGATGCGCAGATGGCGTGTCACCGGAACACCCACCGCGATCACACCACCCGGGGGCTGCCACGCGTCCTCGATCGCGAGGTGTTGGGCCGGCAGCCAGTCGCCGCTTGCCATGCCCGGCGGGCGCGCCTTCGCAGCGAGGCGGACGGGGTCACCGCGCAGCCGCAACGCCCGCGTGCCGCTGGCGCCGCCTTCGATGTGCAGCTGGCCGAACAGTCGTTCGAGGAACGGGTCG
>JARXKP010000310.1 GCA_030271615.1 Pseudomonadota bacterium
GATAGAACTCCCAGATGCGCATGAACCGGTGGTCGAAGCCGAGCCCGCGCACCTGGGTTTCCTGACTGAGGAAGCGTTGCCGCCAGCGCAGTAGCGTCTCGGCGTAGTCGAGGCCGAAGTCCAGTTCGTTGACGACACGCAGGCCTGCGCGGGCGGCGGCTTGTCGGAATTCGGTCGGGCTGGGCAGCAGGCCGCCGGGGAAGATGTACTGCTGGATGAAATCGGTCGAGTTCACGTAGCGATCGAACAGGTCGTCGCGGATGACGATGCTCTGGATGCAGGCCTTGCCGCCGGGCTTCAGTTGAGTGTTCAACGTCTGGAAGAAGCCGGGCCAGTACTCGCGGCCGACTGCTTCGAACATCTCGATCGAGGCGATGGCGTCGAACGGACCGTCGCCACCCGGGCCGGCTTTCAGATCGCGATAGTCCTGGAGGCGCAGGTCACCTGGCAGCCGGGCGTCGGCGAGCCGTTCTTGTGCCCATTCGAGCTGCTCGCTCGACAGGGTCACGCCGGTGACGGTCGCGCTGAAGTCCCGCGCGGCGCATTCGGCCAGTGCTCCCCAGCCGCAGCCGATCTCCAGCACGCGGTCGCCGGTCTTCACGTTGCATTCGGTCAGCGCGCGCCGCACCTTGGCCCACTGCGCTTCTTCCATGGGTCGAGCACGGTCGCCTTCGAACCAGGCGCTCGAATAGTTCATCGTCGGGTCCAGCCACAGCCGGTAGAACTCGTTGCCCAGGTCGTAGTGGGCGTGGATGTTCTTCTTGCTGCCCGACCGCGAGTTGCGGTTCAGCCAGTGCTTCGCGCGGTACAGCAGCGAGCCCCACCAGGTGCCGTACACCAGCGACTCGACCTCGGTGCCGTTGGCCAGAAACAGCTTGATCAGCGTCGTCGGATCGGGCGATGTCCAGTCGCCGGCGATGAAGGTCTCGGCAAAGCCAATATCACCGGAACGCAGGGTGGCGCCGCAGACGTTCCAGTTGTGCAGCCGCATCGTGGCACGCAGCCCACCGTCGATGGCCTGGCCGAAGTGCAATCCCGTGCCGTCAGGCAACTGAACAACCAGGCTGCCGTGCTTCAGGTTTTCCATCAGCCTGAACACGGCGCGGGCGGATGCCGGAGCGGTATCGGGCGGCGTGATCGGTGACAGGGAGGTGTTGCTCATCACGTCGGGGTGGGGCATGCAGCGGGGACTGTGGGGCGAAGGGCTCGAAGCGCGTTCAGCGCGACACGAAATCGCCCGGCGGCACCGGCTTGTGCAGGAACGGGACACGCTTCAACCACAGCCGCGCCGCCTGCCAGTGGATGCGTGCGATCACGCCAAGCGTCATCAGCGGTGTGCCGAAAAAGGCCCGACGCAAGGTGCGGGCGGTCAGCACCTCCAGCGATCCGGACACGCTGGTTTGAAGCAGCGCGCCCTGCTCGTCGTCGTGGTCGATGCGCGCCACCGTGCGCGTCAGCACCCTGTGACCGATGCCGTCGTGCGCAGGCGCCGTGGCGTGCATGAAACGGAAGCGATAACTCCCTTCCACTTTGCAGAACGGCGATACATGGAACGCCTTGGCCGCCCGCTGCTCGCGGCCGTAGGCCAGTTGCGGCCCGCGCAGCAGGTAGCAATGTCGCTCGCCGAAGGTGTTGTTGACTTCGACCACCACCGCGCACAGCGAGTCGTCGGTGCGATGGCAGTACCAGAAACTGACCGGCTTGAAGGTGTGTCCGAGCACCCGCGGGTACGTGTGCAACCAGACCTCGCCGCAGGCATCGACGATGCCTTCACGGTGCAGCAGATCGTCCAGCCAGGCGAGGCTGTCGCTGCGGCCATCGCCGTGGTCGCGGTCGTGAAAGCTGATCAGTGCAAAGCGGTTTCGTGCGAGGTCCGCATGCGGCACGGCGCGCAGCTGTCGCATCGGCAGCATCACGAAATAGGTTGGGTAGGCGAATCGGTTCAGCGCGGGCCTCAGCCGGGTGTGCCGCACCTGGCCGAAGCCGATCAGCGGCGTGGCCGCTTGTGACGTCATGGATGCGCTCGGACTCATGCGGCAATCGGCAAGGGGCGGGCGCCTGCTGTTGCCCAATGGCGCCTCAAGCCGTCGACCACCGCCAGACCCGATATCAGGCCGTCCTCGTGAAAACCGTAGCGCGTCCAGGCGCCGCAAAACCAGGTGTTCGCCTCGCCCTGAAGCGACGGCACGCGATGCTGCGCCGCGATCGCGGCCGCGTCGAACACCGGATGCGCATAGTCGTACTCGCCGTGCACGGTGTCCGCGCGCGGCTCCGAGACCGGGTTCAGCGACACCACGACCGGTGTCTTGAACGGCAGTGGTTGCAGGCGGTTGATCAGGTAGTGCAGGCAGACGGCCGTCTGCTCGTGCGAATGGGTCCGCGCGCGCTCGTAGTTCCACGCCGCCCAGGCGGTCTGGCGTCGAGGCAGCACGGCCGTGTCGGTGTGCAGCACGGCACGGTTGCGGTGATAGCGGATGGCGCTCAGCACGTCGCACTCTGCCGGCGTCGCGTCGGCCAGCAGCGCCAGCGACTGGTCGCTGTGGCAGGCCAGCACCACCTCGTCGAACACCTCGGTGCCGGCGTCCGTGCTGACGCTCACCAGGCGGGCATCGCGCGCCCGGCGCACGCTGCGTACCGGCGTGTTCAGCCGTGCATCTGAAACAGGGCGCAGCAGCTTGTCGACGTAGTTGCGCGCGCCGCCCTGAACGGTGAACCAGCGCGGGCGATTCGCCACCTGGATCAGGCCGTGGTTGTGGCAGAACCGGATCATCGTGGCGACGGGGAAGCGCAGCATCTGGTCGGTGGGGCAAGACCAGATGCAACCGATCATCGGCAGGAAATACCAGTCTCGAAATTCGGCGCTGAAGCGGTGCTCGGCGAGAAAATCACCGATGGCTTGCCGCTGCTCGTCGTCTGTGTTGCGTTCGGCCAGTCCGGTGGCGAGTCGATTGAAGCGCATCACCTCTCTCAGCATGCGCCAGAAGGCCGGCCGGACCAGATTGCGCCGCTGCGCGAACACGCTGTTCAGGTTGCTGCCGCTCCATTCGAGGTCGATGTCCGGCACCTGCACCGAGAACGACATGTCGGACAGCGCCGTCGGCACCTGCAGCTCTGCGAACAGCCTGATCAGGTTCGGGTAGGTGCGTTCGTTGAACACCAGAAAGCCGGTGTCGACGCCGTGTGTTTCGCCATCGAGCGCGAGGTCGACCGTGTGCGTGTGTCCGCCGAAGTAGCGGCCGGCTTCGAACAAGGTGACGCGAGCCTCGGAGGCGATCGCGTGAGCGACCGACAGGCCCGAGATGCCTGACCCGATCACTGCGACGCGACGCGGGCGTTCAATCATTCGCGTGCCTCCCCCACGAAGCGATCCGTACGGCGGGAAAGAGGGAAGCCGCACAGCGGCCGGTGGCGAACAACGAACGGATGAGAAAAGAAAACCGCCGTCGGATTTCGATCGGCCATGCCGACGGGCAGTGCAGCGCTAAGCCGTGGGTGAGATGACTCGAAACTCCGGCGTTGTCGTGTCGGTTCCATTCCCAGCGCGCGGACTCAGTGATAAATACCATTTGGTGCAAAATATAACTGATCGGTATGCATCGCTGGTTTGACGTCGGTATTTCACGGCGCGGCGAGCAGCTTTTCGATGCTCTCGACGAAGCCTTTGTCGTCGGGCTCCACCGTGCTGGCAAAGCTCTGCACCGCCACGCCGTCGCGGGCGATCACGTATTTGTGAAAGTTCCAGCGGGGCGCGTCTCCGGTCCGCTGGCGCAGCTCCGCGAACAGCGGACTCAATGCCGCGCCAGCACCCGGCGCGACGCGGGTCTTGGCGAACATCGGAAATTTGACGCCGAAGGTGTTTTCGCAAAACGCCGCGATTTCCTTGTTGTCACCCGGTTCCTGGCTGCCGAAATCGTTCGA
>JARXKP010000025.1:0-11278 GCA_030271615.1 Pseudomonadota bacterium
TGACCGAGCTCGCGTGGCACAGCCGCGTGCAGTGATCGACGTGGCTGCTGCCCATGGCCTGACGCACCAGCTTCTGGAACAGATAGGCCTCTTCGTTGCTGCCCTTGGCCGATCCGAAGCCGGCCAAGGCCGAGCCGCTGCCATGCGCAGCGGACTCGCGGATTTTTTTCAAGCCGTTGGCCGCCAGGTCGAGCGCCTCGTCCCAGCTCGCCTCGCGGAACAGCTCGTCCATGCGCAACTCGCCACGCTTGAGTCGCTCGATGTCGGCCGGGTCCTTGGCGCGGCCGGCGCGGCGCACCAGCGGTGACGTCAGTCGCTTCGGGTTGTGGATGTAGTCGAAGCCGTAGCGGCCCTTGACGCACAGCCGGTTGTGGTTGGCCGGGCCGTCGCGGCCGGTGACGAACTGGATGCGCTCCTCGCCCCGATCGTTCGGACCGACGTTCCAGGTGAGCTGACAGCCGACCCCACAGTACGGGCAGACGGAATCGACCTGCTTGCTGATCGGCGCCAAGCCCGCATCGCGCGCCGGCATCAGCGCACCGGTCGGGCAGGCCTGCACGCATTCACCGCAGGCCACGCAACTCGACTGGCCGAGCACGTCGCCAGCATCGAAGGTGATCGTCGCGTGCGAGCCGCGCAACGCGAGCCCGATGACGTCGTTGCCCTGCTCGTCGCGACAGGCACGCAGGCAACGGGTGCACTGGATGCAGGCGTCGAGGTTGACAGCGATCGCGGCGTGGCTCAGATCGGGCTCGGCGTAATGGGCATCGCGCGAAGGCAACCGGCTTTCGGTGACGCCGAGCTGGCGTGCCCACTGGCTCAACTCGGAGCCGTGCGTGTAGCGGTCGGTGGTGCCGCCGGCATCGCTGACCAGCAGCTCGATCACCATCTTGCGCGCGGTCTGAGAACGCGGGCTGTCGGTGTGAACCGTCATGCCGGCACTGACGTTGCGGCAGCAGGACGCGGCCAGCGTGCGCTCGCCTTCGACCTCGACCACGCAGGCGCGGCAGTTGCCGGCGGGCGTGAGGCCCTCCTTGTGGCACAGGTGCGGGATGGTCGTGCCTTCGCGTTGGGCCACCTGCCAGATGGTTTCGTCGGCACGAGCCTGCACGGCCTTGCCGTCCAGCGTGAACTCGACCACCGGGACCTCGACGTTCAGCAGGCCATGCGATGTGGGGGCGTTCATGCGCGGGCTCCTGGATTCGGTGCTGACAACTCGTGCGGGAAATACCTGACCACGCAGTCGATCGGGTTCGGTGCGGCCTGCCCCAGGCCGCAGATCGACGCATCGCGCATCACCTGCGACAGCTCGGCGAGCAGGCCGGTGTCCCACTGGTCGCGCGCGATCAGCTCGCGCGCCTTGGCGGTGCCGCTGCGGCACGGCGTGCACTGGCCGCAGCTTTCGTGTTCGAAGAAAGCCATCAGGTTGCGCGCCGCGTCGGTCACGCGGTCGTGCTGCGACAGAACGATCACCGCCGCCGATCCGATGAAGCAGCCGTGCGGCTGCAAGGTGTCGAAGTCCAGCGGAACGTCGGCCAGACTCGCCGGCAGGATGCCGCCCGACGCGCCGCCCGGCAGGTAGGCGTACAGCGTGTGCCCGTCGAGCATGCCGCCGCAGTATTCGTCGACCAGTTCCCGCAGAGTGATGCCCGCCGGGGCGAGGTGCACGCCCGGCTTCTTCACGCGGCCGGACACCGAGAACGAGCGCAGCCCCTTGCGGTCATGGCGACCGTGGCTGGCGAACCCCTCGGCGCCCTGCTCCAGGATGTCGCGGATCCAGTACAGCGTCTCGAAGTTGTGTTCAAGGGTCGGTCGGCCGAACAGCCCGACCTGAGCCACGTACGGTGGGCGCAGCCTCGGCATGCCGCGCTTGCCTTCGATCGATTCGATCATCGCGGACTCTTCGCCACAGATGTAGGCGCCGGCACCGCGCCGCAGCTCGATCATCGGCAAGCCCATCGCGCCATAGGCGGCGGGCGGGCTGGCGTGCAGCTTCGCGAGTTCGCGTTCGAGCACGGCACGGCAGCCGTGGTACTCGTCGCGCAGATAGATGTAGATGGCGTCGATGCCGACCGCCCAGGCCGCGATCAGCATGCCTTCGAGGAAACGGTGCGGATCGCGCTCGAGGTAGTGCCGGTCCTTGAAGGTGCCGGGCTCGCCCTCGTCGATGTTGACCGCCATCAGACGCGGCGCCGGCTGGCCGCGCACGATGCGCCACTTGCGGCCGGCCGGGAACCCTGCGCCACCGAGACCGCGCAGGCCCGAGTCCTCGAGCGGCTTGATCACCGATTCGACATCGCGCGCACCGCCGATGCAGGCTTCCAGCGTCTGGTAACCGCCCACGGCGCGGTAGGCATCGAGGGCGGTGTAAGGCTCGGGCTCGTGGGTCGTTGCACCCGACTGCACCGCCTGCACCACCGATTCGACACTGGCGTGCGCCACCGGATGCTGGTGCACGGCCACAGCCGGCGCCTGCTCGCAGCGGCCGATGCAAGGTGCCGGGATCACGCGCACATCGGCTTCGAGCAAAGCCGGCAACCGCTGCAGCAGTTCGGCGGCGCCGGCCATCTGACACGACAGGCCGTCGCACACGCGCACCGTCAAGCGTGGGGGTGCGTCGAAACCACCGCTGGCGTTCTCGCGGACCACGTCGAAGTGGTGATAGAAGGTCGCGACCTCATAGACCTCGGCCTGGGACAGCTTCAGCAGCTGCGCCAGCGCCGCCAGGTGATCGGTGCGCAACTGGCCGAACCGGTCGTTCAGGCCGTGCAGATGCTCGATCAGCAGATCGCGCCGGAAAGGCCGGGCGCCACTGGCCACCTTCACGTCGACGAGCGCCTCGGCACTGACCTGCCGCTCGCGCTGCGTGCGCTTCCGGCGGGGTTTCGCAGGGTCGTTCAGCACATGGATCGGGATGACGGGGGCATTCATGGGCGGCGGTCTTTCGCATGGCGCGGTGGGCCGCGCGTATATGTTCTGTCGAAACCATTCGACTGGACTCGGTTGTCTGCTAACGATATAACCGGACGCCCCCAAAGATATGCAAACGGTTGCTTAATGCTTCGAATCAACATCACCCCACACTGGGAACTTGGCGTCGAGTCGGACGCGCTGCTCGACACCACCTCGCTGCTGGCGCTGCTGGCGGCGGTGCAGGAGACAGGTGCGATCGCGCAAGGTGCGCGCACCACGGGCATGAGCTACCGGCACGCCTGGGGCCAGATCAAGAAAGCCGAAGGGCTGTTCGGCCACCCGCTGCTGAATGCAGGTCGCGGGCGCGGCTCCACGCTAACGCCGCTGGCCGAGAAGCTGATCTGGGCCGACCGCCGCATCGCAGCGCGCCTGTCGCCGACGCTCGAATCGCTCGCCTCCGAACTGGCGAATGAACTCGAGCGCACGCTGCCGCGCCCGCCCCAGGCATTGCGGGTACATGCCAGCCACGGGTTCGCGATCGCCGCGCTGATGCAGCAGTTGAACGCGGCCCATTTGCAGGTCGAACTGCGCTACCGCAACAGCTTCGAGTCGGTGGCCGCGCTGTCGCATGGCGAATGCGACCTGGCCGGCTTCCATGTGCCGATCGGCGAGTTCGAGGCGTCTGCAGCGCAGCGTTACCGGCGCTGGCTGCGCGACGACACGCACCTGCTGGTGCAGGTGGCCGTGCGCACGCAGGGGTTGTTTGCCGCCCCGGGCAATCCGAAATTCGTGCGCGGCTTCGCCGACCTGCGGCGCAAGGATCTGCGCTTCGTGAACCGCCCCGAAGGGTCGGGCACGCGCATGCTGACCGAACTGCTGCTGGCCAAGCAGGGGATCTCGCCCGACGAGGTCACCGGCTACGACAGCGCCGAGTTCACGCATGCCGCGATCGCCGCGTTCATCGCGAGCGACATGGCCGATGTCGGCATGGGCGTGCAAACGGCAGCGCAGCGCTTCGGACTGCATTTCATCCCGCTGGTGCGCGAGCGGTACTTCCTCGCGATGAACCGGCGCGCCCGCGACGAAGACCCGATGCCGCAGGTGATTCAACTGCTGCAGTCGCCGGCTTATCGATCGTCGGTCGCCGCACTCGGCGGCTACGAAGCAGGCGAAACCGGCCGCGTGCTCGGCGTGCGCGAAGCGTTCGGCGCCTGAGGAAGCACTGCCATGCCCCGTTTCGCCGCCAACCTGACGCTGATGTACGCCGAGCACCGGTTCGCGGACCGCTTTGCAGCGGCGGCGGCCGACGGCTTCGACGCCGTCGAGTGCCTGTTTCCGTACGAACTCACGGCCGATGAACTGGCGGAACACCTGCGCCGCCACGGCTTGATTCAGGTCCTGTTCAACCTG
Source organism: Pseudomonadota bacterium (assembly GCA_030271615.1). Classification (GTDB taxonomy): domain Bacteria; phylum Pseudomonadota; class Gammaproteobacteria; order Burkholderiales; family Burkholderiaceae_C; genus PBB1. The sequence goes on from JARXKP010000025.1 coordinate 4,324, forward strand.
CCGCCCGGCGATTGGGGCGCCGGCGAGCGCGGACTGGCTGCGCTGCCCGGACGCGAGGCGGAGTTCGCGGCGTCCGTGGTGAGCGCCCTGCCCTACGCGTGCACCTCGGGTTGCCGGCAACTTCATGCGCTCGCCGGGCTGATACCGGTCGGGGCGACCGCTGCCGATCGAGATGCGATGCGCCGCACCTATGTGTCCAATCTGCGGCACGCGGCACGGATGCTGGCGCAGCACGACATCACCTTGCTGATCGAGCCGATCAGCACGCCGAGCATGCCCGGCTATTTCCTGAACTACCAGCAACAGGCACACGACTTGGTCGCCGAGGTGGCCGAACCGAATCTGCGCGTGCAGATGGACCTGTACCACTGCCAGATCATGGAAGGCGATCTGGCGAGCCGCCTGCGTCGGCACCTCGACGGCGTTGGCCACATCCAGATTGCCGGCGTCCCGGGCCGCCACGAGCCCGACACCGGCGAAATCAACTACCCGTTCCTGTTCGACCTGCTCGACGAGCTGGGCTACGCCGGCCACGTCGGCTGTGAATACCGACCGCGCGCCGGTACCTCGGCCGGGCTGGGTTGGTGGCACCGCGCCAGCGGACGATGAGGCCGCGACGGAGAAAGTCTCGGTGGTGCGCTGCGATGGTCGCGGTGATGGTCGCCAGCGTCGCGCTGGCCGCCGAGTCAGCCGCCCCTCAGGGGGGCTCGATCGGACTTCCGGCAGCCTCCGCAGCCGAGGGCCCCACTGGGGCCGTCGATGTGTCGGGTCGATCGATGAACATCGCCGACGAGGTCGAGCGTCTGCGCGCCGCCCGCCATGTGTTGCTCGGCGAGATTCACGACAACCCCGAACACCACCGCCTGCGTGCGGCGTTGCTGCGCGGCTTGCTGACCGATGGGGTGCCGACCTGGGTCGTCTTCGAGCAGATCGACCGCCAGCACAGCCCCGCCGTCGCGGCCGCACCGCGCAACACGGACGCGATCGTGGCGGCCGGTCAGCTCGACCAGAAAGGATGGGCGTGGCCGCTGCACCGCCCGCTGTTCGACGCCGCACTGGACGGAGGTGCGACCGTGCTCGGCGGCAACCTGAGCCGCGCCGAGGCGAGCCAGGTGGTGCGCGGCGGCGTGACACAGGCGCCGGTGGACCTGCGTCGCTTCTTGACCGACTCGATCGATGGCGACACCACGGCACCCGGAGCCTGGACCGCGTCCCAGAACGCCGAACTGGTCCGTCAGGTCGATGAAGGCCACTGCGGCGCCCTGCCACCGAAGATGATCGCGCCGATGGTGCTCGCGCAACGCACCCGCGACGCGGCCCTGGCCTGGGCCATGCTCCAGGCGCCGCCCGGCGTGCGCGTGGTGCTGATAGCCGGCAATGAACATGTGCGGCGCGACATCGGCGTGCCGCACTATCTTGCGGCGATGGATCGGGCCCCGACGAGCGATGCGCACGTCGTGAGCATCGGCTTCCTGGAGCGAGCTGCAAACGGTTCGACCACCGTCGACGGGCCTTACGACGAGGCCTGGTTCACGACGCGCGTCGCACGACCCGACCCATGCGAAAGCTTCCACCCGCCGGGCACGCCTGAAAAACCCGGCTGACGGTACAGGCTCGACAAGCTCAACGGCTGCGAGCGCTCTGCTCGGCGGCGATGGACAACAGGTCCTGCGGACCGGGCTTGTCCCACTCCGGTCCCTTGTAGAACTTGATGAATTCGCCCAGCACCAGCTGGTGCTTCCAGCCGTGCGTCTCAAGCCGCCGGCGGATCGACGGGTGGACACCTCGCTCGGCCAGGTGCGCGCGCAGCCGGTCGGTCCAGTCGGCTTGCTGCTCCCCTGGCAAGTCTTCGAACTCGGCGACCACCCCAGCACGGCGGCGGCTGACCCATTCGGACGTCCAGCCCTCGACCGCCGCCGCAGCGACTTGCGTCTCCCGCGCTTCGGTGGCAGCCGTCGGGTTGACCGCGGCCTTGGCAGCCGCCGCCGACGTCGAGACGAGCAGCGCCCGCAGGTAACGGTGCGGGTCGCGCAGCGGCTCGGGGAAATCGCTGGCGGCGCGCTTTTCCAGCGCATCGAGGGCGGTGCTCATCGCATCGTTGCCATGCGCGTGGATCAGGTTCTCGGCGTCCTCCTCGCGCAGACCGGCCGCGTGCGCGCGCGCCACTTGCGTCAGGTCCACCGGCTGCGGAGCGCGACCCAGCGGCAGCGTGGCCTGTTGCTTCTTGCTGATCCTGAACTGGATGTCGGCGATGAAGCGGCCGGCGCGGTGCTCGATCAGTTCGACATCGAGGTCGGTGACCGCGTTGACCTCGGCGATGGCGAGCTTCAGGGTGTCGCGCTTGAAGAAGCGGTATTCCTGCTTCACCGAATCGTCGCTGTCGGGGCTGCCGGTGAGCACCGGTCGCCACCACGGCCAGGGCTGGCGCGCGGTGAGCCCCACATCCCGGTAGCGCGAGCAGATTTCATAGAGCACGACGCCGGCATGTCGGCGCAGCTGGGAGATCACGTCGAGCCGCAGGCGCGCGAAGCGCTGGGGCTCGAGCAGTTCGTGCTTGATGTTCGGTGCGAACGACCATTCGACCCAGTTCTCGCCCGACTGCTTGTAGAGCTTGGCGTGCGCCAGCAGGCCGGCGACGTTCCAGGCCTCGCCTTCTCCGGAGGTGGGCGATTGCCATTCGACCGTGGTGCTGACCATCGCGCGCAGGTGCTGCTTGACGATCTCGCGGGCGTGCGAGTTGAAGTCGATGCCGCGCAGCACGCTTTGCAGCGGCGCGCGGTACACCTCGTGGTCGATGCCCTGCTCCTGCGCGATGTACAGCAGCACGTTGTAGGCCTTGCGTGCCAGCACGGTGATCTTGCTGGACTTGGTCGGCACGATCGCCAGTGTGTTGACCGGCTTTCGCAACGGGGTGTCAACGGAGGTCGGATCGATCATCTGCGCAGTTTGACGTGAAGATCGCCGATCCGCAATGAAGATGTGATCGAACTGAATCACCTTGCGTCAACACAAGGCCCAAATATCCTCACGTCTGTTGCCTGCCAGGCGCAAAGAGGAGCGATGGCAGACGCCCAAAACGGCTCACATGACCTGCACCGAGCCACCGTCTGTCTGCGCGTGCGCCATGAAGCAGGCAAACGGTGGAGAACATTCACGCAAGACAGGCTCCCACGACGATGGAATCCTACTTTTCCTCACCTGGCGAAGGACTCACCAGCACTGGATTCGGTATCGGCGATCGCGAAAGCCCGCGCAATCCATCCCGGTGAAGCGAGCCTATTTCCACTCACCTGCGCTCCTACACCAGCGCACGCAACCGCACACATCCCCACACCTGGCCTCCTAAAAAGCCTCACGCATCAGCCTGTATGCACTCACGCAGAACAAGCTAAGTTGTTGGTGCGTATGTGTTTTCAGGAGGCTAAAGTGTTTAAAGAGCTTTGAAGGAATTGAAGCTAAGAAATCCCGCGGACTGAGCGAAGTTCTTCAATGACTTGAGTAACAAGCGTCAAATCCAGGTTGGCATGGCCTGAAAGGCGGTTCCCGAGACGAAAGACACCTGACCTATATCGAATTTGACACAATGGCGTTAGTTGGCGCAATCGCGTTGACTCATCTGTTTGTCGACCGTTGTGGAGATCGTGTTGGAACCCATCGTCATTGGAAAACCGAAACGCATCACCCTGGCCGACATCGTCGACCAGGCCGAGCGCGCTGTCAGCATGATGAGCGAGATTCGAAGCGCGATGTTGTCGCCCACGTCCCGCAAGTCTCCCCCGCGCTTCAACAGCACCCAGGTGGCGGCTTTGTGCGGCATCGACAAGGGCCACATGGCCTATCGCATCACCAAGGGGGATCTTCCAGGCGGCGAGCTGAACTCGACCCGGTCTCGCCGCGAATTCAGCCTCGGCGAAGCCCGCCAGTGGGTGCGTGAATACCGACAGTCGGCACTGCGCCCCGCAGGCGCCGAGGCGGTCACGATCTCGATCGGCAATTTCAAGGGTGGGGTGAGCAAGACGACCACCGCTGTGACCCTGGCCCAGGGCTTGAGCCTGCGTGGGCACAAGGTGCTGGTGGTCGACACCGATGCGCAGGGCAGCCTGACCACACTCTTCGGGATCCTGCCCGACACCGAGGTTGATGACGGGGACACCATCCTGCCCTTGTGCACCGGGGCGGAGAGCTCGATCCGCTACGCCATTCGCCCCAGCTATTGGGATGGGATCGATCTGGTGGCCGCGGCACCGCTTTTGTATGGCGCCGAGTTCGCCCTGCCGGCTCGGCAGGCACGGGACCCCGAATTCGAGTTCTGGAACGTGCTGCATTACGGTCTGGACGATGTGCGCGCCGAGTACGACGTGATCGTCATCGATACGCCGCCCGCCCTGTCGTACACGACGATCAATGCGTTCATGGCGAGTGACGGCCTGATCATGCCGCTGCCGCCGAACGCGCTCGATTTCGCCTCGGCCGCGCAGTTCTGGAGCCTGTTCTCCGACCTGGCCGGCGGGCTGCTGACCAACCGCGGACTCGACAAGACGTTCGAGTTCATCCATGTGCTGATGTCTCGGGTCGACTCGTCGGACGCCGCCAGCGCCATCGTCCGTACCTGGATCAGTTCGGTCTACACCGACAAGGTGCTGCCGGTGGAAATTCCCAAGACCGCCGTCACGGCAACCGCCTCGGCAGAGTTCGGCACCGTCTACGACTTGAGTCGCTACGACGGCAATCTGAAGACGTTCAAGCGTGCCAAGGACGCCTACGAGCGTGTCACCGAACTGATCGAAGGCTCGGTGCAGGCGGTGTGGCGTCGGCAACTGGAAGGAGAGGCGTGATGGCGAAGAAGCTTTTCGAGAAGGCTGGATTGATTCACCACCCGCTCCCGGTCGGCTCGGAGCGGCGCACCGAGTTGCCAAAACCCGAAGCGAAACCAAAGACGGCGCCTGGCGCGATGATGCATTTCCTGGCATCTCAGTCGGACGCGATCAAGGAAGCCGAAGAGCTCAAGACCCGGCTGGAGGCCTTCGATGGTGCGTCGGTGGTGCGCGCCGTCGACCCGTCGCGCGTGGTGGCGTCGAAGTGGGCCAACCGACATGCCTCGACCTTCGAGTCTCCGGAGTTCATCAAGCTGCGCGAAGAAATCCGCCAGTCCGGCGGCAACGTTCAGCCGATCAAGGTGAGACCGCTGGCCGGTCGCGAAGACGCCGATTTCGAGATCGTGTTCGGGCACCGGCGGCATCGCGCCTGTCTCGACCTGGCCTTGCCGGTGCTGGCGATGGTCGAAGCCGTGTCTGACACCGAGTTGTTTGCGGCGATGGATCGGGAGAACCGGCAGCGCAAGGATCTGAGTCCTTGGGAACAGGGGCTGATGTATCGCAAGGCGCTGGATGACGGGCTCTACCCATCACTGCGACGGCTGGCTGAAGTGGTTGGCGCCGATCCAGGCAACGTCAGCAAGGCGTTGACGCTGGCCCGACTCCCGGATGCGGTGATCGAAGCCTTCCAGACGCCGTTGGTGATTCAGTACAACTGGGGTCCGGCGCTGTCCTTGGCGGTGCAAAAGGATCCCGAAGGAACGATGGCCCGTGCGCGGGCCATCGCGTTGAAAAAGCTGGGGCCGCGGCAGGTTTTGAACGCCCTCACCGGCGCGGTGGGCGGTGTTGTACCGTACAACAGCTCGGACCTGACGATCACCTCGACCGATGGTAAGCGGGTGGCGCGCATCAGTCACGACGCTGACGGAAAGTCAGCCGTGGTCTTCGGTAAAGGCGCTGTGGCCGAGGCCCGCAGAGACGAGTTGCGCGGTTTGATTGCCAGTTTCCTGGGCTGAATCTCGCCGCCAGGCGCCGCGGGCGTTGTACCGTACAACGGGTCGAGTGTCGGCGCGGCCCCCTCCACTACGCTCCTGCGCCGCCGTCGGCGACATCGATCGAGCCGCGTTTGGTGCCGCAAAGATAGACAGCCGTTGTCGCTAGCGCCCGATGCCCGAGCCGCTGCTGCAAAGCCTCCAGAGGCATGCCCACGGCGGCACTGTGCATGGCGTGGGTGTGGCGCAGCCAGTGGGTCGAGGCGCGGCGAATGCGATCCGCCGACTCCGGGTCGGTGGCTTCGAGCGTATCCGCACAATGACCGAAAGCCACCTTCAGCATGGTGTAGATCCGGCCCGGAGTCAGGGGCTTTTCCGGGTCGTCGCGGTGTGCGAACAGCGGTCTGTCGATGCCCGTCGATTCGCAGCTCTCCGGCAGGCAGGAGTACGCCAGATGCTGGAGCAGTTGCGCTGCCACGCCATCCGGCAGATCGATGGTGCGCGAAGACGCAGGTCCTCGCCCGTCCGGGATCGTCAGGAACCACGTCCGGGGCCCGTCCGCCTGCTGCTTGCTGTGCAACCAACCGGTGCGCGCGGCGGCCAATTCCGACTCGCGCAGCCCGGTTTGACCGGCCACGGAAAAAAGTACGCGCAAACGATCGAAAGACCGGCTCGGCGGTCGACTGGCCAGCCACTGCTGCAGCAACTCCCCATCACGCACGGACAGTGATCTGTGGTGTGCGCCTGGCATCGCGAGTGACGGGGTGAGTGACACGTCGTCCCAGGGGTTGGCGTCCAGATAGCGCTGGCCAGCGAGCCAGCCGCACAAGTTCCTAACGATCGTGATCGCGGTGTTGGTCGACGCGGGCGACAAACCGCCTTCGAGAGGGCGCCAGTGGTTGGACCAGCGCGGGACATGGCGTGGGCTGGTCCAGTCCACCCCCGGGGCGGTCAGGAAGTCGCGAAATGCGGCGCAGTCTGCGGCATCAAGCGAACTCATCGACTTGCCTCGTGCGAAAACCGACCACAGCAGAAATCGTTCGACCTCCCGGCGGTAGGCGCGCCAGGTGTGAGAGCCTCGTCGCTGCCGTGACAGCCAGGCGTGCACGGCCGCCAGATCGTCGACTGCGGAGGTCTTGCATCGATGCG
>JARXKP010000025.1:11378-18757 GCA_030271615.1 Pseudomonadota bacterium
AGCCAGGCGTGCACGGCCGCCAGATCGTCGACTGCGGAGGTCTTGCATCGATGCGCTTCGGCGCGATTCACCCCGTTCGATCCGGACAGATTCGCTGGCAGCCGCAGCCGTTCCAGGGGCACCACGCCGATTGCCGGAACCGGAGTGAGGGTCTGCGTGTCGAGCTGCGACAGGGGCTTGAGCGCATGGGCGGGAACGGGGCCGAGGGTGTCGGCATGACGGGCCCACCAACCTGTGACCCGCTGAGCGCCGCGTGCGCCGATTCGAGGCACATGTCGGTGCCAGTGGTAGCCGTGAAGGTCGATCCACCGCCCCAGGTCGGTCAGCGTGTCGATGCCTGCATTGGCGAGCCGTCGCGCGACCTGCGGTTCGAGCCAGGCCGCCACCTTGTCGTGCGGGACAGGAGCCACCACTGCCAGCGACTCCAGCCAACGCAAGGCCTCCAGTTGCTGTTCGATCAACCGTTGCTGCCGCCGCGCCGGGCGCCGGGTGCATGCCTCGCCCTGCGCCTCCTTCCACATCGCGAGCAATTCCGCTTCGCTGTGCATGTCTGCCGGCAAGGCAGCGGAAAAATCGTCCAGGGTGAGTGCGGTGCCCGGTGCCGCCCTAGGCGCCGCTCGGCGGCGTAGCAAGGGGGCAATCTCAGGACGGCCCGCGCGCTGTGCGAGAGAGCCCAGTTCATCGAAAAGCGTTGCCGTGACCACTCGAATGCGGCGCAGGTCTGCTGGTCCCAGGGCATACAGATAGCGGTCCCACAGCAAATGCGGGTCCAACCCTTGAACGAGGCCACTCAGGAAGTGGAAGTGCTCGCGTTTCAGTCGGACGCATGAAGTGGGTGCGACCCCTGCTGTAGGTGCTGTGCCGGGCGATGTCTGCATGGAAGCGACAGATAGTCAGATATAAACTGATAAATTGATAATAAACATTATCAATGTAGATTGATATTCCTCTGCGATTGCAGGGGCGCACCATTGCAAGGCAACCAGCACAATTGCGAACTGGCCGACTCTTTTCAACAACGCCTGGAGACCTTTCGATGCCCAAGTCGTACGCCCAACTCATGAAACAGATCGACGTGCTCCGGCATCAGGCCGAAAGCGTCAAGCGAAAGGAAGTCGAGGGCGTCATCAAGCGCATCAAGGAGGCGATCTCGGTGTACGGGCTCACCGCGGTCGATCTGGGTCTTTCTGGTTCGGCTACAGGTGTCAAGCGGTCGATGGCCCTGAAACGCAAGGGCCGGGCAGCCTCCAAATCCGGCAAGCCGGCCAGCGTGCCAGGCAAACCCAAGTACCGCGACGAAGCGGGTCATGCGTGGTCAGGGAAGGGGCCGCGCCCGGGGTGGTTCCGTGCCGCGCTGGAAAGCGGCAAGTCCCTCGAAGATCTGGCGGTCTGATCGTGGCTGTGTTGCGTGTTCTGGTCATCGCCGGCAGTGCTCGCGCCGGGTCGTTGAACCAGCGGCTTGCCGCCACCGCTGCGCGTTTGGCGGAACTGGCAGGCGCAGCAGTGACCTCGGTGGATTTGCGCGCACTGGACCTGCCGATCTACGACGCCGACCTCGAAGAGCGCGCGATGCCCGAGGGGGCACGTCACCTGCGCCGCTTGTTCGCCGAACACGATGCCCTGCTGCTCGCCTCGCCCGAGTACAACGGCTTTCCGACCCCGCTGTTGATCAACGCGTTCGACTGGGCCACGCGGCCGGTCGCAGAAGACGGGCTTCCGTCCGGAAGCACCGCAATGAGCGGTACCGTGGCCGGCCTGCTCAGCGCCTCCCCCGGGACGTTCGGCGGGATGCGCAGCCTGCTCTTCACACGTCAGTTCCTGCAGATGAACCTCGGCATGCTGGTGGTTCCCGAACAGTTCGGGCTGGGCTTGGCCGACAGGGCCTTCAGCGACACGGGCGTGCTGGCGGATCCGAAAGCGCAGGAAGCGGTGGCCAAGGTGGTCCGGTCCGTGCTCCGAACGGCGGCTGCCGTGAGGGATTCAAGCGCCTGATCGAAGCAGGGCAGGGCGCTGGACCTTGCGACAAAGGATGGTGCAGATCGTGATGCGACCCCGCCGGCAGCTGCCGAGCGACGTGGTTCTCGAGTTCACTCGGGGCTCGCCTGCCGGCATGCCTTGTGTTACAAGAAATGGAAGATGCTGACCGATTCCCTGATGCGGTTTGTTGGTCTCCTCCACACCGGCGCGCGCAGGATGACTGTCACCATGCCTACAGATCTTCGGGTTGTTCTTGCCTCGCCGCAGTGCAGCGCGTACCGGAGCCGTGACTTGTGAGTCTGAGAGCGCGCCTGCTGCTGATCGTCTCGCTGGCCATGCTGCTGCCGGTGGTTCTGGTGGGTTGGCGCTTCTTTCAGGAACGCATCCGCGAGATCGATGACGCCGAGCGCACCTTGTCGGTCTCGGCGCGCCGCATCGGCGATGAGCTCGAAGCCAAGGTGCAAGGCACGGCGCAGCTGCATTACGGCTTGTCGCGTGCGCGCGACCTCGACACCATCGACCAGGCCGCGTGTTCCGAGTTCCTGTCGGCGGTGCGCGAGGAGCACCCGCAATACACCGGCATCCTCAGCATCCGCCCGGATGGGTCCTTGTTCTGCGACTCGCTGCGCAGCGGGCGGGTGCTCGATCTGCGCGACCGCGATTACTTCAAGCAGGCGCTGGTGTCACGCGGCGCGGTCACCTTGCAGCCGACCTTCGGACGGCTCACCGGCATCTCGGTGCTGCAGATCGCCTACCCGGTGCGCGACGCCGGCGGTGCGTTGAAGTTCGTCTTGCTGGCCTCGTTGAATCTCGACAAGTTCGCACAGGATCGCCAGCGCGAGTTGATCACGCCGAACCCGCAGATCCTGCTGGTCGACAGCAAGGGCATGGTGCTGATCTGGACGGGTGCGGACCCTCGGCGGCAGGCTGCGGGCACCTCGATCGCTGGCAGCGATCTGTTCCGACTGGCCACACAGACGGGCGGCGCGTCCGTCGCCGAGATCGTCGATGCCGGGGGCGAGGCGCAGGTCTGGGCCAGGGACGCGTCGCAGGCACAGCGGCGGTCGGGTGTCCATGTGTTGCTGGGCGTGTCGAAGGCCGATCTGGTGGCTGCCGCCAATCGCCGGCTGACCCAGGACCTGACCATTCACGCCTTGCTGGCGTTGCTGCTGTTTGCCGGCATGTGGCTGCTCGCGGAGTGGGGCATTCGCCGCCAAGTGGGGCGCATCATCTCGATGGCGCGCCGGCCCGGTTCGGGCGAACTGGCCGCCCGCATCGCCGAGCCGTACCCGCGCGGCGAGCTCGGCGGGCTGATGGCGGTGCTCAACAGCACCGCCGCATCGCTGCAGCGGCAGCGCGCCGATATCGACAACCTCGGCCAGCAACTGCGCCAGTCGCAAAAGCTCGAAGCCATCGGCACGCTGGCCGGGGGCATCGCGCACGACTTCAACAACATCCTGGGCGCGATCCTGGGCAACGTGGCGCTGGCCCGCGACGATCTCGCCTCCACTCATGCGGCGCAGCGCAGTCTCGCGCAGATCGACATTGCCGCCCTGCGCGCACGCGACCTGGTGCAGCAGATCCTGGCGTTCGGTCGCCGCCAGCCGCCGGCTCTTGTCACGCTGCCGCTGCGACCGCTCGTCGAAGACATCCTCGGTCTGCTGCGCGTCGCACTGCCGCCCGGCGTGACCCTGCACACCGACCTGACCGAGACGCCGTTGTACGTGCAAGCCGACGCGACGCAACTGCACCAAGTGTTGATGAACCTGTGCGCCAATGCCTGGCAGTCGCTGCAAGGGCAGCCCGGGCACGTGACGGTGGGCCTGACGACGCTGACGCGTGCCGCGGCGAAGGCTGCAGGGGTTGCATTCGGTGACGGGTTTTCTCGCGACGGCGCCCATCTGTGGGTCGCTGACACCGGGTGCGGCATGGACGACGCCACGCGCCTGCGCATCTTCGAGCCGTTCTTCACCACCAAGTCGGTGGGGGCGGGCACCGGCCTCGGTTTGAGCGTGGTGCACGGCATCGTCGTTGCGCACGGCGGTGCGTTGACGGTCGACAGCCGGCCTGGCCAGGGCAGCACCTTCCACGTGTACCTGCCCACGGTCGCCGGCGATGACGCCGTGCCGTCCGTCGGTGTGACCCCGGTGCGCACGCCTTCATGGAGCGGTCGCGGAGAACAGGTGCTGTATCTCGACGACGACGAGGTCATGAAGGTGCTGGTCGAGCGATTGCTGGCACGTGCCGGCTACCGCCCCGTCTGCTTTGGCAGTGCGCAGCGGGCGCTTGCGGCGGTGCGTGCCGACCCGAAGGCCTGGGACCTGGTGGTCACCGACTACAACATGCCCGAGTTGTCGGGCATCGAGTTCAGCCGCGAGCTGTCTGCGATCCGGCCGACTCTGCCAGTGATCATCATCTCCGGCTACGTTTCGGACGAACTGTGCGTCGCGGCCCGCGCGACCGGTGTGCGCGAGGTGATCCAGAAACAGTACACGCTCGAAGCGCTGGGCCCGGCGATCCAGCGTGCGCTGTCCGGCCGCGTTGCCGATGCGTGAGTGCAGCGGCCTGCCTCGACGGGACCTGCCGCTCAATCTCAAGCGCGCTCCGTGATCGACGCCAAGATCCGCTGACCGGGATCGGAACGAACGGCGTGGGTGGCGGCATCGTGGGTGAGGGGTAGAGTGCCCCCATGGAATCCCAAGACCTCCGCATTCGACGCGTCGCGATCGACACCTGGCGTGAAAGCGTGGTCTATCTGCACCGCGAATGCGAAGTGGTGCGCGCGGCCGGATTCCAGGCCTTGTCCAAGGTGACGGTGCGGGCCAATGGCCGGGCCATCAGCGCGGTGCTGAACGTCGTCGATGACGCAGACATCGTGCAGCCTGACGAACTCGGCCTGTCCGAAGACGCGTTCGCACGACTGAATGTCGCATCGGGCCATGCCGCCCAGGTATCGCCGGCCGAGTCACCGGTTTCCTTGCCGGCGCTGCACCGCAAGATCGCGGGCGAGCGGTTGTCGCGCGAGGACCTGAAAGCCATCATCCGCGACGTTGCCCAGGCCCGCTATTCCAAGATCGAGCTGGCGGCCTTCGTCGTGGCGACCAACGGCTACGACCTCGAACGCGACGAGGTGCTGTACCTGACCGAGGCGATGATCGACGTCGGACGTCGTCTCGACTGGCAGCACGCCGTGCGTGGCGGACCGGTGGTGGACAAGCACTGCATCGGTGGCATTCCCGGCAACCGCACCTCGATGCTGGTGGTGCCCATCGTCACCGCGCACGGCATGCTGTGCCCCAAGACCTCCTCGCGCGCGATCACCTCGCCGGCCGGCACCGCCGACACGATGGAGGTGCTGGCCGAAGTGGAGCTGCCCTTCGAGCGGCTGCAGCAGATCGTTCGCGACACCAACGGCTGCCTCGCGTGGGGTGGCAGCGCCGACCTCTCTCCGGCCGACGACATCCTGATCTCGGTTGAGCGGCCGCTGGGCATCGATTCGCCGGGGCAGATGGTGGCGTCCATCCTGTCGAAGAAGATTGCTGCCGGCTCCACGCACCTGGTGCTGGACATCCCGGTCGGGCCCACCGCCAAGGTGCGGTCCATGCCTGCGGCACAGCGACTGCGCAAGCTGTTCGAGTACGTCGCGTCCTACCTCAACCTGCACCTCGACGTGATGATCACCGACGGTAGCCAGCCGATCGGCAACGGCATCGGCCCCGTGCTCGAGGCTCGTGACGTGATGCGCGTGTTGCACAACGACCCCGCCGCGCCTGCCGACCTGCGCGAGAAGTCGCTGCGCTTGGCCGGCCGTGTGATCGAGTTCGACCCCGATGTGCGGGGTGGCGACGGCTGGCGAATCGCCCGCGACATCCTCGAATCCGGCCGCGCGCTGGCGCAGATGGAGGCCATCATCTCCGCGCAGGGTCGGCGTGCCGAACTGCCCACGCTCGGCGCGCTGACCCACGAGGTGATCGCCGAACGCCCGGGCATCGTCGGTGCCATCGACAACCTGCGCCTGGCCCGCATCGCCCGCCTGGCGGGTGCGCCGCAGGTCAGCGGTGCGGGCGTGGACCTGCTGCGCAAGGTCGGCGACCCGGTCGCTGCCGGCCAGGCGCTCTATCGCATCCATGCGAAGTACCCCGCAGACCTGACCTTCGCCTGTGACTTGGCCGCGCGCGACAACGGGTACTTGCTGCAGGCAGGCGGAGCCGCCTGATGAGCCGCATCACCGCGCCAGGATGCGTCCTCGCCTTCGACGACGAGCGTCAGCTGGCCTCTTCCCTGGCCCTGGCGCTCGGGCTGCCGCTGGCGCTGATCGAGCGACACCGCTTTCCCGATGGCGAGCTGAAGCTGCGACTGCCTGCCGTGTTGCCACCGTGCGTGGTGCTGCTGCGCAGCCTGCATCAACCCAACGAGAAGCTGGTGGAACTGATGATCGTCGCCCCCGCGGCACGTGAACTCGGCGCGCAACGCCTGCTGCTCGTCAGCCCGTATCTGGCCTACATGCGGCAAGACATCGCCTTCGCGCCCGGCGAGGCCGTCAGCCAGCGCCACATCGCGGGCTGGCTGGCGAGCCGCTTCGACGCTGTCGTGACCGTGGACCCGCACCTGCACCGCATCGCTTCGTTGCAGGAGGTGATGCCCGCGTGTCGGGCCGTTTCTCTGTCCGCTGCGACACTCATCGGTGAGTGGGTGGCTCAGCAAGTGAGCCGGCCTTTGCTGCTGGGACCGGACGAGGAGTCGGAGCCCTGGGTGCGCGAGGCGGCACGGGCTTGTTCGCCGGCGGCCGATCACGGGTGGTGCGTGAAGCAGCGTCGCGGCGATCGCGATGTGGAGGTGGTGCTGCCGCCAGCGCTGAACTGCAAGGGCAGGGCGGTGGTGCTGATCGATGACGTGGTCAGTACCGGTCACACGCTGATGGCGGCCGCGCGGCTGGTGCTGGCGGCGGGTGCGCTGTCGGTGGACGTGGCCGTGACCCACGCGCTGTTCGTCGGCGACGCGCTGGCCGAGCTGCACGCGAGCGGTGTCGGTCAGGTCTGGAGCACCGACTGCGTGCCGCACGCCAGCAATGCGATCAGCGTCGTGCCGCTGATCGCGCACGCGCTGCGCCAGCGCTGATCGACGGAGCCGGGCGGGCTCCGACATCACCCGGCGATTTCCGCCAGAAATTTCACGTGAGGCCGTTGCGCCCCACGCGGCCCCCTTCAGCCAGCGCAGCCGTGTGCCGACAACCGTGCGTCACTGCTTCAACCGAAGGTCCGCCCATGGATTCCCTCACCGGTGCCTCCCTTGCCAACGCCTCTGCAGCCGATCCGGGAACCGTCCAGGGAGTGGCGGCCTTGTCGGTGTTGAAGAAGGCGATGAATCTGCAGGCATCGTCGGCGGCCCAGCTGATTCAGGCC